>JAQGOE010000250.1 GCA_028293725.1 Gammaproteobacteria bacterium | reverse complement strand
AATCATGGCCTCCGCGGCTTGCAACGTAGCGCCGGGCTGCGTTTTGCCAGTGGACGTCTTGATGAAATGCGCGCCGCCCTCAATGGCCAGTTCGGCCGCGTGCCGGATGTGATCCGCCGAGCCCAATTGCCCGGTCTCCAGAATCACCTTTAGTAGCACCTTGGGGCCACAGGCGGCACGACACGCGCGCACAAGCGCGAGACCTGTCGCGTCATCCCCCGCCAGCATGGCGTGATACGGGAACACAACATCCACCTCGTCGGCCCCATCTGCGACCGCCGCCGCGGTCTCGGCCGCAGCCGCCGCCACATCGCTCGAGCCGGCTGGAAAGTTGGTCACGACCGCAATCGGCACACCCGTGCCGCTCAGACGCTTGCGCGCAACGCCAATGAATCTGGGCCAAGTACAGAACGCCGCCACTCGACCGGCGGGCGTGGAGGCAAAGGCGGCCAACGCACTGATCGACGCGTCGTCGTCGGTTGGATTGAGGCTCGTGAGGTCAATGAGGCCCAGGAGTCGCCGCGCGAGGGGGATATCGTCTGCCATACCGCATCGTGGATGAGCCTTCGAATCCCGTCAATGCCCGAAGCTTGTGCGCTAAGGTATCCGTAAATGCCGCTCTCCCAGAGGACGCTATCCATGAGCTCCACCCTGAGATCCACCACGCCGGCCCTTTACGCCTGCCTGGTTCTGTTGTGTCTGGCGACGCTGCAACCGGCAGCCGCAATGGACTTGCAGCTCACCGGCAAGACCGCCCTGGTCACGGGAAGCACCGGGGGTATCGGGTACGGTATTGCCAAGGTGTTACTGCACGAGGGCGCGCAGGTCATCATCAACGGCAGGACGCCGGAGTCGGTCGCCAAGGCCGTCGCTTCACTCAAGGAGGCGACAGGCAAGACCGCGCTCGGTTTCGCAGGCGACATGAGTAAAGCCGACGACATCGCGCGCCTCGTCAAGGCGTTCCCCAACGTAGACATTCTCGTCAACAACGTTGGCCGTTTCATTCCACGTGAGTTCACGCAATCCACCGACCAGGATTGGTATGACTCCTTCGATCTCAATGTCATGTCAGGAGTACGCCTGTCGCGCTCCTACCTGCCGGGTATGAAACAACGCAACTGGGGTCGCATCATCTTCATCTCCAGCGAGAGCGCGCTGCAGATCCCGGTCGAAAGTGTTGCGTATGGAATGACCAAGGCTGCCCAGATTGCTGTCGCGCGCGGCCTCGCGGAAGGCTGTGCCAAAACCGGCGTGACGGTTAACAGTATTCTGCCCGGCCCGACTTTCGATTCCGACGACCCGCGATCAGCTGCCCGATTCGGTGACAAGTCGCAAGCACAGGTTGAAGAGGAGTTCTTCAAAACCCGGCGGCCCACCTCTCTCATCAAGCGGTTTGCACGCACCGACGAAGTCGCCAATTTCGTCGCGTACATCGCGAGCCCACTATCATCCGCAACCACGGGCGCCGCGCTTCGCGTCGACGGTGGTGTAGTAAAGAGCGCCTTTTGAGGGGAAACCAATGACCGTACGCCGAATCTCTGGGCTCCTGGCCGTGGCCGCAATCACGACATGCCTCCCGGCACTAGCGGACGAGCCGGTCCCCATGCAACGCCTGACACCAGCCGAGATCGCCGCTCTCGCGCCGCCACCGCCGTCCGCCGCGAATGCCCCTCCGACCGCGAACACTCCGGCTACCGCCGGCGCCCCGGCAACGAGAAGCCCTCCGACTGTGCAGATGACCCCCCTCATCGGCGACCCAACCAAACCAGGTCTCTACACCGTCCGAGTCAACATTGCCCCCCACACACAGGTACGCCCCCACACCCATCGAGACAACCGCTCGGTGACGGTGATCTCGGGAACGTGGCACATGGGATACGGCGGCACTTTCGACACGAAGGCTCTGAAAGACCTGCCACCCGGCAGCTTCTACACCGAGCCCGCAGGCCAAGCTCACTTCGCGCAGACGGGAGACGAGCCGGTCGTAATCTGGGTCACGGGCTACGGGCCCAGTGACACGAAATTCGTCGCTCCGTAAGAACGCCTCTTACGCAGGACTCTTAAGCACGCTACCCATCAGCTGCCGTCCCGCCCATCCAAACGCCGTGAAGAACAAACCGACACGCAGGATCTCCTCGATACCGAGACCCTGAAGCTGGTCGATTGTAATAAGCGCGACGGCGATGAGCAGCACGTCGCCCAACACGGATGCCTTAGCGTAGCTGCGCGCAGTCTGCGCCCAACGCGAGATGGCGCCATGAGCGATCAGCATAAGGGCCCAAAGAATCCAAATCATCGCAATGCTCGCCAGCGGAAGTCCCGATTTAGAGTTGATTCTGTGGCGAAATGGCTGGCCCCCGCCGCTAAGCAGTTCTCGATCTTGCGACACCATACGCGCCGAACTTTCGCGTACCGAAGCCCTACACGCTCAAGCCCCGCGGCGCACCGGGACCTGCATCGCACTTAGGCCGCGCGTCCAAGCCACGGACCGTCCAAGTCACCGGCTGTGCGACGTCGTAATACCTGTAATACCACTACCAGCCCATCCACTGGCCGGCCGAAATACCGTATCGGCGCGTTGCCCTATAGCCCTGCGCTAGACTGCGTCGAATATCTCCGGGCGGGCGGCGGGAAACCTAAAAATGCCTTCATTTTTCACCATCCGATCCACTGCACTCTTTCGAAGCACGCTGGCGGCGCTGATCGGGGCGATCGCAGTCATCGTCGCGCCGCAGACCGCTCGTGCGGACGATCCCGATCCGGTCCCCGCCTTGATCGCCAAGTTGCGTGTGCAAGAGGCGCCGCAACCGGTGCGCGAGCGCGCCCAATGGCGCGCGCCACGCAAGGTAGTCTTGCTCGCGTTCGCAAGCAGCAGGGGCTGGGCAGGCAGGGAAGCGGCATTCGCAGCAGCCGCTCCCAAGGGCCAAGTTGTTGTAGCGAAGGACATGGCCGCCGCGGTCGCCGCAACCGCCGACGCGGACGCCATCGTCGGATTCAACCCGGAGATCTGCTCCCCCAAGCTAATCGACAACGCCAAGCAGCTACGCTGGATCGCATCGCTGGCCGCGGGAGTCGAGAACTGCATGGCCGTGCCCGGCGTACGCAGCCGCAACCTGTTGCTGACCAACTTGCGGGGCGTTGATGCAGCGGTGATCGCGGAACACGCGATTGCACTGACCCTGGCTCTGGCGCATGGGCTCGATACTTTCGCCGTCGACACGTCGAAAGGCGCCTGGAGTGTAGAACACGGGGCGACGACGCCCATCCAGACACTCGACGGCAAGA
>JAQGOE010000249.1 GCA_028293725.1 Gammaproteobacteria bacterium | reverse complement strand
GTCGTCGCCATCTCGCCGCCACCGGCGATGATCATGTCGGCATCACCGTACTGAATCGTGCGCATTCCCAGGCCGATGGCGTGGGTCGACGTCGTACAGGCGGTGACAATCCCGAGATTCGGGCCTTTCAGGCCGTACTTGATCGAGAGATGACCGGAGATCATGTTGACAATAGTGGCCGGCACGAAGAACGGCGAAATCTTCCGCGGACTGCCCGCCTTCAGATAGGCGCCGTACTCCTCCTCGATCGTGCCCAAGCCGCCGATGCCGGCGCCGCAGACGGCGCCGCAACGGTCAGCATCGAGCTTGCTCATGTCGATGCCGGAATCCGACATCGCCTGAATCCCTGCGGCCACGCCGTACTGCATGAACTCGTCCATGCGCCGCGCGTCCTTGGGTGAAATGTACTCGTTGACCTCGAATCCGCGCACCGCGCCGCCAAAGCGCACCGGAAATGCGGACACATCGAAGCGGGTGATCGGCCCAATGCCGCTCTCCCCTTTCAATACGGCTTCCCAAGCCGATTTCACCGTGCTCCCCACGGGAGACACGATGCCGAGACCCGTCACGACAATTCGACGTTTACTCACACGCTACCTGTATGAAGACTCGACGGATGTTAAGAGAGGGTGCCCGCGATTTCTGTGCCGGGCCCCCGTGGCAGATCAGCATACCGTAGGTCGCTGATGCAAAGACTGCAACGGCGCGGGCCGTTTGCGCACACAACGAGAGTCAGGCCTTGTTGCGGCGCTCGTTGATGTACTCGATGGCCTGCTGGACCGTGGTGATTTTTTCGGCGTCTTCATCGGGAATTTCGATCTCGAACTCTTCTTCGAGAGCCATCACCAGCTCGACAGTGTCGAGCGAGTCGGCTCCGAGATCATCCACGAACGACGCATCGTTCGTGACCTGTTCCTGTTTGACGCCCAGCTGCTCGGCCACGATGGCCTTGACCTGCTGCTCAACTGTGCTCATTAGCGGATTGTCCTTTTGTAGTCTTAGAGAATCGGTACTGTTTCAGGTCGCGCACCGGCGATCTTAGCCGGCGCGAAGGCGCGGTATTGTAGGGGAACACCCCCCCGGGTGCCACTTCCGGCGAACGGGCGAGGTGATTGTTTTTTCTCATGAAACGCAAAGGTGGAAGTTCCCGGCCGCCCCCGCAGGAGTGCCCCTGTGGCGCTGATCCAACGCCGCCTCAGGGCATGTACATGCCGCCGTTGACGTGCAGAGTCTCGCCGGTGATGTAGCCGGCGGACGGGGAGCTGAGGAATAGAACGGTGGCCGCGATGTCGGCCGCGCTCCCGAGCCGTCCAATCGGGATCTGCGCCAGCAGTGCCGTCCGCTGCTCATCATTCAGGGCGCGGGTCATGTCGGTGTCGATGAATCCCGGCGCGATTGCGTTGACGGTGATACCGCGCGAGGCGATCTCCTTCGCGAGTGACTTGGTGAAACCCAGCAGACCCGCTTTTGCCGCCGAGTAATTGACCTGTCCGGGGTTGCCTGTCAGGCCAACGATGGAGGTCAGATTGATGATGCGACCGCGTCGCTCCTTCATCATACGACGCAGGCAGGCCTTCGAGAGACGGAACACAGACGTCAGGTTTGTGGCAATCACCTCGTCCCAATCCTCCTGCTTCATCCGCAGGAGCAGGGTGTCACGGGTGATCGCCGCGTTGTTGACGAGGATGGTGGGCATGTCACCCGCTGCGTCCAGGTCAGCCATCAGAGCCTCTATCGAGGCCGCATTTCCGACGTCCAGGACCGCTCCACGCCCGTTGTATCCGTGCGACGCGAGCTGCGCGGTGAGCTTTGCCGCACCCTCGGGGGTCGTCGACGTCCCTACGATTCGCGCTCCCGCGCCGGCCAAGGCCATCGCAATGGCGTTGCCGATTCCCCGCGAAGCGCCCGTTACGAGCGCCACATCGTTATTGAGCATTGGCTACCCCTCGTACGGCCGCAAGGGCGGCCTCTACCGACGGCGGGTCCTCCAGAGCCAGAAACTCCAGCCCTGGCCGCTTCTCGATCCGGCGGTTCAACCCCGTAAGCACCTTTCCCGGACCACATTCGACCAGCTGCGCGATGCCCGTCGCCGAAAGGGCTCGCACGGTATCCAGCCAGCGGACCGGGCTCGACAGCTGTCGTACCAGGAGCTCATGAAGATCGGCGGGCTCCTGGTGAGGAGCCGCGTCCACCGCGCTGATGAACGGAATCTGCGGCTTGCGGATCTCCACACTCCGCAGTTTGCCGGCGAGCCGGTCCGCCGCGCCGCGCATCAGGATCGTATGCGAGGGCACACTTACTGGTAGCAGGATGGCTCGCTTCGCGCCACGCGTCTTGGCGCCCTCGATGGCTCGCTGGACGGCGGCCGTATGGCCGGCGATCGCGATCTGTCCGGGGGCGTTGAAATTTGCCAGGGCGACGACCTCACCTTGCGCGGCCTCGCGGCAGGCCTCATCGAGACTGGCTTCCTCGAGACCTAGAATGGCCGCTACCGCTCCGGTGCCCAGCGGCACGGCTTCCTGCATCGCCTGACCGCGAAATCTGACGAGATCCACGGCAGTACGGAATTCCAGCGCACCGGCACAGACGAGTGCGGTGAACTCGCCCAGGCTGTGACCTGAGACGACACTCGGTAATGCTCCGCCGTGCCCGCACCACAAACGCCAGGTCGCAACGCCCGCCGTCAGCATCGCTGGCTGCTGGCGTTCGGTGGAGCTCAACTGATCCTCGGGCCCCTCCTGCACGAGCCGCCAAAGATCGTAGCCCAATACGGTGGACGCCTCATCGAACGTGGTCCGGATCACCGCACCTGCGTCCACCGCGAGGAGCGAGGCGAGCATGCCAATCGACTGGGAGCCCTGCCCCGGAAAAACAAAGCCAAACGACATCTGAAGTGGTCCCCGCTGAAAACGGCGGATTATAGCGGTTCAGCGCGCGGTTTCAGGAAAGCCGCGACGGCGGCTCCTCCCAGGGCGCCATAGAGATGAGCATCGACGACGACGCCGGCGCCGCTGTCCGCGAAAGGTAGCGCGCCCGATCCCTGCTCGAAGGACAGCTTCACGACAATGAACGCCGCGAGGATCCAGCCATCGAGATCGCGGCGCCGCAGATGCGCCAGAGTACCGGCCGCCATCACACCGTGCAGGGCTCCTGAGGAACCCACGTACCAGGCAATTGTCGAATCGCGGAGCCACAGCCCTGCGTCGATGGCTCCGAGTGTCACGAGCACGATCAGGATCCATTGTCGGGGACTGTAGTCGCGGGCGAACAAGGCCCACATGAGAACCAGGCCGAGGCTGTTGAGACCTGCATGCTCGAGATCAAGGTGAACGATGTGTCCCGTCAGCAGGCGCCACCACTGCCCCGCCGCCAGGCCAGCACGGTCATAGCGCAGCAGCGCGCGCCCAGCGTCGCCCCCGAGCTCGGGGAGCAGCAGCAATGCACAGGCGAGCAAGAGCCCGACGCCGTACTTTCCGTCGCAATTGAGAGACGTCAGCACGCGCCGGATGGTCGTCACAGGCTGGCTGGCATTCATTTGTTATTATCCGGCCCCGCTCGCAACAGGGCCTGCTCGCAACTTAGGTAGGCGCCTCATCATGCCGCCTTTTTACAGGGACCTTCAGCTCATGAGTTACATTGCAAAGACGAACGAGGGTAGCAGAGCTCCGCGCCAGGCGCGTGGCTTCACCCTCATCGAGATCATGGTCGTGGTGATCATCATCGGTCTGCTGGCCGCGGTCATCGTGCCGCAGGTGATCAGCAAGGTCGACGAGGCACGTGTCGCGAAGGCCAAGCAGGACATCCAGTCTCTCGAGACGGCGCTCACCATGTTCCGCCTCGATAACTCCAAGTACCCCACCACGGACCAGGGTCTGGCGGCGCTCACCACGCAACCTACCGATCCGACGATTCGCCACTGGCGTCCGGGCGGCTACCTGCAGCATGTGAGCAAGGACCCCTGGGGTAACGACTACCAGTACACGAGTCCCGGCACGCATGTGAAGGACTACGATTTGTACACGCTCGGGGCCGACAGCCAGCCGGGCGGTGAAGGGGTAGATGCTGACATCGGCAACTGGAACATGACCGACTAACACGGCGGCACGGGAGCCAGCCACCTATGAGACGTACTCACAAGAGCGGACCACGCTCCACCCCCGCTGGGGGTTTCCCCGCTGACCCCCGCTGGGGGTTCCCTCGCTCGCCGCTCGGTCGCCGCTCGGTGGCCGGCGGCTTCACGCTCGTTGAGATTCTCGTTGTGGTGGTCATCATCGGCGTGCTGTCCGCCGGTCTGTTGCTGTCAGTTTCGCTCACGGGCCGTGACCGCGACCTTGAAAAGGAGAGCGACCGCCTGGTTGCCCTCCTGAACTACGCACGGGAACAATCGGAGCTGCAGACGCGCGAGTACGGACTAATCTTCCAGGACGACAGCTACGAATTCGTCGCGTATGACGTGCACCGTACGGTCTGGCGCAGCGTCTTTGAGGACGATGCACTCATCTTACGGAAGCTGCCTTACGGACTCGACGTGAAACTCAAGGTCGAGACCCGTCCTGTGGTGTTGAAGAAGCCCCAGGATGCCAAGGACAAAACACCACAGGTGATGATCTTCTCGAGCGGCGACCTCACGCAGTTCGAGGTAACCCTGGAGCGCGAGGGTGGTATACGCAGTATCACCGTAGTGCAGGACGATAAGGGAAACATCATTCAGAAGCCGATGGTGGACACGACCGTCAGGGAAGGCAGGACGTGAAGCTCTTCCATGGCGTGAAACCGCGCGGACGCGGATTTACGCTGATCGAAGTGCTCGTGGCGTTGGCGATTGTCGCGATCGGCATGGCCGCGGTGTTGGGAGCCCTGACCTCCTCCGCAAGTACCGTCCTTTACATGCGGGACAAGACGCTGGCGCAGTGGATAGCGCTCAATCACATCGCTGAGGAGCGGCTGAAGGTGCAGCCCGGGCAGGTTCCGCAGCAAGGAAACTCCGACGGTGATGTCGATTACGCCGGGCAGAAATGGCACTGGCGCCAGGAGACCGTACCCACCGCGGTTAAGGGAATGGTCCGCATGGATGTCATGGTGCGCCCTGCGGACGTCAAGGCCGATGACAAGCATGGTTGGTATGTCACGCTGAGCGGCATCATCGGCGACGCTGTCAGCGCGCCTCGAGGGGACCTGCCTCAATGGGGCTCCGGTGCCACCACGCCGGGGCCGGGACAGAACGGCAACAACAACCCGTTGACGACTGTGCCGAACGGCACTCCGACGCTGCCGAACGGACAGGTCCCACCCCCGGGCGCACCCAAGACACCCAACAACTGAGCATGCGTAGCCGTGGCTTCACCCTGCTCGAGCTGTTGGTCGCAATGTTCATTGCGGCCATCATGTTCGCCATTGGCTATGGCGCCATCAACCAGGCCGTCAACAATCACGGCGCGCTGCAGGAACAGCAGGCGCGTCTCATCGAGCTGCAGACCGCGGTGCGCGTGATGGAGCAGGACTTCGTGCAACTCGAGCCGCGCCCGGTTCGGCAACCCGTCGGTGACGGCTGGCTTCCCTCGTTGATGGGTCAGGCTGACCCCACGGCGCAACCGATGCTGCAGCTGAGTCGAGGTGGCTGGAACAATCCAACCGGCCTGCAGCGGCCGGGATTGCAACGCGTTGCCTACTTCTTCGAGAAGAACACGCTGCGGCGCGAGTACTGGACTGTCATGGACCCGACGCTGCAAAACACGACTCTCAAACGAGACCTGCTGACTCATGTGAAGACCGTGACGTTCCGCTATATGGATGTGTCACACCAGTGGCAAACCCAGTGGCCGCCGCCGGCGGTTGCAGGCTCCACCGGACAGGAGAGTTACTTGCGCATCCGCCCTATCGCGGTCGAAATCACACTCGACACCGAGGATTGGGGCAAACTCGTGCGCACCATCGAGGTCGCGGGTTGACTTCGCCCAACAAACGCTCACGGCAGTGGCGCAGCGGGCGGTTGCCCGCGCGGCAACGAGGTATTGCGCTCCTCGTCGCGGTTCTATTGGTCGCGCTGGGGACCATGATTGCGGCCGCAATTGCCTACGAGAATGCGATGACGGCGCGGCGCGGCGCGGCGACCTTCGCGCTGGACCAGAGCGTTCTGATCGGCGAGGCCGCCGAGGCGCTCGCGGCTTACGGTTTGCGCGAGGTGTGGAAATCCGACAAGCAGCACATCTATATCGGTCAGGGTTGGGACAAGCCGGTAGGGCCTGTCGAAGTCGTCCCCGATGTGATGCTGACAGCGTCTCTCGAGGACCTGTCGGGGCGCTTCAATCTCAATTCCCTCGTCGGTGCCGACGGAACCGTCAATCAAACTGCATTCGCCGCCTTCCAGCAGTTGCTGAGCTATCTGGAGATCGAGCCGAAATGGGCGGGATACATCGTCGACTGGATCGACCCCGACATTGTGCCCCAGAATCCCGACGGCGCTGAGGACAGCGTCTACATGGGACAGTCGCCGCCCTACCGCACACCAAACATGTACATCACGAGCGCGAGCGAGCTGCTGGCGCTCCCGGGATTCGGCCACGATCGTTACAAGAAGCTGGCGCCTTATGTCGTGGCGCTGCCGATCGACGCCAAGCTCAACATCTGCACGGCTTCGGGAATGGTCCTCGATATGTTCACTCCTGGCCGGCGGGAGTTCAGCCTCGATCCCGCCGGGCTGCAGAAGAGCCGGGAGAGTGCCGGCGGCTGTTTTCCGTCGCTGCAGGAATACCAGCAGGCCTTCGCTCAGGCGCCGAAGCCGCAGACCACGACGCCCGGCAACAAGATCGGCGGCGGCGGCGGCGGCGGCGGCGATTCGGGTGGGTCGCAGTTCGTCACGAATTCGAGCTACTTCCGGTTGACCAGCTTCGTTACAATCGGTAGTACAGAATTCAACCTGTACAGTTTGTTGTACCAGGACGCGACGGGCAACGTACGTCCCCTACTTCGCAGCTACACTCCGGACTGACCGGTTGATCAGGGAAACCCCACATGGCTGACTGGCTTCTGCTCAGGCTCCCTCGCGCACCGGACCAGCTTCCTTCCTGGCTGGTGGTGGACCCCCGTGGCGTCGCCTCCGGACCGCCGCAAAGCGGACCCCTGTCGCTCGCTGCACCGCGCAGCGCCGGGCGCCGCATCTGTGTGCTGGTCCCTGGCACCGATGTCCTGGTCGCCGAGCCGGAGCTGCCCACGAAGGCGGGCACCAAGTTGCTGCAGCTCGTCCCCTACGCCCTCGAAGAACAGCTGGCCGATGACATCGACGACCTGCATTTCGCGATCGGCCGCCGGCCGTCGGATTCGACTCGAACACCGGTGGCCGTCGTCACCCGCGCCCTGATGGACCAATGGCTCACGGCCTTGAAGTCGGCCGGTCTCGAGCCCGAAGCGATGTATGCGGACAGCGACCTTCTGCCCCACAACCCGGGACAGTCGGTCGCACTCCTGGAGGAAGACGTCGTTGTGGTGCGCCCTCCGACGGGCTCCCCGGTTACATTGCCCGCGGACGCCCTCCAGGAAGCGCTGGAAATGGCGCAGTCGACCAGCCCCGAGGGCGGCGGCTCGGGGCGCGGGCTCATTCTCTACACGGGCGCCCCTGAGTGGCACGAGCACTCGGCGCAGGTCGAATCGCTTCGCGAGCGGTTCGACGGTATCAAGATTCAACTCCTCGCCAACGGACCGCTGGCCCTGTTTGCCCAGCAGTTACCCACCGCGACGGCGACGAACCTGTTGCAAGGCGCTTACACACCGACGACCTCGCGGGCCGTGGGTATGCGGGCCTGGCGTGTTGCCGCGATTCTGCTGGCCAGCCTCATCGGCTTGCATATCGCGGGCAAAGCCGCTGAGCTGACCCTGCTGAAGCGTAATGAGCATAAGTTGGATGTCTCGATCCGCGAGGCCTTCCAGACGGCCCTGCCGGGCGAAGCAAGCACGCCCGACGCGCGTAAGCTGATGGAGCAAAGGTTGGCTGCCGCGCGCTCCGGAGGCAACGGTCTGCTGCCGGCGTTGGAAGCCTTCGTGCAGGCACGCAGCGCGGCTCCCGGTGCCATAGTGCAGGCAATGAGTTTCCGCAACGGATCGGTTGATCTGAAGATCGCCGCGCCCGACGCCTCGAGCCTCGATCGCATTGGCCAAGCCCTGCGCAGCAATGGCTGGCAGGCGGACCTCACCTCGGGCACCAACGTGGCCAACGGCTACGAAGGACGCCTCCAGATTCACTCGAGCGGATCATGAAGCTGCCATTCGCCCAGAACCTGTCACTCGACTCGCTGTCGGAACGCGATCGCCGCACGCTCCTCGTTGGCGGTGTGATCGCGGTCCTCCTGCTCCTCTATGTGGTTATCCAACTCGACAGCAGCGTGTCGAGTGCGCACAAGCGCATTATCAAGAAGCAAGCCGACCTCGCGTGGATGCGCACCGCGGCTCCGGAGCTTGCGGCCGCCAACGGCGGCCACATCGGAGCGAACGGACAATCGCTGCTCGTCCTCGTCGACAGCTCGGCGCGGGAGTCGGGACTGGCCAGCGCGCTCGCCGGCAGTGACCCGGCCGGGCCGGGTGGCTTGAGCGTGCGCTTGCAGAAGGCGCCTTTCGATACGCTGATTCCGTGGCTCGCTCGCCTGTCACAGCAGAACGGAATCCGGGTGGATACGGCCTCCATTGAGACCGCCGGCAGTCCTGGGCTAGTGAACGCCGCTCTCGTGTTGCACACGGATTGAGCACGGTGCGACGAGGCGTTTTGATCACCGTATTAGCGGTGGTGGCTTTTGCTGTAATTGTGGTCGCGCGACTGCCGGCGAGTTGGGTTGTACCTGAACCGCCATCGGTGGTTTCGTGCGCTGCCGTCGACGGCTCGATTTGGAATGGTACCTGCGCGGGTCTGGTCGCACAGGGTTCGGCGGTTGGCGATTTGGTTTGGGACGTACACGCTCTACGCTTGTTGAGTGGGAAGCTTGCAGCGAACGTGGTTCTCACCCGGCCGACCGGTTCCGTGCGCGGTGACTTTGAAGTCGGACTCGATAAGAGTGTCACCGCTCGCAATGTGCACGCGGAGTTGCCGCTTGATCAGGACTTGATGTCCCTGATGCCACGTAACTTGCGTACCCTGCATGGGAACGCTCGCGCCGACATCGCGCTCGCTCATGTCGCGAAGAACATCGTGACCCAACTCCAGGGGCGCATTGAGCTGCATGATCTCGAAGACCGGGACCGCGAGGTAACGCCGCTCGGGAACTACTCGGTGACGTTTCAGGGTGGGAGCGGCGATCCCACCGGGCAACTGCAGGATCTCGGTGGCCCGCTGTCCGTGCAGGGGACGGTCCGTCTGATGCAGGACATGCCGGGAGTTGATTTGCAGGGTTACGTTACGCCGCGTGCTGATGCCGCGCCTTCACTCGTGAATCAGCTGCAGCTTCTCGGCTCGCCGGATTCGCAGGGGCGTCGTCAGTTTGGTACTCAGCTGACGTTCTAGCGCGCGGTCGCCCCCGCTGGGGGGTCACTCGCGCCCGATGCTCAACTCATAATTCCCGGAACGCCCCGAGTAGCGGGAAGTACAGCCCAGCTCGCACGGGGTTGGGCCCAAGGCCACGTGCCAGGGCAACGTAGGTTTCGAGCTGCGAGCGATAGCGCTCCAATTCCTGCGTCAGGAACGCGTTCAGCCCGCCTCCTTCGTGTCGGCTCGTCTTGAAGTCGATCACCCAGCGTGTGCCCTCACGGTCTACGAACGAGCGGTCGATGATGACTTGCGTGAGTCGTCCGGACGCTATGCCGGTCAAGGCGAGTTCGCTACGCGCCTCACGATGATCGGGGGCGAATATCCAACGTCCTCGCTCATCGCCGACCGTGTTTGTCAGAGCTTCGAGTACGCGATCCGCGGCTCGTGGCAGATCCCGGTCCGGTACGCCGTGGCGTCGCAGTTGGTGGCTGTAGACTTCACGGTCTGCCTCGATACGAGCGCGTGTCGGCAGCGGGGTGACACTGGCGAAGGACTCAAGCGCGGCATGCACGACGGTGCCGATGTGGCGGCCTGTTTCGCCTACCCAGCTGAACTCGGGGGGTTCGAGGGATTGGTGGCCTATGGGGAGGCGGGTGAGGTTGGTCACCGAGGGGTCGAATGAGGGGGGCGACCAGTTGGCGGGTAGGCGGCGTAGGGGGTGGGTTGTTGATGGTGTCGTGACGGCGGCTTCTGTCGTGAGGGCGCTTGCCTGTCTCGTGAGGCCCGCCTCTGTCGTGAGACCGACCTCGCCGGATGGCGCGTCGTCGGACACCGCGCCGCTCCATGTCGCGTTGTGTGATGCCGCGTTGTTCGATGCCGCGTCGCCCGACGGCGCGCTCCCGCTTGATAGTGCGCCCGACTCCTTGATCACTCCGTGTCGTTCTCCCGCTTTGAAAGCAGGGCCGAGCGCTGGCCACAAACTAGCCAGCAGGGTTCCGCTTCGCGGAATCACCGTGCCGTCCTGCTTCACCTTCGGGGCTGCCGATAGATAAAGCGTTTTCTTGGCCCTCGTGGCCGCGACGTAGAGCAACCGAGTCTGCTCATTGGCGGCTCGCCTCGCGATGAGGCGTTTCAGGTAGATGCCCACGGTGCCCCCTGAGTCGTCCCCGATGGCGGGCACGGGAGCCATGATGAGATCGCTCTCGCCTTCCCGGCGCGGCAGATCTAGCCAGCGCAGCAGCGGCTCCCTTCCGCGATTCAGGTCGCGATCCAGGCTTGGTACGAACACGTGATCGAATTCGAGACCCTTCGCTCGGTGGATCGTCATGATCTGCACGGGGTTGGAGGTCGACGCTTGCGGCTGCGCGTACAACTCGCCGAGTAGCGAGCCTAGATCTCTCGGCCCATTCCACTCGCCCGACGCCGCCCGATCACTGAGCGCCGCAAGAAAGGCGCGAGCGTGGCGCAGATCCTCTTTCGGGTAGGCGTCGGCGGCACCCAGTCGGAGCCATGTCGTTTCCAGCCAATCTGCGAGAGGAACACTGTCGCGTGTCGCCAGCGCGTCCGCCAACACGCTTCGGACGCGCACGAGGCGTCGAACCTCTTCGGGCGCGCAGTGCGCGAGCCGCTCGGTGTCCGCCATCGCTTCCCACGGGAGTTTCTCGTCTCGTCGCCCCGAGATTGCGGTCAAAGTCTCTAGCGAAAGCCCGCACCAGGGCGCTCGTAGTACGGCGAGCCATGCGGTGCGGTCACCCAGGTGATGTAACGCCTCCAGGAGCGCGACGAGATCGCGGACGATGGAC
>JAQGOE010000239.1 GCA_028293725.1 Gammaproteobacteria bacterium | reverse complement strand
GCAGTCGTGGGGGAGGTCATTGTCCGACTAGTGGGCGAAGTTGCGCCTGCGCCGTCCGAAAAACCGCGGCGTTGTGCCGACTTTCGTCCTCGCGTCGCCACAGGGCGACGCTGGCCTGTCATTATTGTGAACTGTCGCACTGCGGTGTAACAGCAGCCGCATATGCTGCAGACTCAGTCTTTTCCGCGCGTTACTTCAGCGAGCCGGACCGCACGATCCGCCGCCCGCACGCTGCTCGGTTCCGGGCCCCTTTAAGGATGGAGACAGGTTAAGTGGCAAGTCCAGCATCAAACGCCTCTCGGGGTCATGAGACAGGGGCCGGCACGGCTAGTTCCACCGGCAACCCGCCCGCATCGACCAACAGGCCCGCGGTGGATCTCACCGCGATCACAACTCGCGACGATTTCCTGCTCGAAATAGGCGAAGCGCTCGGCGGACAAGCGTCCGTCCGGCCCGTCGATTCGATCGCGGGAGCACTCGAATTCCTGGTGAGCACCAAGCGCGGTCAGGTGTTGGTAGTCGACACCCGCGACCTCCTCGATGTTCGCGCGGATGTCGAGCAGGCGCACACGCAGGCACCGCACGCCGTAGTGCTCGTGTTTGCCACCGCCGAAGCCGAGAAGCAGATCAGCGCCGCGGTGAAGGGCTCGAATGTCTTTGCCGTGCTGCCCATTCCGATCGACAAGCGCAAGACGGGCGCGGTCCTCGATGCCGCTATGACCGACGCGGTCGCCAAGAAAGCCACCGCGCGCGCCAATCCGGGCATGACGGTCGAATCATTCCAACCCCGTCTGGACGGTGGGTCCTCCGCTCCGCCTCCCGAGCGCGAGAAGAGCAAGGCCCCTCTGTTCGCCGCTCTCGGCGTCGTCGCCGTCGCGGCCGTGGGTGGCGGTTATTGGTTTCTGAATAAGGACAAGGGAGCGGCACCGCCGCCCGTCGTCAACACGCCGAAAGCAGCGGCTCCCGCTCCGGCGGCCGCCGCGGGCGCTGCAGCTACCGACGATACGAGCACCGAAGTGACCCCCGCCGTCGATACCAGCATCGTCAACGGTAAGGTCGACGAGCTTCTCGAAAAGGCGCGTCTGGCCATGCGCGAGCGGCGTTACCTCGAGCCGATCGGCGACAACGCACTGTTGTATTACCGTTCCGCCGCCGCTGCCGACCCGAACAACGGCGAAGCGAAAGACGGTTTGCAGCGTGTAGCGGGCGTCGCCGCTTCCCGCTTTGACGAGTCAATGAACGCTGGAAAATTCGACGACGCATCCCTCGCTCTCGCGAATCTGAAGGTCGCTGCCCTGAATGACGCGCGCGTCCCCCCAGATGAGTTGAAGCTCACCACGGCGCAGATCAACAAGGCGCTGGCGGACGGTAATGTCGACCGCGCGTCCGCACTGGTGCGCCAGGCGCAGCAGTCAGCTAACATTCCTCCCGATCAGCTCACGAAGTGGCGTACAGACATTGGCCGCCGCCAGGAAGATGCCAAGGTACAGCGTCTCGCGAACCTCGTTTCCGACCGCATTCGCGACGGCAAGCTGGTAGATCCGGCGGACGATGACGCCAAGACTTACGTACAGCAGCTGCACGAAAGCGCGCCGTCGAACCCGATAACTCAGCGCGCTGTCCGCGAGTTGGACGCCGCCTACATGCGAAAAGCGCGTGAAGCCGCCGCCGCGAAGAGCACTCCGGAAGTGGACCGTTGGCTCGCCGAAGCTCGCGCGGGCGGCGTGAGCGCCACCGAGATCGCTTCCTTCCAGCGTGATCAGGCCTCCGTGCGGCAGAAAGCCGTGCAAGCGGAAATCGATCGGCTCGCCCAGACGGCGCGCGATCGCATCCGTGACGGCAAGCTCACCGATCCGGCGAACGACAGCGCCGCGTTCTACCTGACCCAACTTCAGTCGACCGATGCCGCCAACCCGGCGTTCACGCAGGTGAGCCACGATCTGGCGGCAAAGCTCCTCGACCGCGCCCGCCAGTCAGAGCTGTCCGGCAAGCCGATGCTGGCCGATCCCGATCTGGCGCAAGCCAAGCGTTGGGGCGCGGATCCGAAAGACATCCTGGCGGTCCAACAGACGGTAGCCGTGCCGAGACCGGCCACGGGCGGCCCGACCCGGAGCGCCGCGGCGGCCTCGGGATTGACCCCCGCGCAGCTGGCCGCCAATCTGAAGCGGCTGAAATACGTGCCACCTGAGTTCCCGTCGAAGGCGCTCACGCAACGCGTAAGCGGCTCTGTCACCATTGAATACATCGTAGACACGAACGGCGACCCGCGTGACGTTCGGGTGGTCGAAGCAACGCCGCCGGGCGTCTTCGATCACGCGGCCATGCAGGCCGTGAAGCACTGGCACTACGAGCCGGTGGTCGCGAACGGCGCACCTGTCGAGGTTCCCGTCCGTACGGCCATCCGATTCGAGCTGCCACCTCAGTAGGACAGGAGATCTCTTCCGATGAATCCCGCAGGCGTTGATCGTAACCGCCAGCTCGTCACAGTCGGCATCGGCGCGGTGCTGACTCTAGTGATGAGCGGCGTGCTCATCTTCGGCTTCCGTCTCGCCACGCAAATGCGTGCCAGCGTTACGGGACTGCAGACGGCGAGTATGTTGCAGACCTATCCCGATGCCATCACGCAACAGCTCAACTCTCTGCGTGACCGGCTCGAAGCCCGCGCTTACGCGGGCCAGGCGCTGGCCGACCTGAAGTCAACAGTCACGCACTTCAACCGCGAGCTGGAACAGCTCGGAGTCGGGGGTTACCTGCAGTCGAGCGAGCTCGACCAGGCGCTCGTGCTGTGGCACCAGTACGGACCTGTCATCAACCAGGTCGTGAACTTCAACGGTCAGGCGTATGTCGATTCGGACGACGCCGGCAGCTCCTTCTCGAAGGAAGGCCGTGTTCACTACGCCGACGTAAAGCGCGCGCAGCTGTTCGCGACGGAGAATGCTCGTCGGTTACAGCAGCAGCTGGCAACCGTCGCGACGACGTTGCAGCAGACATCATCGGATGACGCCGCACGCCTCCGCACATTGCTCCTCGCGGGTGTGCTCGCGGCACTCGTACTGGCAGCAGCGGCTGCGTACTTCCAGATAACGCGCTCACGCCACGAGCGGGCCGCGCAGGAAGCGCAAGAGCAGACGAAAGACATTCTGAAGACGGTGCGGGAAGGCTTCTTCCTGCTCGACGCCGATTACAACATCGGCTCGGTGTGGTCCGAAGCGTTGACCCGCATGTTCAGCCGCAACGACTTCGCCGGCCTAGGTTTCGAGGACCTGCTGAAGGACCTCGTGCCGCCGAACACGCTCGGTACCGCGATGAAGTACATCAAGCTGCTCTGGGGTGAACGCGCCCACGAGAACCTGATGAAGAGCATCAACCCGCTGGGCCAGCTCGAGATTACGATGGAGAACGGGCACGGCGGCAAGGAAACCCGCTACCTGCAGTTCGACTTCCACCGCGTTATGGGCCCCAAGGGCATCAAGCACGTGCTGTGTTCCGTCGGCGATATCACCTCCAGCGTGCTCCTCGCGAAGGAGTTGCAGGAGTCGCAGGAAAGCGCGAACGCGCAGCTGGACATGATGCTCGGCATGATGCACGTCGATCCGCTGCAGCTGAACTCGTTCCTGGACAGCACCGAGACCGGCCTGCAGCTCATCAACGCCATCCTGAAAGAGCCGGCGCGCACGGACGGGGAATTCCGGAAGAAGCTCAACGGCTTGTTCCGCGAGCTGCACTCCATCAAGGGCGAGGCCTCGGCGCTCAACCTGATGAGCATCGCGCAGCGCGTGCACACCCTCGAGGACATGGTCAGCGAGCTGAAGAAGAAGGCGGAGCTCTCGGGCAACGACTTCCTGCCGATGGTGCTGAAGCTCGATGACCTGATGCAGCATTTGCGCGGCGTGCGCGAGATGGCTTCCCGTCTCACGGCGCTCAAGGACACGGTTCCTGGCGCGGCTGCCGCGACGGCTGCCGCAACAGCCGCCCCCGCCCGGGCCGCCAAGCAGCAGGCCGCCGCGAACGAGCAGCGGGTGCACCAGAAGTCGGGCGACGACCTCTCGCCGACCCTCCACTCCATGGCGGAGCGCCTGGCGAAAGATCATCACAAGCGCTTCAAGCTCACCATCTCGGGCTTCGCGGATGTCCCGCAGTCCTATATCACGACGATTAAAGACTGCGTGATCCAGATGCTGCGGAATTCGGCCGTGCACGGGATCGAGCCGAGCGACATTCGCAGGGCGAACACCAAGGAAGATGTCGGTGTCGTACGCGTCGACTTCCGGAAGTCGGGCGAAGGCTATGAGCTCGTTTTCGAGGACGATGGCGCCGGGATCTCACCCGATACCCTCAAGTCCGCGGCAATTCGCAAACAGATCATTACCGAGGATGAAGCCGCGGGCATGGACACACGTGCCGCGATGGCCCTGATTTTCCGCCCCGGGTTCTCAACCCAGGAGGAAGTGTCCATGGATGCCGGCCGTGGGGTCGGGATGGATGTGGTGGCGCGGAGCGTCTACGCGCTTGGCGGCAAGATCGGCGTGAGCACGAATCCGGGTAAGTTCACCCGGTTCAAGATCGTCCTGCCAGCTGCCGAAGCTGCCAGCACGGCCGTTGCCTGAAGATCGGAAGCACTGGCATGAACGCTTTAAGTGGAAAAGTGATGAGCGACAACGGAAAGAAGTCCTTCAAACTGATGATCGTGGACGATTCGAACATCATGCGGCGCCGGATCGAGCGTTCGAACCAGTTCGACGAGCTCGAGCTCGTCGGTACGGCGAGCAACGGCCTGGAAGCCCTCGAGATGTTCAAGAAGATGGACCCGGATGTGGTTACTATGGACCTCACAATGCCGCAGATGGACGGCATCGAGTGTATCTCCAAGCTGGTGGTCATGAAGCCCGCGGTGCGGATTCTGGTGATCTCAGCTCTTGCCGACAAGGCAACCGCGGTAGAGGCTATGGAGAAAGGGGCGAACGGCTTTCTCAATAAACCGTTCACCGATCGGCAACTGAACGAAGCCATCGCAGACCTCATGAGATAACCGAGCCCATAGTGAGACCATAACAATGTTGCAGGAACAGGAGCTCAAAACCTTCGTCGAGGGGACGACGAACTACTTCGAGGTGGCCGCGCAACAGCCCGCCTCGATCGGGTCGCCGTACCTCGCCGATTCACCCCCAGCGGTCAGCGACTACACCGGCGTGATCAGCATTTCGGGCAAGCGCGAGGGTGTCGTGTACTTCACGGCGCCCAAGGCGATGCTCACCGTGCTGCTCATGAAGATGCAGGAAAACGACTTCAGCCACGAGACGATGCGCGATCTCGTCGGCGAAGTGGCCAACACGATTTCCGGTAACGCGCGCCGCGATTTCGGCCGCGATTTCGTGATTTCCGTGCCGAGCGTGCTGGCAGGCGAGCGCCCCGAGATTCCGCAGAAGCCCGGCTCCCGCTCGTTCGTGATTCCGATCAACTGGCGCAGTCACTCCGCGAAGCTGATCGTGTCGCTGACCTAGATTGGTTGCGAGTCGCCTGCGCCGCCGTCATCGGCACGCAGGCGATACCCCAGACCCGCCTCTGTAACGAGATAGCGGGGTTTTCGCGGGTCGGGCTCCAGCTTGTTGCGCAGATTCTTCACACACACCCGCAGGCTGCGCGTGTCTCCCAGCCTCTCCGGTCCCCACACTTCGCGGACGAGTTGATTCTGGATCACGATCGAGCCCAGATGGCGCGCGAGGCATTCGAGTACCCGATATTCGAGCGGCGTCAGATGGATTTCGCCGTGGGGGCCACGGGTCTCCCGCCGCTCCAGGTCCACCTGGATATCACTCAGATGAAGTACGGACGACTGCTCGGCGCCGCGCACGTTGCGTCGTAATGCCGCCCGGACTCGAGCGAGCAGCTCCGGCGCGCTGAAGGGCTTCGTGACATAGTCGTCCGCACCCGCATCCAGGGCGGCGATCTTCTGTTCCTCCATGGTCCGCGCCGACAACACGATGACCGGCACAGGCGACCAGGCGCGCACTCTTCGGATGACCTTCAGCCCATCGCCGTCGGGCAAGCCCAGGTCGACCAGCAGCAGATCGGGCTTGTGACTGCGCGCCTCGATCTCGGCCCGCATCGCCGTGTCTGCCTCTATGTAGCGATACCCCTCCGCCTCCAGCAACACGCGCAATACGTTGCGGATCGCGGGCTCGTCCTCGATGACGAGAATCTGATGCATTGCCTGCGTCACGAGATGGGCTCCTCCGCCGGCAACGTGAAGTCGAAACGCGCGCCCCCACCCTCACGGCGTTGCGCCTCAATTTCTCCGCCATGAGCATGAATGATGGCTTGGCAGATCGCCAGACCCAGACCCACGCCAACGACCGTTCCTTCATCGCTGCCGCGTTGAAACTTATCGAACAGCCGCTCGGGGTCGCCGACTGGGAGGCCCGGCCCTTCATCCTCCACGAGCACACGGACGTACCTACCGTCCATCATCGCCGAGACGTAAACCCGAGTACCGGGCGGTGTGTACTTGGCAATGTTGTCGAAAAGGTTGGAGAACACCTGCACGATGAGATTCGCGTCCACGTGCACCGGCGGCAGGTCGGCGGGGATTCGTGACTCCACCACGTGCTCCTTGAGCTTCGACTCCAGATTCGTGAGGGCTGCCTCTACGAGGTCGTCGAGTGTCTGCCAATCCCGCCTCAGGACGAGGTGTCCTGACTCGAAGCGCATGAGGTCGAGCACGTTGGAGACCAAATCCGACATCTCGCGTGCCTTCTGCTCCACGGAGCGTGCCAATGCCACCCGTGTGGCTTCATCGAGAGCCGCGCCATGTTGGGCGAGAGCGCTGCCCGCGCCCGCGATCACCGAGAGCGGGGTGCGTAGATCATGTGATATGGACGCCAACAGGGTGTTGCGCAGGCTCTCACGCTCGGCGTTGAGACGCGCCCCCTCGGCGGTCTCGGCCAGTTGCGCACGCTCGACTGCGAGGCCGATCTGTCCCGCGAAGGTTTCCAACAGGTGGCGCTGTTCGGGCAGCAATATGCGCCGCTGATTGGAGGGTAGGACTGCCAGAACGCCTAGCGGCTTACCCCCTTCCTGCAAGGGCACGTAGAGCGCAGGCGCAGCGGGCAAAGTGTCGGTGCCGAGCCCGGCCTGGCGACCGTGATCGAGAACCCATTGGGCGACCGCCAGGTCCGCCCCATGCAGGGATCTCTCGAGCGGCGGATCGCGCGGATAGGTCAGCTTGCCTTCGTGATTCGGCAGGAGCACGACGGCCTGACATTGAAACACTTCGGCCACATGACTCACGGCGGCGCGGGCCAGGTTCTCGATCCCGCGCGTCGCGACCAGCTCGCGGCTCATGGCATACAGAAGCGCCGTACGTCGCTCGCGGGCGCCCGAGACACGCGTCTGCTGTCGCACACTCGCCATCAGGTTCGCGATCACCAGGGCGATAGTGAGCATGACCACGAAGGTCAACAGGTACTGGGCGTCGGAGACCGCAAATGAATAGCGCGGCGGGACGAAAAAGAAATCGAACGCGACGACATTCAGCGTGGCGCTCAATATCGCGGGCGCGCGGCCGAGCCGCAGGCCCGCCACCGTGACTCCGAGCAGGTAGACCATGACGAGATTCGAAAGCTCGAACCGCGGATACAGAGGGAATGCCACCGCGGTGCAAACCGCCGTGGTGATGAGCGCCCAGGCGTAGCGATCCCAGCGAATCTGTCTCGGAGCCTCATCGGGGAAGGCAAAGCCGGCGGGCTTGCGGTGCGCCATCCGCTCCTCCGCCACGGCGATCGTCACAACATCGAATGTACGCGCCTGCCGAATCAGTTGTTGCGGAGTGGAGGCACGCAACCACGCGCGCCAACCGCGCGCCTTCGGTGCGCCGACGATCACACGCGTAGCGTTGCGTGTCTGCGCATATTCCAACAGGACCGCCGCGGCGGACGGCCCGTCGAGAGTGACTGTCTCGGCGCCGAGCGATTCGGCAAGCCTTAGAACGTCGATGCGGCGGTTTCGTTCGGCGTCGGAAAGGCGGAGCAACTCGGGTGTTTCGACGTACACGACCGTCCAGGCAGCATCGAGCGCATCCGCCATACGCTTGCCCGACCGCACGAGCTGTTCCGCCTGCTCGTCAGGTCCCACGGCAACCAACACGCGATCGCCTGCGAGCCGGCCTCGCGCACGATCGACTGGAAGAGCGCGCGCAGCTGCCTCGACGCGGGCCGCGACCTTGCGCAATGCGAGCTCGCGCAAGGCCATGAGATTCGGGGTGCGGAAGAACCGCTCCACCGCAGTCGCCACCTCATCGGCAACGTAGACCTTCCCGGCTCGCAGCCGCGCCAATAGATCATCGGGCGGCAGGTCGATGAGCTCGATGTCAGTGGCTTCGTCGAAGATCTGATCGGGAAGCGTCTCGCGCTGGCGCACGCCCGTGATCTGATAGACGAGATCGTTGAGACTCTCGAGGTGCTGGACGTTGACAGTCGTCCAGACATTGATGCCGGCATCGAGAATCTCTTGAATATCCTGCCAGCGCTTGGGGTGCCGCGGAGCGGGCTCACCTCCGATGACGTTGGAGTGAGCGAACTCATCGACGATGAGAATGGCGGGATGCCGCTTCAGTGCGGCGTCGAGATCGAACTCGCGGCGTACGATGCCGCGATAGGTGACCGGTAGGAAGGGCAGTTGCTCCAGGCCTTCGAGCAGCCGCTCGGTGTCGGGCCGGCCGTGGGGCTCGACGTACCCGACCACGATGTCAGTTCCACCCGCCCGCACGTTGTGTGCGGCCTCGAGCATGGCGTAGGTCTTGCCCACACCGGCGGAGGCACCAAAAAAAATGCGCAGGCGTCCCCGCTTGGCGCGCGCCTCTTCGGCCTGGACGTGAGCGAGCAGCTGATCCGGATCGGGCCGCGTTTCGGCCATTCGTTGTCTGTCAGGTTACTTCATGGCGTCCAGCGCCAGGTTGAGATCCAACACGTTGACGCGGGGTTCGCCCAGTATACCGAGCCAGCGGCCCCGCGAGTGAGCCGCGATGAGGGCCAGGACGGCCTGCGGCTGCAGGCCGCGCTCGCGCGCTACCCGTGGCGCCTGATAATACGCGGCCGCGAGACTGATGTCGGGATCGAGGCCGCTGGCGGAGGCGGTCACGAGATCGATGGGAATAGGGCTTTTGTTAGTCGGATCGGCGGCCCGGAGCGCGTCCATGCGGGACTTGATGCCATCGGTCAACGCCGGGTTGAGCGGTCCGAGATTCGAGCCGCCGGAAGCCAGGCCGTTATAAGGCTGCGGCGCCGTGGCTGAAGGACGGCTCCAGAAGTGCTTCGGGTCGCTGAAGCTCTGGCCGATGAGACGGGACCCCACGGCCTTGCCGCCCCGGATCAGGATGCTGCCACCGGCCTGGCTGGGAAACACGGCCTGTGCGATGCCCGTGACGACCAGTGGATAGGCCACGCCGGTGATCAGAGTCAGAGCCAGTAACAGGACGAGGGCCGGGCGAAACAGGGCAGTCATGATGTACTCCAGGCAGCGGGCGGCGTCAGGGCTTCAGACCAAGTGACCCGCAACCAGCGCCAGGTCGATGAGCTTGATCCCCGCGAACGGGATGAGGATGCCGCCCAGACCGTAAATGAGCAGGTTCCGGCGCAGCAGCAGCGCGGCGCCCAGCGGACGGTACTTCACACCCTTCAGGGCCAAGGGGATCAGAACGACAATGATGAGGGCGTTGAATATAACGGCCGACAGGATGGCCGAAAACGGGCTCGCCAGGTGCATCACGTTCAGCGCGTTGAGTTGCGGATAGGTGGTGGCGAATGCCGCGGGGATGATCGCGAAGTACTTCGCCAGGTCGTTGGCGATGCTGAAGGTCGTCAGCGAGCCGCGGGTCATCAGCATCTGCTTGCCCGTCTCCACCACTTCGATGAGCTTCGTGGGATTGGAGTCGAGGTCGACCATGTTGCCGGCCTCCTTGGCGGCCTGGGTGCCGGTATTCATCGCCACGGCCACATCGGCCTGCGCAAGAGCCGGGGCATCGTTGGTACCGTCTCCGGTCATCGCGACGAGTCGGCCTTGAGCCTGATGGCTGCGAATGAGCGCGAGTTTGGCTTCCGGGGTGGCCTCGGCCAGAAAGTCATCAACACCCGCTTCGGCCGCGATAGCCGCGGCAGTCAGGGGGTTGTCACCCGTGATCATCACGGTCTTGATGCCCATGCGGCGCAGTTCGCCGAACCGCTCC
The DNA here is from genome assembly GCA_028293725.1 of Gammaproteobacteria bacterium. Next base: position 66,553 of record JAQGOE010000239.1, on the reverse strand, counting down.
TTGATACCGCCTTTGACGATGTCCTTCAGCTCGATGATGCCGAGCACGCGGGGGCCGTCGCTGACCAACAGGGGTGTACTACCGCGTCGTGCGACATCCTGCACGGCCGTAAGAATGCTCTTGGGAAATACCTGTCCCAACGCCTCGATGTGCTTCTGGATGGCCGCCGGAGCGCCCTTGCGAACCTTGCGCTCGCCGATGTCGACGCCGCTCATGCGGGTGTGGGCGGAGAAGGGCACAAAGGTTGCGGCGAGTGAGCGCAGATCGCGCTCGCGCACGTTGAAACGTTGTTTGGCGAGTACGACGACGCTGCGTCCCTCGGGGGTTTCGTCGGCGAGGGATGCGAGTTGCGCGGTGTTTGCCAACTCCTCTTCCGTTACACCCGAGGCCGGTATGAAAGTAGCTGCCTGACGATTGCCGAGCGTAATGGTGCCGGTTTTATCCAACAGCAGCACATCCACGTCACCGGCGGCCTCCACCGCGCGGCCGGATGTAGCAATCACATTCGCCTGCATCATACGGCTCATGCCCGCCACACCGATCGCCGACAGGAGTCCGCCGATCGTCGTAGGGATGAGGCATACCAACAAAGCAACGAGCGCCGTAATGGTGATCGGGGTGCCGAGCTTGGCAACTTCCACGCTGTACAGTGAGTACGGCAGCAGTGTCACCGTGGCCAGGAGGAAGACGAGCGTGAGCGCCACGAGCAGGATGGTCAGCGCGATCTCGTTCGGGGTCTTTTGCCGCTTCGCCCCTTCCACCATGGCAATCATACGGTCGATGAAGGTCTCGCCAGGGTTCGCGGTGATCCGTACGATGATCCAGTCAGACAGTACACGCGTGCCGCCGGTGACGGACGAGAAATCGCCGCCGGATTCGCGGACGACAGGAGCCGACTCACCCGTGATCGCACTCTCGTCGACGGAAGCTGCGCCCTCGATGACTTCGCCGTCGCCCGGGATGTAGTCACTCGCCTCTATGAGTACGACATCGCCCTTGCGCAGCTGGTCGGCGCGGATGCGCGACTGCCGCGAGCGGTCTGTCGGGTCGGAGAGTTTCTTGGCGGAGACGGTCTGCTTCAGGCCACGCAGCGCGGCCGCCTGCGCTTTGCTGCGGCCTTCGGCCAGCGCCTCGGCGAAATTGGCGAACAACACGGTGAACCAGAGCCAGATCGCGACATTCAGGATGAACCAGGAGGGGGCCTCACCCTGCCCTGCCAATGCCTGCACCTCCAACGCCGACACGATGATGCTGCCGATGTAGACGACAAACATCACGGGGTTGCGCCATTGCACGCGTGGGTCGAGCTTGCGGAAGGCGTCGATGACCGCCGGGCCCACGAGGGCGCGATCGAACATGGAGAGTTTGTTCGGGGGGGTCGCGCGCGGGGCGGCGGGGTTGGCGGGCCCGGATGCAAGCGCGGGCGTGGCTCCAGCCGCAGGTGCCGGCGCAGTCAAGGGGGAATTGCCAGGTATCGAAGCTTTAATGATGTCAGCCATTTCAGGCGCCCCACATGACGAGGTGCTCGACGATCGGTCCCAGCGCTAGCGCGGGCACGAAGGTCAGTGCTCCGACCAGCAACACGGTACCGATCAGGAGAATGATGAAGGTAGGTCCATAGGTGAGCATGGTGCCGGCCGTAACCGGTACGCGCTTCTTGGCGGCGAGCGACCCGGCAACCGCCAGTACCGCCGCGATCGGCCAGAACCGACCCAGCCACATGACGAGACCGAGCGCCGTGTTGTAGAACGGCGTGTTCGCGGAGAGGCCCGCAAATGCGCTGCCGTTGTTGTTGCCGGCGGAAGTGAACGCGTAGAGGATCTCTGAAAAGCCATGTGCGGCGGGGTTCGCGACGCCGGCCTTGCCATCGGCCACGCTCACCGCGACGGCCGTGCCCAGCAACACTACGAAGGGCATGACCAGGATCGCGATCGAGCTCATTTTCATCTCGAACGCTTCGATTTTTTTACCCAGGTACTCGGGCGTCCGTCCGATCATCAGTCCGGCGATGAAGACGCCGATGATCGCGAAGATCAGCATGGAGTACAGGCCCGTGCCGACACCTCCGAGCACGACCTCGCCGAGCTGCATGTTGAATAGAGGGACGAGCCCTCCGAGGGGCGTGAAGGAGTCGTGCATCGAGTTCACGGCACCGCTCGAGGTACTCGTGGAAATCGTGCCGAACAGCGCGGAGGCGCCGATACCGAAGCGGGCCTCCTTGCCTTCCATGTTGCCGCCCGGCTGCTGGAGGCTGGCTGCCTGGTCGACACCCAGCGCGGCAATGTGCGGATTGCCGACTTGCTCGCTATGCACGGCGAGGCTCGCGAGCGCGACAAACAGAATGAGCATCGTCGCCAGTACCGCCCAGCCCTGGCGTGTGTCCCCAACCATTCTGCCGAACGTGTAGGTGAGAGCCGCCGGTATGAGGACCATGGCCAGCATCTCGAGGAAGTTCGACAGGGGGGTGGGATTCTCGTACGGATGTGCAGAGTTGGCGTTCGTGAAGCCACCGCCGTTGGTGCCCAGCAGCTTGATCGCCTCCTGCGAGGCGACCGGGCCCATGGGGAGCGTTTGGGTCTGGGTCGTCAGGTTCTCGAGCACCGGGTTGCCCGCCGTGTCCTTGAGAGGGTTGCCTGCGGCGTCCGTCTTCGGCGCCTGGTAGGCAAGGGTCTCCACGGTCTGGACGTTCTTGTAGGCGCTGAAATTCTGGATCACGCCCTGGCTGACGAGCACGATGGCCAGCAGGGTCGACAGCGGCAGCAAGATATAGAGTGTCGCGCAGGTCACGTCGGTCCAGAAGTTACCGATCGACTGTGCGGTGTGGCGGGCGAAGCCCCGGATGAGCGCTACGGCAACGACGATACCGCTGGCGGCGCACAGGAAGTTTTGCACCGCGAGCCCCACCATCTGCGTGAGGTAGCCCATGGTGGACTCGCCCGCATAGCCCTGCCAGTTCGTGTTCGTCACGAAGCTCACGGCAGTATTGAAAGAGGAGTCCGGCGAGACGTTCGCGAACTGCTGCGGATTGAGAGGCAGCCAGAGCTGGAGGCGCTGAATGGCATACAGGACGAGTGCGCCGAGCGCGTTGAATAGCAGCAGCGCAATCATGTAGCGTTTCCAGCCCATTTCGCTGGCTGGGTCGATGCCGCTGAGGCGGTACATCAGTTTCTCGAGGCCGCCCCCAATCCGTAGCGCCCAGATGGGACGGCCTTCCATCACGTTGGCGATATACAGGCCCAGCGGCTTCACCAGCACGAGCACCACGAGCAGAAATAGGGCGACTAACGCCAGTGACGCGGGGGTCATCTAGAATTTCTCCGGCTTGAACATGGCGTATAGCAGGTATACGCACAGTCCCAGGGCGAGCAGCCCGCTCACAACGTAGGCGACGTTCATTCGACATCTCCGAGGCGTGAGAGAGCGCGCACGATCCAGTGCGTCAGCGCGTAGAGCGCAACGATGGTAATGATGAAAATGACGTCCACGGGCGGTACTCCTCGAGACACGCGGCAAAGTACTGCGGGAACAGTGAGCGGGGCGTTAAGAAAAGGGGGGCGAATTGGGGGGACGCGGGCTTGACCGGGGCGCGTAGCTGGGAGGCCGGTTGCGACGAGTGTCTAAAATTCGAACAAAAGAGGGCACCGTCGCGATCCGACGACTCCCCCCAACGCCTCGCCGGCTGTTATGTTCCATGACAGATCCCACGAAGGCGAGTGCCGCGGCCACGACCGCACATCGAGGCCGTACAGCAAAGGCTCGCCAGACTGGGTGAACGCCAAACGGGGACACACACATACCAGACGGGGTTTTGCTGCAATGGACCTTGGTTCGCTACCGCATCTATTCAACTCGCTCACACTCGACGACAGCAGTCTCGCGCTGATCGCGCTGCTCGCCGGCATGGCCGGTGGCTGGACGCTCACCAACTGGCGCGACCAGCAGCTGCGCACGAAGAAGCTGAAGATCAACCGCAAATAGCCGGTGAGCGCCTGCGGGCCTTGCAGGCTGCGGGCCTTGCAGGCTGCAGGCCCCCAGGCCCACGGCGCTCGATTCGATCTCGGCCTCGAGGCCAACGCGCTCTCCTGCCTGCTTCCTTAGAAGCCCGCGGCGCTCACTGCGTCGGTGGCGGCGGAATGCTAATTGCTTGTTCCCGGTTTCTGACCGACCGGAACGGCGAGGTAGTCTGCGGGCATGCGTTATTTGGCTCTCTGCACCGATTACGACGGCACCCTGGCGAGTGATGGGCGGGTCCTGCCCGAGACGGAAAGCGCCTTGGAGCGGCTGCTCGCTTCCGGCCGCCGGCTCGTGCTGGTCACGGGACGGGAAATCGACGATCTCCAGAAGGTCTGCGCACGACTCGACCTGTTCGAGTATGTCGTCGCCGAGAATGGCGCTCTTCTCTATGAGCCCTCGACAGGCGAGGAAACGCCATTGGCGGCCCGGCCGTCGGAAGCGTTCGTCACTCTCCTGCGCCAAAGAGGGGTCGGCCCCATTTCGGTGGGGCGCGTCATTGTGGCGACCTGGGAACCGCACGAAAGTACTGTCCTGGCGACGATTCGGGATCTCGGTCTCGAGCTGCAGGTCATTTTCAACAAGGGCGCCGTGATGATTCTGCCGGCCGGGGTGAACAAGGCCACCGGGCTCGCGACCGCGCTCGAGAAGATGGAGCTGTCACCTCACAACGCTGTCGGGATCGGCGACGCCGAGAACGACCACGCGCTGCTGGCTTTGTGTGAGTGCTCGGCGGCGGTTGCGAATGCACTGCCGACACTCAAAAGCTCGGCGGACATCGTCACGGCGGCGGACCACGGCGCCGGTGTAGTCGAGCTCATCGAAGAGTTGCTGCGTGATGACCTCGCGTCATTCGAGCCGCGGCTCGAGCGGCATAACGTGCTGCTCGGAACAGACGATCAGGGCAACGAGGTACACATCCGGCCACACGGGGAGACCCTTCTCATCGTGGGAGCGGACGGTGCCGGTAAATCGGAGCTGGCCACGGGGTTGATGGAGAAGGTCGCGGCACAGGGTTATTCATTCTGTGTGATCGACGTCGAAGGCGATTACGGCACTGTCGCGAAGGCCGTGTCGCTCGGCAGCCCCAGCCGCCCGCCCGCTGCGAACGAAATTCTCAAGCTGCTGCGGGGCGCCGGTCAGAGCGCGGTGGTGAATCTCTCGGGCCTGCCCACCTCGGATCGACGGCCTTTCCTGACGGATCTCACGCCAAAGCTTGCGGAGTTGCGCGCGCGTTCGGGGCGGCCGCACTGGGTGGTTGTCGACGAGACTCATCACCTTCTGTCAGCAGGAGACGCGTCCGACGAGCTCGTGCCTCTGGGTGACGCGGAGAGTGTTCTACATATCACCGAGCGGCCGAACCTCGTGGCGCGTGAGGTGCTGCGGGAAACGAGCCTTTTCATTGCGCTCGGCGCATCCGCGCAGGCGCTGCTGGATGAGTTTTGTCAGGTCAGCGGGCGCGAGCGCCCCGGGACGAGATTCGCCCTGCCAAAGAACGGCGAGGCCCTGGCGTGGCGGCCGGCGAGCCCCAACGCCCGACCGTTCCGGGTCAACATCGCGGCACGACACCACGCCCAGACCGCCGCAGGCGCGGCGTCGGGTGTTGGAAAGACGGGAATTGAGCGGCCCGTTAGGAGCCTGTCTGAGCAATGATCGCCGTAGCGAGGGCGCGCACGGGACCGTTACACTGAAATGTGACGGACACACTGTGATGCAGACTGCGTTTCTTGCCTGAATGCGTGCATGACGCGCCGTTTGTCGCAATCCTGTAACGAGTCGCCGGCATCCTTCGCGCTGCACGGCACTAGGAGCCTGTCTCAACCAACTTATAGGCCGCAATGATGCAATCGAGCCCCTTGGCTATAGTCACCATGCGTCGCGATTTGTCGGCGCGCTACGCCTCCACCACGCGCCAGTGGCTGGCGGCACGTAACGCGTACCGCCGCCTGCACGAGCAGCCGGTCAAGAACATCATCGCGCTGCGCGACGCCGCCCTGCGTCTGGATCAACTCGATCGCGGCCGCGCGGCGTTGATGCGTGATCTGAAGGCTCTGGCGGACTGATCCGCCGACCACTGACCTGCCGGCCCACGCGTCGCGGGGCTGGGCCGGTGATGCCATAGTTAACGGACGATAGTTAACGGCAATTCGGTCACTGGCAGCCGCCTCCGGTTCGGGCGACACTCCCTCCATGTCGTCCCTTCAAAGCTTTCGCAAACCTCGAGCGGTTCGTCCCGGCGATACCGTTGCCATCGTCGCCCCTGCCGGTCCCTTCGATAAGGCGGCACTGGAAGCGGGACTCGCGATCATCAGCGAGCGCTACCGGGTTCGTTATGACGAACACATCCACTCCCGAGTGCGCTACCTGGCGGGAGACGACAACCGGCGGTTCCTGGAATTGACCACCGCGCTGACGAGCCCCGATATCAAAGCGGTGTTCTGCGCGCGTGGCGGTTATGGCGCCACGCGGCTGCTGCCGCGGCTTGCTTCGTGGGCGGCGGAGGAGCGGATCCCGACGAAACCCCTGGTGGGTTTCTCAGATATCACCGCGCTCCATCAGTGGCTGCAAAGCAACGGAATTGCGAGTATTCATGCGCCGGTGCTCACCCAACTTGGGCGCGTTCCGGCGGACAGCCCGAAGCGGTTGTTTGCTCTCCTCGAGTCCACGGGGCCGGCAGAGCCGCTCATGGGTACGGAAACCTACGTTGGTGGGACCGTCGAAGGACCGCTGCTCGGGGGTAACCTTTCAGTGTTCACGCGATTGCTCGGCACGCCGTTCATGCCGCCCCTCGACGGCGCCATCCTCCTTCTCGAAGACCTCTCCGAGCAGCCTTATCGTCTCGACAGGATGTGGACGCACCTAGAGCTTGCGGGGGTGTTCCGGAAGATCCGTGGCATCGTCCTAGGGCAATTTATAGGCTGTGAGCCACGCGAAGGGGACTTCACCGCTGCCGAGGTGCTACGGGACCTCGCTGCCGCCACAGGCGTTCCCTGCGCCTCTGGGTTCCCTATCGGTCACGGTGATATCAACGAGCCCGTCCCGCTCGGCGTTCGTGTGCGGTTGGAAGCGGATGAGGCGCGGATCACGTTTCTCGAGGCGGCTGTGGGTGGCGCGTAGTAGGCACTTACGCCGCAGTGCTGTGAGCAGGTAGTCACGCACCTTCCTGGGCGTCGAGTGTGCGTTTGATCACGGTTGAGCCGGCTTCGATCATTGCGGTGAACGGGGCAGCGATGGTGTCCGGAAGGATGTCGGTAATCCAGACTAACGAGGCGTGACGGCCTTCGGCGGTGGGAAACACCTGGAACGAGGCGTTGTGATGCGCGGGGGTTCCGCCGGTGACCGAGTAGGCAAGCCGCCGGCATTCGTCATCTAAAGTCACGATGAGCTCGCGTACAACGAGGCCGTTTGCGAAGGTGACGATTCTTGCGCCCTCCTCCAGGCGCGTGTCGACGACAAACCCAGGTGCCAAGCGGATGTGGATCGCTCCCACGTCACGAATGACGTCCCACACTTTGTCCGCGGGTGCCGCGATGGGGATTTCTTTGCGAATAGTGGCCATGATGATCTCCGTTGGCGGCTTCTAGCCGCTTGCGCGGTCACAATACGGACTGCGTGGCGCACCGCGCTTGGCAAAAATTGCGGTCACGGGCGCGGTGATGATGAGTTCCATTCGAGGTGATGCATGGCGTTGGGCGACACGGTTTACGTGTTCGAGGTTGAGCTCGCGAACTCCGATCGTGACGTCTACGAGTCACTGAAGCTGCGCGTGGCGCGGCATCCGTCCGAGACCGCTGAACATATGCTGACGCGAGTTCTCGCGTATTGCCTCGAGTACACGGAGGGGGTCGCTCTCACGAACGGCTTATCGGAGCCGGATGAGCCCGCGATCACCGTGCGCGATCTGACCGGAGCACTACGAGCTTGGATCGACGTGGGCTCGCCTGACGCGGCTCGGCTTCATCGTGCGAGCAAGGCTGCACCTCGGGTCGCGGTGTACACCCACAAGGATGCCGTTCAGCTGGTCACGAAGCTGAGCGCTGAGCGGATCCACAGGGTCGAGCAACTGGAGGTGTATGCGATGGACTTTGAGTGGCTGAGCGCGCTCGCGCAAAAGCTGCAGCGGCGGACTCGCTTTACGCTGACGGTGTCGGAGCAGCATCTCTACCTGTCGGTGGGGGAGGAGACGTTCTCTGGGGTTATCAAGAGGATTCCGGTCGGGGTGTAAGGGGTTGGGGCGTATCAGGCCGCGCGTTTGTGGCGGCCCGGCAATCAACTAACTGTGAGGGCCTGCAGTCAAATGCGGCACGCCGTAGCCGGATAACAACAGCGGGCCGTTGCGCTGAGGGTGGGCGGGTGGCAACCCGCACTGATTCGCAGCGGCTGCGCGCGCGGAATCCAGTGAACTTCGGGCACGGAAACTGCGTCGAAGGGCCACTTGCGCAGCCAACACCTCGAAGGCGGCGCGCTTCGGCTGCGCGCGTAGGGAGCCCATCATGGCAATCATTTCGTGCGAGGAATGCAGTCATCAGGTCTCGGATCGGGCCGCGAGTTGCCCAAGTTGTGGTGCGCCGGTCACGTCGGCTGTCGAGACGAAGCCGCGAGGCAGGCGGGTGGTTCCCAAAGTCTTGATCACGTTAATGGCGCTTTGGACGCTCGGGACGCTGCTCTGGCTGATCGTCCCAGGGAGGGCGCCGGATCAGCTGATCACGCTCGCCAAGACGTCGTTTGAACGTCTTCATCGACGTACTGAGCAGCTCTGGACTACCGACAAGGTCCGGGCCAGCGCTCAGATCCAGGCCGCTCATCGGGGCGCGGCCGAAGATCAGATCCAAGTCACCGATCACCCCTCCTCTTCAGATCGTTCCGGATCCAGCGATCAAGCCTCGTCTTCCGATCAGTCCAACCCTCCTGATCAGCTTGCAACGGCGGGTGGATCTGTCTCGGCCAGTCGGCCCGGTCAGCCCGCCTCGACACGGCCCGTTTATGAAACCACGGCTGAGCAGCTGTATCAGGACTACAGCGCCAATGTAGTGGCGATACAAACAAGGATCGGCGCCAGCCTGGTTCGCCTCAGCGGTAGCATCGCTGAAATCGACCTGGACGTTACGGGCCGTCCGGTCGTGAAGCTTTGGACTAGCAAAGATAACAGCGCCGCCATGACGCTGACCGAAGATCAGCGCGGAACCGCGGCGCAGCTGGCGAAGGGTGAAACTGTCGAGATCGAGTGCGACAAGATCGCACGCCGCGGTGCCTCACTCGAGGGCAGCGACTGCAAACTGGAGTTTATCGACGCCACCCCCAGACAGGTGAATCTCGCTCTCGTTCTTGCAAACAATGATGGGGCTGCCCGTGTTTATGTCGTCGGTCCGATGTCCGATGCCGCCTGCCTGACAAGCAGCGAGGGCATCTCTCGTTTGGGTATCAATCAGGGGAGGAGCGAGCGTGTTGTTTCCAAGAATTGCACAGCAGCGGCGCGCGAAAGTATCCCACCTGCGGGTTGTCACCTGAACTCATCGGCTGTGACCATTCCAGGCATACCGACTGCGCACCTCTGGCGGTACGACTGCAGCCCTTCAGCTGTAGCGCGCGCGAGCGCCCGCAGGAAGACGCCGGCAAGCTCTAAAGGGAACGCTGCGACGCTCGCCGTGACAAACGGACCGGCGGCATTGGATGCGGATACAGAGCCTGAGAGTCAAGGCTCCGCACCCGTACCGGCAGCTCCACGGCCGTCCGAGCATAGAGCGACGAACATCCACATTGCGTCAGCAAGCGATTCCGACACCGGCACGCAGGAAGGCTACATCGGAGGCAGCACGACCCTCACCCTCAAAGGCGGGTCGCGCGACACCATCTCACCTGGGAAGACCGTAACGGGTTCCGACGACCTTGCGCAGGTAAGAGCGGTGGACCCCCAAGCGGCCGACCACATCGCCACTTACTGCTCCAAATCAATCGTATCCCCCAACAACCAGGACAGCCTCGTGACTGAATGCCGGCGCGCAGAGGCAGAGGCGTGGACACGCCTGGTCCTTAAAAACGAGTTCCCGGCGCTGGACGATGCGACGCGCAGGAAATGCAACGAGCCACCCTTTCCGGACACCTATCTCGCTAAAGAGAGGTGCGCCCGGTATGAGTTGCACATGAACTGAGGATCGCTCAGAAACAAAGTGGGAGCGCCACGTCATGCTGATGCCCAACCTCGGGACTCCCGGTCCTCAGCGTCCGCGGGACTGGGATCTTCAGCTCATGATGCGGCAGAGGCTTCCGCTAACTTGAACGCCGCCTCGACACGCCGTTTCATCTCCTCCGGCGCGACATCTTCGAAATGCGTTGCGATCGTCCAACAGTGGCCGAAAGGATCCTCGAGCGTCCCCGAACGGTCGCCGTAGAACTGATTCGCCACCGGCCGCTGCGCGCTCGCCCCCGCCTTGACAGCGCGCTCAAACGTGCCGTCCACATCGGCCACGTAGAGCATGATGCTCACGGTAGAGCCGCCGAGCGAACGCGGTCCACGGTATCCCATGTTGAGATTCTCGTCCGCGAGCATGATCACCGAATCGCCGATCTTGATCTCCGCGTGCGCGATTCCACTTTTGGGATGGGCCATGCGAAGCAATTCGGTGGCGCCGAACGCCCGCTTGTAGAAGTCGATCGCCTCCGCAGCGCCCTTGACGATGAGGTAAGGCGTCGCCGAATGGTAGCCCTCTGGAATCGGTTTCGTTGCCGTTGCCGTTGCCGTTGCCATAGTGAGCCCTCCGCTTTTCCCGAAGAGAGCTTACACCTGCGTTTCTGTGGAGTGCACCAAGGCGCTCACATCGGCGGTTGTTTCGGCGGTCGTTTGGGGCTTCACGGGCGGCTCAGGTTCACGGTTCGGCTCGGGCGATGGCGTTGGCGACGGCACTCGGGGTACGGGGCTCGGATTGGGTGCGGGGTTGGGAGTCGGATTGGGGTTGGGTTGACACGCCGCCAACAGCATAGACGAGAGGAGCGCCATCACGAGCGCTTGCACTCGCTTCCGAGACTGTTGTGGACCGAGCGACATCGATAGCTTCACCACGAACGGCTCTTTGGAACACTCACGTTCAAGGTAGCATTTATTGTGCCATGGCGGATTCGGTCGTTGCCCTCGCGGCCTCACCGGCCACATCGCTGCTGGAGTCGCCCGCGGGACCGGTTTTCTCGGCCGGGTGATCCCCGCGGCCAGCGCGAAGCTGTCAGAAGGCCGCTATTCGGTGCGGCTCACCGTCATGAGCGGCGTGGCCGAGGAGTTGGTTCCAGCCCTGCAACTCGGCGAGCTGGATTTCGCCATCGCGCCGCTGGATGCGATTGTGGGAAAGCCGGACCTGGTCGGCGAGACTCTCTTCTACGACCGCTGCGGACTGTTTGTCGATGCAAACCATCCGCTCGTCCGCGCTGTGGCTCCAAACGTCGCCGCCGCAGCCGAATGAGGCCGCCGGCTGATCACGCGCGGCCGCTCAGATGATTGAGGCACCTCCATCGACCACGAGAGTCTGACCCGTGATATGGCCGCCGGCGTCGGAGGCGAGAAGCAAAGCTGCACCCATGAGATCGGTGTCGCCGCCAAACTTCCCAAGCGGTGTCTGACGCAGAATCTCATCACCGTGCTTCTCGAGTATCGCTCGCGTCACTTTCGACGGGAAATAGCCTGGGGCGAGCGCATTGACGCGAATATACAGCGGGCCCCATTCCGCGGCGAGGGCGTGGGTCATACTGATGACCGCGCCTTTTTACTGCGCCTTACTGGTCACTCGCCCTAAGGCATCGTCGCTCCAGGCGAACGAGTTGGTTTGGTCGGCAAATGCGATCTGCGTGACCCGATTCAGGTAGCGACAATTAGCCGCCATCGAATCTACAATTAGCCGAAATCCCAGGCACCGCCATGTATCCCCGATTTATCGAACCTCGCATACGGGAAGCTCTGGCAGATACGCGAGTAGTACTGATCGCGGGATGTCCACGTAACTCCTACGCGGACGCGTAGCAGGCGACCGCTTAACAGCTACGTGACATCATCCGCCCCGCCGGGCGGCACTCATACGCGGCCAAAAGGCCGGACGGTTACAGTGCGCCCAACGTGCGCCGATTACGTATCGCCATGGTATATACGCGTTACGGGGCAAAGGAAAATTCCCCGCGTGTCGTTCTCTTAAGTGTGCAAGCCCGCCTTCCACGCGCGTCATGCAGGGGTCTCGTCGTAATGCTCACGGAACTGCTTGCGAGCCAATCGCTGTAGTGCGTGCCTCTCGCCGTAGATGCCGTCAGGTGAGCCTCCGGCCTCTAACGGAACGGTGAGAGAGACAGGCGGTCGGCCAGTATCGTCTGAAGTGTGGATTTCAACCGCGATTCAAAAACCTCCATGCCCCTGGGTTTGAACTCGTACTTGATGTACCGCGTTGAGCGTAGGTCAAATGGGACGTGATCGTCGTGCTGAGTTATCAAGACAACAGGTTTGCCGATCGCATGCGCAACGCCGATTTCATAGAAGACGTTGGGGTTCTTGGTTGAGCAATCGGCGATGATGGCTCGCGAGTGCCATATCGCACACCAGATGTCGCTGATGACATGGTGCGCCGAGAAAAAATCATCACCTCGCTTTGCAACGAGGCCCAGGGCCGAGGTGACCTTGCTGATGTGATCGCGGTACACGTCGTCAAGATCAGCAGCGAAAGGCATCAATACGAAAACGTCCAGCGGCTCTGTCAGCGATAGCGGACGACCGAAGTAAGGCTGCACTGAAAGTGTGCCAACAGTTGGCGCTCCCAAACCATGAAAATAAAGATCCCACTCCCGCTTGTCGTCGTAGTACCGGGTTGTGCTGGTAACGATGACGCGGTAGGCCGTGGAATTGTCATTGGCCATCACGATCCGACTGTTGTCGACGTTCACTCGATTTGAGGAGGAGGATATGACGACACTGGCGATCGCCGCCCGCCATGACTCGGCGTGTTCGTTTCCTGACGTTTCCTTGAGGAAGCTGTCCCACGTTCTCTCGAAGTCGCTCAGGCCGAAGATCGTGGACATGGCATTGCCCTGGCCTGCTGAAATCAGTAGCGCCTCAGGGGGAAGGTCGACGCCGCTGTTTTGCAGGGCGGTCGTGGTGGTGCGGATCAGGAGTCGCTTCTGTGGTCTGAAGACTTCCCGGACGGTAGTTTGCAGGTAATTGAATATCGCGAGTCTTAGGCGTTGAATGCAGCGGACGGGGTCTTGCTCCGGGCGGCGCTGTTCCTTTGGAAACCCGGCGGCCCGGCGGTACTCGTCCACCTCTTGCTGGAGGTGCTCAAAGAATCTAGTCAGCGCGTCGCCATCCTCAATTTTGAGTTGCTGAAATTGGTCAGGAGTCAGCTGCAGGTACGCGCGAGATATTTGCAGCCCGACGCCTTGGTAGGAGGTAACAACACTCGGGACTGTATCCAGGAACATCGGGACGAAGCGGCGCCCCTTGGTTCCTTCGTCCATAAGAGCTTCGAAGAAGCCGACTTCCCATGCCGGCATTTGTTTCGTCATGCCGGTGTCGAGGCTGATGAAAACATCAGTGCGCTCGAGGGTCGATTTGATCTGTTTCTTGAGCTCCTCACCCGCTTCGAGCACCCAGCGGTCGAGGTTAATTTCCGCGAACCAATCTCCGAGGGCCTCTGCCAGCGACCTTGCCAGCGCGACGGCGATGGGCAGGTCTTCCGTTGCGTAGCTGATGAAAATCCTGAGGATTCGGAGTTCGGCGGCCATGAGCAACCTCCTGCCTTTCCCATTCATGCTGCTGCGATGCGGTGATTTTCGACGCCCCGCGAGCCCTCTCGTGCCTACCGCTTGATCTTGAAGGAATCGTCTAGAAGCGCAAGCGCGTCGCCGGCGGGCGCAGCGATGTATCTCACGGGAGAGAAGCCTTAGTCCCCGAGTGCGTCATGCGCGATCGCCTTCAGGGAACTCGAACCCTCGACCCCGGCAATATGAGCGCCGAGCTTGACTAATAGTTTTAATATTTGTTAAATATTAACTATATTGAAAACTACACAGGAGGTTCCCATGACCACCCCGGCACCGCGACGACCCGCGTTCATCTCCTCCGTCATTTACAAAGACAACCGTACCGCAATGAAGTGGCTGCAGAAGGCATTCGGCTTCGAGCCCAGCGAAGTGCTCACCGATGCCAAGGACAACATCGTGCACGCCGAGATGACCCACGGCGACGGGGTCATCATGATCAGTAACGAGTTCACCTCGTGGGCGAAGAGCCCGGACTCGGTGGGCGGCTCCAACACTCAACGCGTGCACGTGCGGCTGGAGAAAGGGATCGATGAGCATTGCGCCCACGCGCGCGCGGCAGGAGCGAAAGTCGCGATGGAACCTGCGGATCAGTTCTACGGCGACCGGACCTACAGCGCGATGGATCCGGAGGGCCATCACTGGACTTTCTCTCAGACGGTCAAGACGGTCACGTTCGCGGAGATGGAACAGGCAACCGGATTCAAGTTCAAGCCGTTGACGTGAGCGCTCCCGCGGAAAACATCGACCGCACCCTCGCCGCGCTGGCGGATCCATATCGCCGGCGCGCCGTGGATCTCCTGCGGGAGCGACCGCACCGGGCCGGTGAGCTGGCGGAGGTTATGCAGATCGCATTTCCGCTGATGAGCCGTCATTTGAAGACGTTGCGTGAGAACGGGCTCGTCGAGGAGGATCGGGACGAGTTCGACTCACGTGTGCGCATCTATCGCCTGAGGCCTGGGCCCATGGCTGACCTGAAAGTGTGGTTGGAGGAAACCGAGGCGCTGTGGAGCCGCCAGCTGCTCGCCCTCAAGGCTCATCTGCAGAAACCCCGGAAATGAGCTCGAAGGTGTTCCTGGCGCTGCGCGTGCCCGCCGATCCGATGCGGACGTTCGAGGTGTTCACTCAGGAAATCGGGACATGGTGGCAACCGAGCGGACTCTTCCAGGTGAGCTCGCAGGGCGATGGCAGGCTCGCCTTCGAGCCAGGCCCTGGGGGTCGGCTGTTCACGACGTTTGAAGACGGCTCGACGTTTGAGATCGGGCGGGTGTCGGTGTGGGAGCCGGGCAAGCGGCTGGTGTTCGCCTGGCGTCAGGCTAATTTCTCCGCGGAGCAGAGCACCGAAGTCGAGGTGTGCTTCGAGGCCGTGGAGGAGGAAACGCGGGTGTCGATCGAACACCGTGCGTGGGACACGATCCCGCAGCGGCATGCTGCCCGGCATGGGTTTCCGGAGGGCGCGACGCTGCAGCGGGCGGCAGATTGGTGGCGCGGTTCGTTGCAGGGGTTGAAGGCGCGGATCATCGGCCGCGACAACGACTGAGAGTGCGACTGCGGCGCAATGCTCCGCCGCGGCGTTGCCGCTTCGGCGTGCGCCTTACTCCAGTTACCCCGAGGAACTTTGGTAGGGCCTCATCCGGCCGGGATTTTTGCCGCATTGCCTGAATGCGCCATTAAGGAATACGATCCGGGCGCGGTCGCCCAGGAGCCTGTCTGAGTAATGATCGCCGTAGCGAGGGCGACCCAGATCGAGCAGCTTTCTGCGATCGTTTCCCGCGCATAGCGTGGACTATGTAAGGGAAGCGATCGCAGAAAGATGCCGATCTGGGGCGGCCGCAGTAGGCGAGCATTACTCAGACAGGCTCCTAGGCCGCGGAAAAGAACAACGCCACAAGGGATGAGGGTACGAACATGCCATTGCTGCCATTGCCGAAGCGACTGCTGGCGGAATTTATCGGGACTTTCTGGCTGGTACTGGGTGGCTGTGGCAGCGCGGTGCTGTCCGCCGCCTTTCCGGCGGTTGGGATTGGGCTGCTGGGAGTGGCGCTGGCGTTCGGCTTGACCGTGGTGACCATGGCATACGCCATCGGGCACATTTCGGGGTGCCATCTGAATCCCGCCGTGACGTTCGGTCTCTACGTCGGCGGAAGACATCCGGGCGGCGAGATTCTCCCGTACTGGGTGGCGCAAGTACTCGGCGGCATCGTTGCCGCGGGCCTTCTGGTATTCATCGCGAGCGGCAACGGCAGCGATCCCATCGCGGCGGGACTTGCCGCCAACGGGGTCGCGGAACACTCGCCAGGCCACTACTCGCTCGCGGCGGGATTCGTCTGTGAGATTGTCATGACCGCCGTATTTCTGTTCGTGATCATGGGCGCGACGGACAAACGCACGCCGGGGAACTTCGCCCCGCTGGCGATCGGATTCACGCTTACCTTGATCCACCTCATCAGCATCCCCGTAACCAACACGTCCGTGAATCCGGCACGCAGCACCGGGCCGGCGGTGTTCGTGCACGGATGGGCGTTGGCGCAGTTGTGGATATTCTGGGTGGCGCCGTTGATCGGCGGTGCTGTGGGCGCGCTCGCCTATCGCCTGACACGCGGGCCGGATGAGGGGCCGGGAGTGAAGGAAATCAGCGGCACTTAGCTAGCGGAGGCGCGGCGACCGGCGGCTCGGGCGCGTGTAACTAACGCGACCCCGCCGCAGAGTCGCGTGCCTCTTTGGCGAGGGGAATCCACAGACGTTCGCCGCCGGTCACGACGACCCATTCCTTCATGGGTTTTCCGCGACCGGCGTCGAAGTAGGCGCCACGCCCCGAGGTGACTAACTCGGCGGCGCGAGCCGGTGGCAACTTCACGACGAATTCGGCGCGAGACGAGACCATCGCGAAGATCTTTTTCCCGACCTTGAGGGCACCGGAGCCAAAGCCCTTACCCGTGCCCGGTGGTGTGACCGTGGGGTCCCTCGCAAACGCTTTCACGACCGAGTCAAAGCCGCTCGTTGACGGTTTCTCGAACAGGGCTTGCAACTTTGCGAGGGCGGCCTGCCACGTGGCGCGCGCGGCGTCCACACTGGACTGATCCGGGAGCTTGTTGACCTGCAGGGCAATCTGCGCCTTGCCGGGGCCCTTCGCGTAGAAGCCTATTTCGAGCCGCGCAGTTTTATTCCAGGCGCCGCGCAGGTACTTGTCCTTCGTCTGGGAAGACGATTCGAACACACCCTTGGGGAACCACTTCTTGCGCTTGGTAGCGTTGGCGGTTGTTTCGTAGAGATCGCCGAGGGTAGTCGCGACCGTCTTCGAGACTGAGACGGAGAAACCGTCAGCTTTCTCGTGGCGTGCGCGCAATCCGCGCGCGCGCTCGTACTCCACGGTGACCATCTGGCTCCACCAGTTCGGAACGGCGTGTTTGCCGGTTAGCAGCTCGGTGATCTGTTTGTGTTTGAGCTTGTGCGCAGCGGCCCGGTCGAGTAGCTCGAACCAGGCGGCCCAGTCGCGGCCGGTTTTGGCTTTGACGGCGGCGTCGGATGTTGAGGGGGTGTGTGTCTTTTTAACGGCCATCGCTAGAGCAATGCTCGAGAAAGGCATTCAAACGCTCTTCCGGGCACAGCTTCCGCGTTGCCTCTACGAGCGATTTCTCGGCGCCTTTTGCCAACTTCGACTCCATGCGGGCGAGTTTAACGGAGCGGACCGCATTAAGTCATCCAGACCAGATGGATGGCCGGGCCGCCCTCATCGGGGGGACGCCCAAACGTTTCGCCACCACCCTGCCACTTTTCGCCCACGGCCGCGCCATATCCGGCGGCAACACTCCCGCATTCAAAAACTAAGCGAGAGGACGTCGTGAAAAATAGCCTTGGATTGAAATTGGGCGCCATTGGCCTGCTCAGTATTGTGTTGCTGGCGGGGCTGATCTGGATCGGGTCGATCGTGAGAGAGCGCCAGACGCGTCGCGATGCGGTCGTGCAGGAGATCGCCGAAAGCTCGAGTAGCGCTCAACGTCTGGCAGGCCCGATTCTCGTCGTTCCGTATGAGAAGACGGTAAAGATATGGAAAGAGGACGCGGGATCGGGCAATCGGCATGCCGAAGAGCGCGAGATCCGTGGGCAGATGTTAATTCTGCCCGAAGTTTTCCGAGTCGACGGTGCTGTGCCAACCGAGTTGCGTCGGCGCGGAATCTACGAGGCGCGCCTTTATCATGCGAGTCTGCGGATTCAGGCGAACTTCCAGATTCAACCGCATTACGGTGTGGCCGACTTTACTTCGTACCATTTTGAGCAACCGTCGATCGCGCTGGGAATCTCCGACATCCGGGGTATCGAGAACGCCTCCAAGGTGCTACTGAACGGGACTCCGCTCAAATTTCTCGCTGGAAGTACCTCTGCTCTGATTGGCTCGGGGTTGCACGTAGCGATTCCGCCTGCCGATGGCGACCAACCTTCGCACCTGGAGTTTGCGATCGATCTGGGCATTCAGGGCACCAGCGAATTGGACGTCGTGCCGATCGGGCGCGATAGCCAGATCTCACTGAATTCCAATTGGCCGAACCCGAGCTTCAATGGCCACTATTTGCCGGTGAGGCACACAATCAACGCGACGGGATTCGATGCGCAGTGGTCGACTTCGTTTTTCTCGACCAACCTCGAGGAGGCACTGCACCGGTGCACCGAAAACGGAGCCTGCACCGAATTCAACAGCCGCGTGCTCGGAGTCAGCTTCATCGACCCGGTGGATCAGTACTTGAAGACGGATCGGGCCATCAAATATGCCTTCCTTTTCATCTCGCTCACCTTTGCCGGCTTCTTTCTTTTCGAGGTGCTGAAGAAACTCGCGGTACACCCGATCCAGTACAGCCTGGTCGGGGCCGCACTGGCGATTTTCTATCTTCTGCTGCTGTCGCTAGCGGAACATCTGGGATTCGCGACCGCGTACGTGTTGTCCTCGGGGGCTTGCGTGACGCTCATCGGATTCTATGTGAGCGGTATTCTGCGCAGTGCGCGGCGCGGAATCGTATTCGCAGGCTCGCTTGCCGCGCTCTACGGGATGCTCTATGTGCTGTTGAGTGCGGATGATTATGCGTTGCTCATGGGCTCGGCATTACTGTTCGGGCTGTTGGCTGTGGTGATGGTGCTGACCCGTGAGGTGGACTGGTCCAGCCTGGGGCGGAAGGAAGAGATTCAGTAGCGTCCGAAGAGCCCGCCGGCCTGGGCGGCGGGCTCGATCGGACGTGGCGACGTCAGAACAGCGAGCCGCCCTCGCCCAACATGTACTTGCGTACGAGTGGAATCGGCGGGCCACCGTATGACAGGAACTTGTCGTGAAACGCCTGCCAGTATTTCATCTGATCTGCCGGCGCGGAGGAGCTCGCTGTCGCGCCCCCCGCCTGTTTGGCGACCCAGTCGGCGCGCAATTTGCGGATCATGAGTTTGCCGAGTGTGTAGTTGAGGTACGCCGGATCGTAAGTGCCGCGCGCGGCTTGCTGCCGCGAATTACCGGGGTCGGCGAAGGCACTCTCACGAAACAGCTTTTCCGATTCGGCCAACGTCATTCCCTGCGTGTGCAGCCCGATGGCCGATAGGAACCGCGCATCGCGCAGCAGAGCATCGGTAAGCTGACCCACGTGCGTCTCGGCATCACCGTTGCCCAGACCCTCATCCCACATCATCTCCTCGCAGTAGTGAGCCCAGCCTTCCGCGTAGGCATAGCCGACCCAGAGCCCCGCGATTTTCGAAGGATTGCGGTTTGCATGGAGGAATTGCTGAAAGTGTCCCGGCCAGACCTCGTGCACGCTCGTAAACAACAGTTTGGCGGTGCCGGGAATGTACTGGGCACGTTCCTTCGCCGACCAGGACGGATCGGGAGGGGAGATGTTATAGGTCGAGGCCACACCTTTGTCGTAAGGTCCCGGAATGTTGATGTAGGCGAAGTTACCACGGTTGTACGGCGGGGCTTCTGCCACGAGGGCCTGCTCATCGCTCGGGATCGTGACGATCTGCTTCGCGACAATGAAAGCCCTCAGGTCGGTGAGTTGCGCACGCGCGGCGTCGACAGCGCCGCCCTTCGGTTTGTGTGAGCTCATCTTCTCGACGCACGCCTGCAACGTACCTTTCGGCAGGAGCTTCGCGCACGCATCCTTGAGTGCCTGAGTATTGCGCTCCAGATCCGCGCGACCGATTGCTGCGAGGTCAGCCGTCGGCATATCGACCTGCTCGGTGGCCTTCAGCATTTCATGAAACAACGGCTCGCCCAGGGCAAACGCATCGGTCGCGGTTTTCCGTTGCGACACGAGCCACGATTTGAGTTCGTCCATGGCTTGCGCCGCGGCGGTATCGGCGGCGGCAAGTTCCTTCTGTGCCTCCGGGTCCTGCACCGAGGCGAACACCTTGGACACGTCTTTGCGATAGAACTGCGCGAACCCACTGAACGCGTCGATACCGCGCTCGAGCAGGGGCTTCGGGATCGGCATCTTCAGGTTCGCGCGAATATCGGTGGCAATCTGTGGGATGCCGTGTGCGTACCCGAGATACCCCTTCAGACGCTTATCGAGCGGGGCATAGTCGCGGCTCAGATAGACCTCGGGATCCATCTGGTTGACGTACCACGCGGGATTCGTGAACGGCGCGCGGGCCCGGTCTCTCCAGAACAGATCGCCGTCGATGACGTGCAACACGTATTCGCGCTCGAAGCTCTGCTCCGGTGTCAGGGCAGCGGGGTCAAAACCCGAGGCCTCGCCCCGCGTCTTGTTCAACCATTCGACCTTTTTCGCAATGCCGTCCGCGCTCAGGTCAGTCATCTGACCGTCGAACTCATGACGTCCGCTCTGTACCGCGAAGAAAGGATCCGTCTTGAAATAATCCTCGATGAAACGCGCGGCATACTGCGTCCAGGCCGCCTGCGCGGCCGCGTGTGGATCCGGCGGGGGCGCGGGAGGGGTCACGGGAGCGGACTGGCGGCCACAAGCCACCACAGCCGTGGCGACGAGCGCGAAGCACAGCAAGCGCGCGCCGGCAATCTTAAAGGTCATGCGGTTCTCCATTTCCAGGTTGTACTTTTTCAGCAGCAAACAGTGTACGAACGTATCCAACAGCGCCCGGCGGCAATACCAGGCGCCGCGATAGCCGCCATAGGCTGAATGACGTAGACAAGGCGGCGAGCACGCGGGGGAGCACGATATATAGCCCCGCAGTCCACGCGATGAGGTGAATCCAGGGTGCGGCATCACCGCCACCGCCCGACGCAGCTGTCAACCGCAGTCTTTCGATCTCGTCCGCTGCGGGGATCGGGATTCCGGAGAGTAGCGATGCGGGGCCATACAACACGGTCAGCAAAGTGCGCGCGCTTCCGGGACCGATGAGGTCACCGCCCTCCCAGCCGGCGGCCGAGCGCAGGATAAAGCCCCGCAGGTAGTAGCCCACTATCAAACCCAACGCCACCACCACGGCGGACAGATGGAGCAGCCGGCGCGCCTTCATGGCAAACAGTGGCCGCGCGACTTCCCACCAGTCGCCGGCAAACCGGCGTAAGCCGGGGGCCAGCGGCGCATTGAAGTGTGTTGAGTGACCCAACAGTTTGTCGATGCGACTGCGGGCCCAGCGGGAGTAGAAGCCGGCGAACAGAGAGAGGCGCGGCGGGCGGGAACCGGCGCTATCCGCGACGGAGACGACTTTCGAGGGATCGGACGTGGCCTTCGAAGCGCCTGCGCTGGAGCTCGCGACACCAGGCGCCGTGGCGGGCGCAGCGTCGCTGCTTTTCTTGCGCCACCGTCTCAACATCGAAACGTACACCAGCAGGTTCCAAGCGATGAGCATCACCAGAGGCAGCGCGAAGATGTTGATGCCCCGGTTGCCATCGAGAAAGGACAGCAGCACGCCCACTGCAAAGGAGAGTATGAGCATGCCTCGATCCAGGGAGGTGGCGCCGCCGGCAACCGTGAGCACGTAGTCGATCCCGGGGGATCGCTCTCGCAACGAGCGCAGCAGCAATTCCGCACGACGTAGCAGAAACCACTCAGTCGCCGACGACAGTTGCGCTTCAGGCTGCGTTTCGACGGCGGACATGTTGTTGCCTGCCACGGCTCGGGTCGCTTCCGTACGCTCGGCCAGGGGCAACGCTTCGCCTATGCGATCGGTCTCTTCGATCGCCTGGATCAGCAGGACCTGGCGCAGCGCGCGTTCTTGCACAGTCCTTTAGTCCAAGCGCCTCACACTTACAGCCAGCAATGCGCCCTGCTCGTCGCGCTCGATGCCGAATTCGATAGGGCGGCAACAGACCTGGCAGTCTTCAATATAAGCGGGCTCGTCGGCCGTCAGGTCGACGCGTGTTTCCAGCCTTTCGCCGCAATAGGGACATTGGACCGGCACGAATTCCTCGGGCAGCAACCGCCCGGACGGCCCAGTTCCGGGCTCGTAGACGGGCTCGAGCCCGTAGAGCTGATCGATGCTGCTCGAGTCGAGGCTTCCAATCCGGCGCCTGAGCGGTTCGAGCTCAACGGCTTTTTTGCGTTTCATCGCGCCATTCTACGCGACGAACCGTTCAAACGCTCCCGCGGGGCCCCGCGTCTATCCACGCGTACACGGAACGCAAGCGCCAAACCGCAAGCCCCCTCAAAGCAGGAGCCATCATGAAATCGATCATCGCAAAACATTGCGCCCTCCTTGCAACGGCGACACTCGCCACCGGCCTGACTGTAAACCACGCGTGGGCCGCTTCGGATTACGAAGAGCCCAGGAACGTCGTCGTGCGTTACTCAGATCTGAACCTATCGCAACCTCGGGATGCGAGCACCCTATACAACCGAATCCAGAGAGCCGCCCGCGAGGCCTGCGAAAATGATGAAGCAGAAAGCCTTGCGCGGCTCCAGCAATTCCACAAGTGCGTGGACCGAGCGGTGACCAACGCCGTTGCAAAGGTCAGCTCACAGCAACTGACTGAGATCTACGAGGCGCAAACTCATCATCAGTCGCGGAGTTGAGTACGAATGCTGATGGCCCACCGCGCGGTTGGCTGACATGCCCCGCGCGGTTGGACCTCGCCGGGGAGCGGGGTGCTCCCAGTCCTGCAATCACGCTGCGGGCGGGTCTCCGGACTCCGAGCCCTTCTTGTCTTTGTCCTCGCGGGCCTCCTCGATTCCTTGTTGGGGCGGATTTACAATTGGCACGCCCACTCCCAGGACCATAATCTTGGCGCTGGCGAGGAGTTGGGCGCCGGTTGAGTGGCGTTTAGCCCAGCGGATGCCGCCGACGGCGGTTAGCACTGTGATAATGAGTGCCAGGACGATTGCGATCGCGCGGACTGAGGCTCTCAGTGGGGTACCTGCCGGCTAGGTGGGCGGATTTTGAGCAGTCAACGTGGGGGGACTCGGGGCGTGAATCAAGTCTGATGGAGCAGACTTCACATCAAGAGCGGAAAGTAGAGGCATCCCGAACTGGCGTCTCTAAGGTCGCAAATTGCGACCTTAGAGACTGGCCGCGGACGGCATCGCAAGTACCTGCCCTACGCCTTCACGGAGCACGGCGCCACCATGGCCGCCACCATCCTGAACAGCCCCCGAGCGGTGGAGATAAGCGTTTACGTGGTGCGAGCCTCCGTGCACCTGCGAGAGCTACTGAGCTCAAACTGGGCGTCGTTTCGCGCAGCTTGAGACGCGACTGGATAAAAAACTCGCCGAGCACGATCGCGCTATCGGCGCCATCCTCTCGGCGATCCGCGAGCTGATGCACCCGACGCCGCCGAAGCGCCGGCCCATCGGATTCACCGCCGATCTCGAGAAAAAGTCGTAGCGCCCGCCGGATGGGCGGTGAACCGCAGGTGATTGATCTATGGGTCGTGTCTCAAAGAGAACGTGACACGCGAGTAGCTCGGGCGAGGAATCCACCAGATTCCGCGCCGCAATCAGTCGCTCGAGTCTCTCGGCCGCGCGTTTCACGAAAGGCGCAAGTTCAAATGAACAGACCCTAGTTACGCGAGGGCTTTGCGAGTGCCGGACGGCGTGGACGTTGTGCGGCTGAAATCGACTTGATGATCAGCTTGCCCTTACCAGTGCGGCTGAGGGGTACTTTAGCTGCAATCAGTGCCTGCTTCATCAGTCGTTGCACGGCTGCACTGTCGATCTGCGCCGGCGAATCGAGCGGAATGAAACGAACGAGACTGCCGCTGCCTTGCAAAAGTTTCTGCGGGTCCTGCAGATTCGACTTCATTGCCTGCAGGAAGAACAGACTCACTCGTTGGGGGTACAGCGCAATGGAGAAGACGACGTCCGACGCGCGTTCGGTGGGGCTGAAGCCAATGGCGCAGGTGTTATAGTTGTCGTAGACGAGCTGATGCGCGGTGGGGAGACGCTTACGCATGCGCGCAAGAGCCCCGCGCGCGAGCTTCACGATGTTGGGCGTGTATCGGGCGATAAACCGGTTGAGATCGCTTGCAGGGGTGGTGCTGGTAAGCGGCATGCCGGCATCATATCAAATAGTGCTAACACGCCCCAGTTCCAGCAAGGTAGGCACGCTCCGGCACTCGGCGCAGCACCTCTTAATACTCCCGCTGCAGCGGGTTCTACCCTCGCTTGCTCCGCTCCTTCCAGAATTTCGCTGCTCGCCGTCGACTCTCCTCAATCTCAGGCGAGACTTCTCCTTCCTGCTCGAATGTCACAGGGTACACGCGACCTATAAAACCAAAGTATCTTCTGCTTGTCAGATATTTTTCAATCCGAGGAAGAATGGTGTTTCGCTCTTGATCGGTCAACTCATGCGTCACGAACTGCTCACCCTTCGATCCTGGCAAATAGACGATCCATCTTCCTTGGGACAATTTCAGATTGAATCGATAAACATCAAACTCGTTGCGATATTCTAGTCCTTCATTCCGAGCAGCGAGTCTTACAGTGTAGCGCTCACTCATAGTAATCACCGGCCACCCTCGCGCGCCTCGCCTGATTCAGGCTGGTCTTGTTGGCGCCGCCCGCGTAGTTTGGATCATTCGATTGAATGGGGTCGTCCTCCCATCCACACACGGAGCAAATCTCGTAAGCTCCCGGCTCTGTAAGCTCTCCGGAGCCGCAGCATGGACAAGGAAAAAGAACGTCGCCGGGTGTAGTTGGGCTCATTGTTGCCGCAACATGTGTAAATCAGAGCCTAGCGGCGTGCACCCAAAGAGCAACGCTAAGGAGCTGAGTACTAGTGACCGAAATGGGGGTAGCACCCTCTATTGCATGATTTGACCTAAAAGGTTGCCGGGTCGATTCGCTGGCCCGCCTAGCCTACCGCAAGATACCAGCGACCGTTTGCAGCCAGCTTTTCTCGGCGGTCAACTGGCCGGAGTTAGCCGCAGCCCGCTTCTAGCGCCGGATGTCTGCAACGCGCAATGTTAGTACGCCGGAGAACCCGCGAGTTTCTACGTCAAATCACGAGTAATGGACGATTACGTAACCGGATTCTTCTCCCTATACTGACCCGGTTCTCGTTGACGCATCCCGGTCTCGGCGCTCGGCCAGCAGCGCTTCGTCATGCAGGTCACCGATACCGTGCTCGCTCAGCAGGACCGCTGAAGAGCACGCGGCAAAAAAAAGGGGAAACCGTGGCCAAGATTCAACGCACCGCGCCCGTGCCGGTTGATCACATCGCGCAGTCGATCCTCATCTTTCGCGGACACAAGCTGCTGCTCGATGCCGAGCTCGCCACACTTTACGGAGTCAGCACCGCGCGGCTGAACCAGCAGGTCCGTCGCAACCTCGAGCGATTTCCCGAGGATTTCATGTTTCAGCTCAGCACCACTGAGTACGCGGCTTTGATGTTGCAAAATGCCACATCAAAACCCGGCCGCGGCGGTCGTCGCAAGCTGCCGCTCGTCTTCACCGAGCATGGCGCGATCATGGCCGCCACCGTCCTCAACAGTCCGCGCGCCGTCGAGATGAGCGTCTATGTCGTGCGCGCCTTCGTCAAACTACGTGAGGCGCTCGCCTCCAACGAAGAACTTACCCAAAAGCTCGATCAGCTCGAACGTAGGCTCCAGACCCACGACCAGGCCATCGTTGGCATCCTCAATGCTATCCGCGAGCTCATGAACCCTCCGGGGACCAAGCGCCGCGGCATTGGGTTCACCGCGGATCTAGAGAAGAAGTTGTAGTACCCGCCGGATGGGTGGCGAACC
Organism: Gammaproteobacteria bacterium; assembly: GCA_028293725.1. Next base: position 40,623 of record JAQGOE010000239.1, on the reverse strand, counting down.
GCGGGCGGTTGATCCAACGCGCCGTGTCAGCGCAGTCGAAGCCCTTAACTGGTCGCAAGTTGCGACCCATAGCAACCCGTGTTTCCCACCCTACGCCTTCAGCGAGCACGGCGCGATAATGTCCCGGTAGCATGAACGGGATTGCACCTATACCGGCAACGCTTCCAGCTCCCGATATCCGCGACGCGCCATGTTAGTACGCCTGCGAGCCCGCGAGTTTCTATGCCAAATCACCAATAATGGGAGATTACGTAACCGGATTCTTCTCCCTATACTGATCCGGTTCTCGTTGAGCAACAGGAGAGTCGGTTCCTCGCACCTGTTAGCTCTAAGAAACGGCGCTCGCCGCGGTTGCACCCGCGACGAGCACCTAACCCGACAAGTACTAACACGAGTACCCATCATGGCTGCAAAGAATCTTAGCGCGAAACGCACACGCCCATCGACCCGCAAAGGCACCGAGTGAAAACCCGAGCCACTACAGCCGTCAATCGTCGCGTACGACCCGAACGTCACCGACGCGGCGGTCGCAACGTTGGTTCGTGCTCTATTGATTGCACTGCGCCAAACACTCTCTTTCGCATGCGTCGCAGCTGGCGCCCTCCGCCGTCGAAACTTCGAGCTCGGGGTCAATGTTGCCGAGAGCCTCAACAAGGCACTCGACGGCAAGCTCGACATGGATCTTCGCGAACTCGAGAGACTGCTGACGTATGTTCACCGAGACAACAGCCGCTCTCGACCTCATTGAGCCGACCGCTACCGGCTGCCTCGAAGCGTTGCGGATGCACGCGAGCCGCGGTAAAGTTGGATTGACGCTCATGATCGATCGGATTATCTGGCGAGTACGCCGCCGAGAGGTCGCACGGGTGTCGAGAAAACTCGCCGGGTGTTGCAATGCCTCATTCCATGAGTCAGGGTCTGAAGTACTCGGTTGTAAGGGACACGCGAGTCCCGCGTCGAGGTGGCCGACGTCCGTCTGCGGGAACGAGGCACCGTGAACATTTTCCGGCCGAGCCCGGCATCTCCGCCATTGCGAGGCAGGGAAGGTAAATGCGAGCGGCGTCATGAGCACCGGTTCCGTCAATTCTACCTGGCGTACCGCGACCGAATTCCCCACCCGCTGGGTGGGGAATTGGATCCCAGCGTTGCTCCTTCAATAATTCTCCGCCCAGCAGGTGGGGAATCGCTCCCCATGTTCCACCCTAATCTGAGCTAGCCGTACTATCGCGCGCTGATGCGTGTCAAGTCCGGTACCCAAGCTCACACAGGCAGGCGAGTCACGCGCTCGCCTCTCTGCGCACCTCCTCGCGCCCCTGACGTCGTCCGCCCAGTGCGCTGACTCACGTCGCCGAAGACGCATTCTCCAACGCTTGGTACTTAAAACCAATCGCAAAAAAAAACAGTCAGTGTCGGGTGCAAACAATTCCAGGGCCAGCACGCCGTGTTATATTCAACCTCCGGCCTGGCGTTCGATAAATTCGGAGGCACCGCATCAATGTCAGAAGACATTAACCCTGACAGCTTCGAGTTTGAACGACTCGAGCAAGAACTGTCTGCGTTGATCGAAGTAGAGCAAGCGACACTGCTGCGCTCGCTTGCACTTCCTGTTGGATACGAGAAGTCGCAGGCGCTCGCGGAATATTCAAACGCCGTGGCGGCAGTGAGCGCGCTGCAGCAAAGGCGCGGACGTTTCCTCCTGATCAACGTCCAGACCACGGAACCATGAGCACGCTGACCGTCATTTCTTGCAATAGAAACCCATCGAGCACATCACCCACGCCATCCTCGTCCTGCGCGGCCACAAAGTGTTCCTGGATACTGAGCTCACCGAACTCTACGGCGTAGCCACCAAAGTGCTGTTGCAGGCGGTCAAGCGCAATGCCAAGCGCTTCCCGGAAGATTTGCTGATTGATGCGCCGCTCGTCGGCATTCCCGCGGTGCCCGGTGCGCAGAACGGGTTGCGGAAACTCTCGCAAATCATGGTCGACGAGGCTGTAACCGTGCCGCTCGGCCGGCGAACGGGTCGAATCGATGCGGCCACTTTGCAAACGGTCGATCGTTCCCTGAGGGCATTCTTCGGTCTCGAAGGATACTCCCCAAAGCCGTAGGCGGCAGTGTTGGCTTTTCTCGCGCTCTAACTATGACGCCCCGCTGATCTCTGGTAGCATGACACGGCCGTAGCTGGAATGGGAAAAGGCGCGAGCCTGATTACTACGGGCCCACAAAAGAGCTTTTACGCGGAAGTCCACAGCCCCAACTCCGCGCGGCATCATGCGAAAGTGCTTGCCCATACCTATATTCCGCTCTTCCCAGACCCGACAGTCGTTAACATCCCCTTAGGTGCACTCGCACTGCCTGGAGCAAATTCAGGCAATAAGGCCGCCAGATCGCTGAGACGGTTGGATTTCGCCTTGAGCAAAATGACAGCGATATCGAATTTCAGCAGATGTTGTTGAAACGACAGATTGGCGGTCGACAGTTACGAAGACATCGAATTCGATGCGGGAGTCGTCCGGCTCGATCGCGCTCGATGACGGCGTCCTCGACGACATGCAAGCCGATCGCCTGGGGCGTATCGCCCCATTGGCGGGCCATCGCGGGCGCACGCCGAGGTTGGCTTTAGCAGAAGCAGCCTTTTGCGTTCTGTAGCGATGTATTCCTTGCGTCACCCGCGTGTGCGGCGCGCCCGGTACCGAGGGGCCTGCAGCTTCCACTGTCTGCGACGCACAATGTTAGTACGCCTCCGAGTCTGCGAGTTTCTGAGCGAAATCACCAGTAATGGACGATTACGTAACCGGGCTCTTCTCCCTATACTGATCCGGTTCACATTGAGCAGCAGGAGTCGGTTCCTCGTACCTGTTGGTTGTAGGAAGCAGCGCTCCCCGCGGCCGCCAAAAAGCGTGGCCCGGCGCCGACGCTCCGGCAGCATATGAAACGGATCCGACACCTGCCGCGCGCTCAGCAGCGTTTCGTCGCGCAGGTCATCGATAACGTGCTCGCGCGGCAGGACCGCTGAAGAGCACGCGGTTAAAGAAGGGGGAACCGTGGCCAAGACTCAGCGCACCGCGCCCGAGCCGGTTGAACACATCACGCAGTCGATCCTCTTCCTGCGGGGTCAGCGGGTGATCCTCGATCGCGAGCTGGCGGCGATCTACGGCGTCGAGACCCGCACGCTCAACCAGGCGGTCAAGCGCAACGACGAGCGATTTCCGGAAGACTTCATGTTCCAGCTCACCGCCGAGGAGGTTGAGCTTTCAAGATCACAGTCTGTGATCTTGAACCCGGGCCGCGGTCAGAACATCAAATACCTTCCGTACGCCTTCACCGAGCATGGCGCTATCCAGGCGGCAAACATCCTGAGCTCGCCGCGCGCCATCGAGATGGGCGTCTACGTCGTGCGCGCCTTCGTGAAGCTGCGCGAGCTACTGAGCTCCAACCGCGAACTGGCCCGACGCTTCGCGCAGCTCGAGACACGACTGGATAAAAAATTCACCGAGCAAGATCGCGCCATCGGCGCCATCCTCTCGGCGATCCGCGAGCTGATGCACCCAACTCCGCCTAAGCGCCGGCCTATCGGATTCACCGCCGATCTCGAGAAGAAGCCCTAAGTCCCCTGACACGGCTTCTCGCCCGTCACCCGCCTCCGCCGCGGAGCCGTCCGTAAGTCGCACACAGGCAATCGAGCAATCAGCTCCTGCCAGCAAGGCGCTTAAATACTCGAAAGGTCAAAATATCGCCTAGAAGCATCCTATGGAGAGGGGGCCGGTAGCTCCTGAAGGCACTCTCCACCTCACCAATATCGCCAGCGCCTTCTGCCGAGTTTTTGGGGCCGATCCAGTATCGACTGTTGTCACCGAAGGGCTCCAGGACAATGTACTCGTGATTCCGGTACTTGAACCCAACGCGTACATCGTTAGTCGATCCGAGCCGACCTCCAAACACAACGTTCGCTACACCGTCAAGTCTTCCAAGAAGACGAGCCACCGTTCGGCGCGACACGTATGCGTTCTCGATCTCAAAAGCGAACGGATATGCGCCTTTCTTTGGGTCAACGATCGGATAGGTTTCCATAATTTTGCACCGCGTTCCTACTAAGAGCAGCCGCAGCCAGATCCTTCTGCTGCACCCTTTGCTGCAATAGCAGCTCCATAGGCGTTTACAAATGGATTCGTCCTGCCTGCCGCAGCACGTAACGCAGCATCCGTCGCGTACTTCGTCAAATCCGGCGGCCGCAGACTTGCTCCGCCGCCAAACGCGACTCTGAGACCTGATCTAAAAGCACTTGCTGCCGCGCCCGAGTATGCGACGATTGAATATCCCTTAGCCAGCCCTGCATACGCCAGCCTGCCACTGCCCAGCGCGAAGGAGGTCCAACCACCAACACGATATGCCGTCGAGCATTTATTCACGGCATTGTTCGTACCCATCTGATCGCGAATCAAGCTTGTGGCATTCAGCGAAACCGCATCACCAAATCCTGCTGTGTAATCAACGAGCTCTGCGACGGACTCCATCCCCCTGTCGCGTTGTAAACGAAGCCGTACGCATCATCCATTCCGAACAGCCCGAGAGGGTCGACTTCGGAGACAGGGTTCCCGTCAACATAGGCATACGAGTTGATACCGCCCAATAGCCCGATCGGATCAGATTCCGCGTACCTTCCTGTCGCCGGGTCATAGTCGCGCTGCATGTTGTAAGACAGCCCCGTCTCGGAGTCGTAATACTGCCCTGGGAAGCGGGGGTTGTAGACATACTATGGCAGTGTGCTCACGTGTTTTACCCAAAGATCACCTAAGAACCCTAGAGTTGCGGCAAGAACACTTATCAGAACGATCGAGAGGCCGCGCCAGTCGAGCAGAATTCCAGAGATACAGCTCGCGACTATTCCAAGGCTTGCGCCTGCGGATCTACGCAGGCCCAGACTAACGTTTGATATCTCCATTGAAAACAGTAGACCTATGAAGCCACCCCAGACAGCGCCTATCAAGGCCATCCGCACTTCCGCGTGGCCGCCGCGGAGCGACGTGAGGTATCCGCTGATTGCTCCTGCCACTAACAGCGCTATCGTCCACAACAAGGCGTTGATTCTCGGAATTCTCTTGTTCACAGGGGTCGCTCGGCTGGACTTCTGGTCACTGTTTACACTCACAGTCGCTGCCTATCCTCAGCGGTGTCGGAGCTTCGAACGCCTTCGCGATGTGTTTTCCTACGCTAGAAGTCGCCTTGTATAGGAGGGTTGAGTTCGCGTCATAGGGCGCCTGCTCATTTCAGCTTATTCCCTGAGCAATCTTTGCGGCTCGGCTCGCACTGGCAGTCCGACTCAGCTGTTCCTCGAGGTTCTCGATGGCGGCGCGGGCGTAGCTTGCAGCCTTTAAGGCTTTGTTGGTGTCGCCAAGTCCTGGAGAAATTGCGCCGAGCACCGCAGAAGTCAAGACCGAGCCAAAGTCCACGCAGCGAAACTTTCCGCCGTTTTCGAATAATTGCAACCCGATATCTAGTCCGGCTCCAATCGCTGCACCCCACCAGCCGAATTGTCCAGTTGGATCGCTTTCATTAATTGGATTTCCGTCGGCATAGGCGTAGGTGTTGGTACCACCATAGAGCCCTAACGGGTCGCTTTCAACAAATCTTCCGACTGCAGGGTCGTAATCTCTTTGGTAGTTGTAGTTCAGCGCCGTCTCGGCATCGAAGTACTGCCCTGGAAACCGCGGGTTGTAGACGAACGCGGTACCGTCGCCATCCGGGTCTTGATTCGCGGCGGTGGTGCCGAAGGGCTCCGCGTCCCAGCGCCAGACGATGACGTTATCGGCGGGCCGGCTAATGCGGCGCGGGGTGTTCAGGTGGTCGGTATGGATGTAGTACACGGAGATACCGGACTTCTTCATGATCGCCGTCCCTGGCCGTACGGAATCATCATCCCCCACGGATCAAGAAATCAAGACCGAGGTTGCACAAAGACGAGGCCGAGAAAAATATTCTCTGAGGGATGAGATAAACGCCGAGTTGCGCTCAGTTGTGTTCGCTTCGGGAAGGCGTGAGCATGATCACAGTCCTCGATGGGAAATCGCAGTGCTTCTGATCACGGTCGATGAGGGTCGCCATTACAGAGGGTGCACGAAGAAGGTGCATGACGATGACTAAGGTATTGACGCGGTAGGCCAAATGAGTTTCGGCCAGAGGCAGTTAGCTTCCGCTAACCGATGCGTCACATGTGGAGTGCAACATGAGGGTCGTGAACATTGATATGTCGCTGCCGGTGTCACGATCATGCGCCAAAAATATTTTGGCTTTGTCACCAAACCGTGTGGGCCCACAGTAGGCGGAAGCCCAAGCGGCTGGCCGCGACCGTTAAGGGTTGTTGGACGCCTGCCCGGACGAGCTGAGCCATCCGAGCTCGGCGGTGCCTGGAGGGCAGGCGTCGGACACCTTAACGTGAGTCGCCATTCGAAGGCGTTTTCGATCCGCGTCCGGCGCTGCGCGCCCAGATTCGATCGGCGGGCGAGGTGTGAAGCCTCCTGCTGATGTTGATTGTCTCGGACTCATCAAGACCGGTCGATCAGCGGCGGATTGGCAATTCCGGTTAGTGGGCAGTCAACACGCAAGCCCGATCATTGGATCTTGCGCCGCACGCGAAGGCCGGAGAGTCGCGCAGAGTACTGTGAACGCGGGGCAGCGCCGACGTACGGGGGCCTCGATTTAACCAGCGGCATCGGCCGTGGCAGCTGGTCGCGATACCGATCGCTCTGCGCACCTTCGGCATATCGTTCGGCCAGAAGTTTGACTCTGCAACTGGTGGTCCGTCGTGTGCGACTCCGGCGGAACAGCGGTCGGCCGGGCGCTGGTCGGAGTGGAGTCCAACGCATCCAGCGGAGCCGGACACGTTGGACTTGCGGGCAACCACTGGTTTGGGCCTACGGGTGAGACGCCGGTTGGGGTGACGCCGCCGCGGCACCAGCAACGAGCGCAGGACCCGCGACTTGCCGCAGTGCGTTGGCCAGGGTCTCGTCGACGCAGGCCACAAAGTTGGTCTGATGCGAGAGGTCCTCGCTGTCGGCTACCTGCGAGCACAGGCGTCGGGCCTCTTTGCGCAGTCGCTCACGGGCGGCACGTGCTCCCTCGGGCGTCGAAAGGTCGAGATCCGCGAGCGACACGTTTGCGGTACGGGTGACGGGGGCGGCACCCGTCGGCGAGCCTGCCACAGCGCTGGCGGATGCGAGGGCGCACAAGGCAAGAAGGGCGATGGTGCGGATGTTAGCGTTCAGGCAGGATGAGGACGCAAGATGCGTTGCAGTTTTCATTCATGATCTCCCGGTTGGCGCGCGAATTTGAGTGGGCGACGGCACCGTGCCCGCGCGGACCCCACCGCGTCCTGAGGGCGCGTTGAACATGGGTTGAGGGAGCGTCAAAGGCGCGCCGAAGGGGATCTTTGAGCTCAAAAAATGCGATGTTGCTCAGGCGCTTGTGGAATTTAGTAGCCCAATGATCGTCACCGACAACAGGGAACTTCGAATCGGCGCGTGGCGTGTCGATCCCGCGCTTGATGAGATTTCCAAGGACGGCGCGAGCGTCAAACTCGAACCGCGCGCGATGCGAGTCCTGGTGTGTCTGGCGGAGCAGGCCGGCCAGGTTGTGAGCGTCGATCAGTTGCTGGATGCAGTCTGGAAAGATGTGGTCGTCACACCTGACTCCGTCTATCAGGCGGTGGCGGGGCTTCGGCGGGCACTCGGCGATGACAAGAAGGAACCGATCTATATCGCCAATGTGCTGCGTCGCGGCTATCGGCTGGTGGCGCCAGTGGCTCCGTGGGTTGACGCGGCGAGCTGCTCAAGTACGGCGGAGGAGCGGCCTGCCGAAGCCGCCCCGATCCCGGTATCGGTCACACCCGCGACCGCTCATCTGCGGGTGTGGCCATGGGTGATCCTTGTCATGGCCGCGGCATTCGCGCTAGTCGTCATCGTGCCATCGGGGCGGCGCCGCGAGCATGCGCACAACGTGCTGCTGCCGGCGATCGAGGAAGCGCTTGCGAAGTCGCCCCACAGCGACGCGCGGCTGCTCGACATGGCGCTCGAGGCCGAAAAGGCGGTGCCGCATGATCACACGCTTGCGAAGCTCTGGCCGCTGATTGCGACGACGCTGACGATCGAGACGCAGCCGGCCAGCGCTGGGGTCTACTGGAAAGACTACGGCACCCCCGACGCGCCGTGGCGCCTCGCCGGCATGACGCCGCTCAAGGACGCGCGCGTGCCGCATAACCTGCTACGCGTCGAGGTCCGCAAGGAGGGCTTTGAGACCATTGAGCTTGTGAGCCCGCGGCCCTGGAGCCGCGCCGGCTCCGACGTGCCACGTCTCACGCTCGATCGCGCCGGAAGTCTCCCGCCGGGCATGGTGCGCATCCCCGCGTCTGTGAACGAGGCGTACCTGATAGGTGTCGAGAAGTACGGCGGCGTCAAGGTACCCGAGTTCCTGGCCGACAAGTACGAGGTGACCAACCGACAGTACAAAGCCTTCGTGGACGCAGGCGGCTACACGAACGCTTCCTACTGGCGCTTTCCGATGATCCAGGCGGGAAAAGAAATTCCACTCGCTGCAGCGCGCGCACGCTTCACAGACCGCACAGGGCGGCCGGGACCTGCAACTTGGGAGGCGGCCACCTTTCCCGACGGGCTCGCCGATCATCCGGTGGCCGGCGTGTCCTGGTACGAGGCGGCAGCCTACGCGGCCTGGGCGGGCAAGCAGTTGCCGACCATGTATCACTGGGCGCAAATGGCCGACACCACGCTCGCCGAGTTCCTGCTGCCATTCAGCAATTTCAGCAACAAGGCGACTACGGCAGCGGGGGGCCTGCCAGGCCTGAGTTCCTACGGCGTCTACGACATCGCCGGCAACGTGCGCGAATGGGTGCTCAACGCCTCAGGCAACGCGGGGCAGCACTATATCCTCGGCGGTGGTTTCACGGACCCTACCTATGCCGTCAACTACGCCTACGCGCAGCCCGCGCTCGATCGCAGCTCCACGAACGGCTTCCGCTGCATCCGCGAGCTGCCCGGCACGAGCGTCGCTGCCGCGCTGACGCAGCCGTTGTCGAGGGCGTTCCGCGACTACGCGCACGAGCAGCCGGTCGATGACCGCACGTTCGCGCAGTTCGCCCGTCAGTTTGTGTACGACCATACACCGCTCGACGCGCGCATCGACAAGGTCATCGACACCGACGACTGGAAGCTCGAGGTCGTCTCTGTCAACGCCCCCTACAACGGCGAGCGGCTACCGATCTACGTCTTTCTGCCGTTGCACGGAACGCCGCCGTACCAGCCCGTCGTATTGTTCCCCGGGACCGACGGGTTCTTCGAGAGCCGTTTCGACCCGCACTGGATTGAGGACTACCGTGACTACACGTTCATCATGAAGAGCGGCCGTGCGCTCGTCCTTCCTATTTACAAGAGCACCTTCGAGCGACAAGACAGTTTGCACTCGAACCTGCCGGAGGAGAGCGTCGCCTACAAGGAGCACGTCGTCATGTGGGCGAAGGACTTGAGCCGCACGATCGACTATCTCGAGACGCGCAAGGACATGCGCGCCGACCGAGTTGCCTATCTAGGCGTGAGCTGGGGCGGGTTTCTTGGCGCTATCATGCCCGCGGTCGAGAAGCGCATTCGTGTGGTAGTGCTCAACGTTGCCGGCATGCGCATGGACCAAGCGCTGCCGGAGGCGGACCAGATCAACTACCTGCCGCGGGTCACACAGCCGGTGTTGATGCTGAATGGCGAGTACGACAATTACTTCCCGGTTGAGACGGCCCAGAAGCCGTTATTTCGGCTGCTCGGTACCCCGCAGACCGACAAGAAGATGATCGTCTATCCGTCCGGCCACCTCGTACCGCGGGTGGAGTTCATGAAGGAGACGCTCGCCTGGCTCGATGAGTACCTGGGTCCCGCGCAGCGCGCTGCGCAGTAGCGAGCGCCGAGCCGTTGCCGACCGTGCGCGGTGCGAGGCCTCGCAATGTGAACCTACTTGAGTGATCACAATGCGGAGAAGTGTACAGTGCCGATGAGTGTCGGCTTCTGGCCGATCTGAGGCAGTGCCACCAACGCGGCTTGGTGACAGAGCCAATATTGTGACAGTCGGCCACCGGTGTCGCGCTGAGTTTTATCGGCGCGCTCGGCGGCAGCGAGCCGGGGCAGGATCCCAGGGCGTGTGCTTCTCCTCCGCCAGGACGAAACGGCCTCTCGCCCAACTCGTTTCCTGGTTCTGATTCCCGTAGCGCTCTACAACACGCAGGAACCGGAACTGGGAACTCCCTCAAATAGCCCGCACAGACGACCATCAAAAAGCGATCTCCTGCTCAGGCGCCCGCGAGCAGTTAAACTCAGAAGACCTGCAGACGCTGGCACTCGTGAACTTGTCAGACGAACGCGATGCACCCTATAGCCTTCTGAACGGGGACAAGGGATCTGGCATACCCACCTTCGACGCCGGACACTCAAAGGAAGATTCCGTCCGAGATTTTGCGGATGCCTTGCAGATCGACAGCCTGCATTAAAAAGGCGGCAGTGTTGGTGCCGACGCCTTCCTACGTCCAATGTATGCACATAACGCTAACGGGCTCGCGCTCTACAACTTATAAGCCCGCTTAGGCAAGTGATAAGCCAGGTCCGCCGCGATGGTAGCCGCATCGCTCTCATCAAGCCGATGCTCCGCAACAAGCTGCGCGAGGTAGGCACAATCAACACGCCGCGCGACGTCATGCCGCGCGGGAATCGACAGAAACGCGCGAGTGTCGTCGTTAAAGCCAACTGTGTTGTAGAACCCCGCGGTCTCCGTCGTCTGCTCGCGAAAGCGGCGCATGCCTTCGGGGCTGTCGTGAAACCACCAGGCGGGGCCGAGTTTTAGAATCGGATAGTGACCCGCGAGCGGCGCGAGCTCACGGCTGTAGGCGGTCTCATCGAGGGTGAAGAGAATCACGGACAGGCGCGGATCGTTGCCGAAACGATCCAACAGAGGGCGGAGCGCCCTGACGTACTCCGTGGGAAGCGGAATGTCAGCGCCCTTATCCCGGCCGTACTCATCAAACAGCCACTGGTTATGGTTGCGGAACGATCCCGGGTGAATTTGCATCACGAGGCCGTCGTCGAGACTCATCCGCGCCATCTCGAGCAGCATCTGCGCGCGAAACAACTCGGCTTCGTCGTAGGTAAAGGTGCCGGAGAGCACTCGGGCGAACAAACGCTCGCACTCCGATTCGCTTAGGTCCGCTGTCCGCGCCGTCGGATGGCCATGATCGGTGGCGGTAGCGCCCGCACGGATGAAGTCCGCGCGGCGAATGCGATGCGCCTGTAGATACCCTTTCCAGTGATGCACATCTTTGCCGGTGAGTTGCCCGAACCGCACCAGCGCCGTGCGGAACTGCTCGTGCTCGGGATCGATCACGGCGTCCGGCCGGTAGGTCGTGATCACGCGCCCGGGCCAGCCACTCTCGCGGATGCGGCGATGGTGCTCGAGGGTATCTACGGGCGACTCCGTGGTGGCGAGCACTTCGATGTTGAATCGGTCGAACAGGGCGCGAGGCCGAAAGGTCTCCGTCTTCAGGGCGGCGCCGATTTGGTCGAAGTAGCGATCGGCGGTGGCCTCCTCCAACACGACGTCGATACCGAAGACTTCGGTGAAGACATGGTTCAGCCACAGCCAGGACGGCGTGCCGTTGAACAGATGGAAGTGACTAGCGAACAGCCGCCATGCTGCGCGCGGATCGACGGCCGATGGGCCACGCCGAGAACCCACCCCCAGGGAATCGAGCGAGATCCCTTGGCTGTAGAGCATGCGGAACAGATAGTGGTCCGGAGCGAGCAGCAGCTCGGTCGCGTTGCCGAAAGGCTCGTTCCCGGCGAACCAGGCCGGGTCCGTGTGCCCATGCGGACTCACGATGGGAAGGTGGCGGACCGAGCCGTACAGCTCGCGAGCGATGGCGCGAACCCCGGCGTCGGGCGGAAAAAGGCGGTCTTCGTGAAGAGCGAGTTCTCGTGACATAGCGATATGGTAACCGGTGTCAAATGGACCGCGCCACGTGCAGATGTCGCGCTACCGGGCTGGGGAACGTGGCGTCCAGGGCATATCGCGATCACTACCCAGGGCGTGCGAACCAGCAGGCAGGCGCGGCCACGGGAAGCGCTAGCGGAGACGGACAGTCGCAACAATGTGCTGGGAGCGTGGGCTACCCAAGACGCCTAGTGGCGCCGAGTTGTGACCGGCGGCAGGGTGCGGGCCATCATGACGCCCGGTACCGAGCGGAGGCGGCGGAACGCGCCGCCACCTATTTAGACTCTGGCGCCTGCGCCGACCAAGTTGCGCCGCCCGACTACGTAGACCGCGGCGCCTGCGTCGAATCGCGCACGATCAAATGCGGCACAATTCGCGCCACACTCTCCGCCTCGGCTTCCCCGGGAGCGCCGCCAGTCGGAAGCAGCTTCGACGCGGCGAGGCGTGCCATATCTCGTATGGGGAGCCGAATAGTCGTGAGCGCCGGCGACAGCCGCGACGCCACTGGGCTATCGTCGAACCCAACCACCGACAACTCATCCGGAATCGCAATCTTCAACCGAAAGGCTGCCTTGTAAACACCCGCCGCCATCTCGTCATTGCTCGCGAAAATGGCGGTCGGCCGCGGTCGTCGCGCCAACAACGCCTCCGCACAGGCGACACCGGACTCAAAACTATAGGCACCCTGCACTATGAGTTCCGGAGGCAGGCTCAAGCCGCGCTTCTCGAGCGCGCCGACGAAGCCGTTCTGACGCTCATGCGCCGAGCGATGTTGCGACGGCCCGGCAATGAACCCGATGTGGCGATGGCCGAGCGCCTCCAGGTACGTCGCGGCCTCCGCGGCGGCCTCGCGATCGCTGGAAACAATCATCTTCGACGTGTTGTCCAGGCGCACTGAGGCCAACCGCACAAACTGACAATCGATCTCTTCAAGCGTGCGCGCGAGTCCCTGATCCTCCGATACCGGCGGCAGCAGGATCACACCGTGGAGCTTCTGACGCTGCACAAAGCGCCGCACGCCGGGGATGAAGTCTTCGCTCAGACGATCGCACGGATGGACCACGAGTTCGAAACCCGAGCCTCGCAGGGCGTCCAACACACCTTCCTGGCTGTTGACGATGTATTGCGCGTTCGGGTTGTCGTAGATCAGCCCTATAAGGAAGGAGCGGCGAAATGCGAGCCCACGTGCCTGTGGGTCGGGCGTGTAGCCGATCTGTTGGATCACGGCGTCGATCCGAGCGCGCGTCTCGTCTTTTACGAACGGTGACTGGTTGATGACCCGGGAGACGGTTTTCTTGGACACCCCGGCGAGACGCGCGATGTCGTTTATGGTGGCGCGGCCCGTAATGGCGTTGCCACTCCCGGACGATTTAACTTTAACCATGCGTGTGTTCGGACTGCCTCGCTGTGCGGCAGGGGCGAGCAGTCTACGCGTCCCCCGGGGCTGGACAAAAGAACCGCCGCATCTTTAAATGACACCGGTGTCTCCCGGTAATTATCTGTCTCAGGCCCACCTCGAGCAACTCGGGGCGGACGTCCAGCGTCCCGTCTATGGGCGGGCCACCCTGCGCCCCGGTATCGTTCATTTCGGGCCGGGCGCCTTTCACCGGGCTCACCAGGCCTGGTTCGTGGAAAAGCTGTTGGCGGACGACGATCGCTGGAGTATCTGCGGCGTGTCGCTCCGGAGCTCCGACGTGCGCGACGCGCTCGCGCCACAGGACGGCCTCTATACGCTCGCCACTCTCGACGAGCAGATCTCGTACCAGGTGATTGGGGCACTGAGGGAAATCCTGGTCGCCCCACAGGACCCGGAAAACGTGCTCAACAGGCTATCCGCCCCGACGACGCGCGTCGTCACCATCACGGTGACCGAAAAAGGATATTGCCTGGACGCGAAAGGGTCTCTCGACACAACCCACACCGACATCCAGAGCGATCTGCGCGCGCCCCAACTTCCGAAGAGTCTGATCGGATACCTGGTCGAAGGATTGCGGCGCCGACGCGCCGAGGCGGAGGCGGCGCCGCTCAACATCATCAGTTGCGACAATCTCACCGACAACGGTACGCGACTCTCCCGCGCCGTGTGCCAACTCGCGGAACTCCGCGACCCGAGCCTCGCACGCTGGATCGAGGATCACGCAAGTTTCCCCCGCACGATGGTGGACAGCATCACCCCTGCGACGACAGATGCGCTCCGAGAACGCGTTAAGGGCGTGCTCGGTGTGGAGGATCGTTGGCCGGTGCAACGCGAGAGTTTCGCGCAGTGGGTGTTGGAGGACCGTCTCGCAATCGGAGGCCCCGACTGGGCCAGTGCTGGCGTCATCATTACGGACGACGTGGCGGCCTACGACCAAGCGAAACTGCGTCTTCTCAACGGTGCGCACTCTTCGCTCGCCTATCTAGGCCTGCTCGCCGGCCACGAGACGGTGGTGGACGCGATGAAGGACGAGAGGCTCTGTTCGCTCGTCACGACGATGATGAAGGAGGATGTCAGGCCCACTCTGCGTACACCGCGAGGCCTGGATCTGGATGCCTACATCGAGGCGATTCTGCGGCGCTTCCGCAATCCGGCGATCGGGCACGCCCTGGCGCAGATCGCTTGGGACGGGTCGCAAAAGCTCCCTTTCCGGCTGCTCGGGACGATCGGCGACAACCTCGAAGCGGGCCGTCCGATAGAGCGACTGTGCATCCCGGTCGCCGGCTGGATGCATTTCGTACGCCGCCAGGCGGCACGAGGCGAGCGTGTTACGGACCCGCTCTCCGAGCGACTCTTTGAAATTGGCGGGGCCTGTGAAAACCGCGCGCGGCATGACGTGCCGGCCTTTCTCGGACTCCATACCGTATTTCCGGCCAGCCTGGTGCGGGAAGCGTCTTTCACAAACGCCCTCGCCCAGGCCTATGACGAGTTGGCGACCGAAGGTTAGAGTGGGGCAGAGTGATCGCCCCGCAACGGGGGCGTTGGCGGGTGGGCGTGTAGCGGCGATAGCGGTCGCGCGGGGTAACAAGGACGGCACCGCCGCCGAAATGCGGAACGACCATGAAAGCCCGTTGAAAGGGCGCTGACAGACCGGACCAAAAAGAGATCAATGTTGAGAGATACACAAAAAAACGGGGGTGGTCCCTCAGGCTTCGCCTGCTTCGGAGAATTGCTGCTGCGACTGTCCGCACCGGACAACGAGCTGCTGCTCCAAACAGGATCGCTGGCCGTCCACATCGGCGGCGCGGAGGCTAACGTCGCGGTATCGCTCGCGCAGTTCGGACATACCGCCTTCATGGCCAGCGTCGTGCCCGACAACGCGCTTGGAAAGGCCTGCATCGGCGAATTGCGCCGCCACGGCGTCCGAACCGAGGCGGTCCACACCGGCCCCGGTCGGATGGGACTGTACTTTCTTGCCGTTGGCGCAGGACACCGTCCGTCCGAGGTGCTATACGATCGCGCGGATTCGGCTTTCGCGCAGGCAGCTCCCGAGCTTCTGGACTGGCCCGAAATCTTCAAACAAGTGAGTGGGTTGCACGTATCGGGAGTGACTCCCGCGGTCGGCCCGGGTGCCGCCGAGGCCGCGCTGCGGGCGGTGCGGATGGCGCGCGCGCAGCAACGGTTTGTATCATTTGATTGCAATTACCGGGCGAAGCTGTGGCAGCGTTGGCAGGGAGATGCGCGCAATATTCTGCGCGAGATCGTAGCGGAGTCCGATCTGCTGTTTGCCGAGGAGCGCGATATGGCCCTGATTCTGGGCCGCGATTTTCAGGCGATACCGGCTCACGAGCGTTTTCAGGCGAGCGCCGCCGAAGCGCTGGCCGCGTTTCCGCGCTTGAAGCGAATCGCCACGACGGTCAGAAGTCAGAAAAGTGTGGACGATCACGACCTCGCGGCCAAGCTCATGTCGCGCGACGGTCTGATCACGACACGGACCTACTCTATCGGCCGCATCGTCGACCGGATCGGCAGCGGCGACGCCTTCGCCGCCGGGGTGTTGCATGGCATCGAGAGCGGGCTGGGCGACCAGGCCACACTCGACTTCGGGCTTGCCGCCGCCTGCCTGAAGCATTCCATCCCTGGCGATTTCAACCTGAGCACGGTCGCGGACGTGCACAATCTCCTTCAGGACGCAGGATTCACAGTAAGGCGCTGAGGCCATGACGACCCACTCTGGAGCTATCGAGAAGTTTCTTCGTTTGTCACCGGTCATGCCGGTGGTCACGTTCACCGACGCATCGGTGGCAGCCGACGTCGCCCGGGCGCTGGTGCGCGGCGGCATCCAGGTCATCGAGGTGACGCTGCGTACGCCAGCAGCGTTGCAAGCCATCGAGAACATCGCAAGGTCGGTCCCGGAAATCACTGTTGGAGCCGGCACGGTGTGCTCTTTCGCGGACCTGAAGGCCTCCGCGGAAGCGGGCGCCGCGTTTGCCATATCGCCGGGAGCGACGCCGACGCTGTTGAGCGCGGGCACGTCCGGGCCGATCCCGTATCTGCCTGCGGTGGCGACAGCCTCGGAACTGATGGCCGCAATGGCCGCGGGCTACCGCTATTTCAAATTCTTTCCCGCTGGCGCAGCCGGCGGAATTCCAATGCTCAATGCGCTCGGCGGCCCGTTTCCGGACGCACGCTTCTGCCCGACCGGCGGCATCACTCAGGAGTCGGTGAAGTCATACCTGGACCTGCCGAACGTACTGTGTGCGGGCGGCTCGTGGCTCACCCCGGCGGAGGCTATGAAGAAGAAGGATTGGAGTTTGATCGAGTCGCTGGCTGCCCGGGCAGCGGCCTCGCGTACCGCCGCGAGCCGTTGAGAACGGGCCCCTACAACAACAACCGCGCCGTCGCCCGCCATGCACTCGAGGGAAAGCTCGGCACTGCTGCACTTCGAGCGCCTGATTCCCGACTCCGTCGGGATCGCCATGCGCGCAGCGGATTGCACCGAGTTCCTCGCGTGGGTGCAACGAGCACTGCCGCAATATGCGACGCCGGGCTCCCCGGTAAATGACGACCCGACCCTGGCGCGGGCGCTCGCTTTCGCATGGGCGCGCGCGGTATGGAACGGGCTGCCACTGAATGCGGCCGGACACAAACCGCCGGGAATGCCCGAGCCGGCCGAAGATGAGGCTTGCCCGTGCGGATCGCATCTCGAGTTCAAGAACTGCTGCCGCCACATGCCACGGATTCCGCTGTTGAATTCCAGTGTGCTCTGGCCCTATGTGCTCGCCAACATCCAACCCGCCGAGCGCGACGCGCTGCTGACGGGCAACCGGGTGCCACGCACCGCGCTGATCGAATTCGCGGCATATCTGCTCGATCGTGACCGCCGCGGCGAAGTGGTGGCGGCACTCGAGCCCCGGCTCGCCACACCCGAGCGTTACCACGACGAAGAGGCGGCGATTCTGCTGGACCTGCTCTGCGACGCCTATGGCATGTCGGAGAAAGGCGCGCGGCGCAAACTCAAGCTACTGCAGATGACGACCGAGAAGGCGCCGCGCTCGCCACTGCGCTCCGAGGCCTGGCAGCGCCTCGCCACGATTTATATGGACCGGCGCCAGAGCGAGCGCGCCTGGCGGGCATTCCACCAGGCGCAACACGACCATCCCCACGCGGAAGCGCTTTCGGTTCTGGAAGTGGAATTACTCGTCGCCGAGCGCCGCATCGAGGAAGCCAAACACCGTGCCACCTTCTGGGCCGCGGTGCTCAAGCGCAGCGGCACTCCCGCAGGCGACCCGCGGCTGGAATTCCTCCACCGTGTCGCGGCAGATCCGATTACCACTCTGGGCGAGGCAGCGATCAACATCGACGGCGCCGGGCGCCAGTTGCTCGAGTGGCTGCAGAGCGTAGCCGACCGTGCCACGCCGTCGTACGAGCTGGTGCCACACAAGAATAACTTCGTACTGACTCCACCACCGGCCGTTGTTGCGGTGGAGCAGGAGTGGCACGAAACATTTCCCCTGGAGAAGCCATTCTCAGTCCAGGATCAGCCCTTCGACGCTCACGACATCTGGGACGAATTCACCGAGAGCACCTGGTGCGGCTTCTTGCGGACGCATCCCGAAAGCTTCGACAGTCTCGATATTCTGGATGATCTGGCCACAGCGCTGGCGCGCCATCCGCAGGCGGAAGCGCCGGGCCTCGACGATCTGCTGCTGGGTCCGGTGCTCGCGCGCAATGAAGCCATCATCGCCCGGGCTTGTGGGAACACGGACAAGACTGCCGTACCGTGGGTCATCGCCGCAAACCGTCCGGCGTTACGAGGGCTGGTGCGAGCATTTCAGTGGCGTATCGCCCGAGACGAGCGCGAGTCCGCGGTGACCACGGCGGAACGGCTCATGGGGCTGAATCAGGATGACAATCACGGCTTGCGATTCATGCTGATGAATGAGTATCTGCGCGCGGGCAGTGACGAGAAGGCGCTCGCGCTCGCTGAGGCCTACCCGCATGATCTCGCCCCGGAAACTCGCTTCGGCGCCGTGTTAGCGCTCGTGCGGCTGCAACGAATGCAGGAAGCTGAGCGAGCTCTGCAGACCGCCCGGTCGGACCTGCCCAAGACGGCGCAATATCTTTTGCCCGCCCGCATACGGCGACCCAAGCTCCAACAAGGCACAATAGAGGTCGGCGGCGACGACCAGGCCTGGTTCTACCGTGACGAGATGCGATCCGTCTGGCAGCAGACGCCCGGCGCGCTGGAGTGGTTACGTGCCCATTCTTAGGAATCATTGATTATGCGGATCCCGCGTGCCTCGAGGTCTCTCGTCGGCGCCCTGCTCATGACCCCGATGCTGAGCGGATGCTTCGGCGCCCACTTTGCGCCGGAGACGCCCAAGGGTGTCGAGTTGCAGGGCGTCTGGAGACTCAATCGAGCCGCCAGCGATGACCCGCAAAAGAGCATCGACATGCTGCGGGAGGAGGCGCTCAAGAAACTGCGCCGGGCGATGAACGCGCCACCCCCCTCCCAGATGGGCGAGCCTGGTGGTGGTGGGCGGCGGCGCGGCGGCGGGGGAAGCGGTGGCGGCGTGGGCAACGCGGGAGTCTCGGACCAGCCGACGCCGGATGAGCTGCGCGCACAGCAGGGGCCGGGAGTGGACCCGCTGCGCAACTCTCCGACCATGCATGAGCTGCGCACGATCCTCCAGCGCAGCGACTATCTGACGATTCGACAATCGCCCGAGCAGGTGTCGTTCGATTACGGAACCACCGTACGAAGTTACACACCCGGCGGTCGCAGCGTCGTGTCCTCTGAAAACGGTGTCGCCGACCAGAACACGGGCTGGAGCGGCAAAGGCTACGTCGTCAACATCAAGCCGCAGCTCGGCCCGCTGGTCGTCGAGGAGTACCAGCTCTCTCCCGATGGCAAACAGCTCATCGTGAAAGCGCACATCGGCCCTTTCGAGTTGTCGAAGGTGAATCTCACCCGTGTGTATGACGCCACGGGCGCGGTAGTACCGAACTCCAGGCCGTCGAACGACTGAGGACATTGGATCTTGATTATCGCGCTCGCCGCCGCGTGGCTCCTGGGCTCCATGCCGGCGGACATCCCTGCCGTGTCCGCGAACGACGCGCCCATGGAAGAAGTCGTCGTCACTGGCGAGCATGAAGGGCCGCGTCTATGGAAAGTGCGCAAGCCCGGAGGACCCATGGGCCAGGGCGATCACGTCCTGTGGATCCTGGGCACCCTGACACCGTTGCCCAAAAAGTTGATCTGGCAATCGGATTCGGTCGAGGCCGTATTACAACAGAGCCAGGAAGTGGTGCCGGCGTGGCCGGCATTCGGGATCGGCGCGAATCCGTTCACGGCCCTGCGGGTCTGGATCGAGTGGCGCAATATTCAGAAGATCCCCGATCGCATGGCACTGAAAGAGGTGTTGCCGCCACCGTTGTATGCGCGGTTCTCCGCCCTGAAAGCGCATTACGCACCGCGGGACTCCCGGTTAGATGAGTTGCGACCGGCGTTTGCCGCCGAGCGACTGCTGGACGAGGCTCTCGACGCCAGCGGGCTCACGGTACACAACGAAGTGCAACGGACGGTGCTCAAACTCGCCCGCAAGCAAGGTGTGAAGATCCACCAGGACAAGTTGAAAGTGGAGCATCCGGTCGATGTTCTGAAAGATGTCGGCAAGACGCCGCTCGTCGGCGAGATTGCGTGCCTGGAGGCCGTCGTGGGACGTCTCGAAACCGATCTCGGGCCGATGCAGGCGCGTGCCCGCGCCTGGGCGCTCGGTGACGTCGATCTGTTGCGCAAACTCAATCATCCTGAGGATCGCACCGCCTGCATCGAGGCCGTCACAGCGTCGAACCGGGTACGCGATCTCATCGCGCAGGCCGAAGACGACTGGTTTCTCGCGGTCGAAGATGCGCTGACGCGCAATCGCTCGACCCTGGCCGTGCAGTCGATGGACCGTCTGCTGGGCGACAACGGGGCACTGGCGAAACTGCGCAAGGAAGGCTACGAGGTCGAAGGGCCGTAGCAGGAGCGAGCCAAGCTCTTAGGAGCCTGACAGGTTCAACTAAGCAGCGCGAAGGTCCAGGCGATTGCCATGGAAGCCAACGCGGCACCTCCCGCGACCCACTGCGGCACGCGATCCAGGAGGCGCCGGTACCAGGGCAGCGCCGCCGTGGCACCCAACAATATTCCAACCACGAATCCAGCCACGTGACCGAACAGGTCGATGTTCTCGCTTCCCGTGCCGTCCTCCGAGCCGCCGCCCGAGCCGGTCCAGCCGAGAAGAATCACGCCCGCGACTAGTGGACCCCAACGCCGCGCCCAACGCTGTGGGAATTGAATCCGCTCTCGCCACGAATAGGCTGACATCAAACCCAACGCTGTGAACACCGCCGTGGAAGCACCGACCGAGCGATGATCGGGCGCCCCGAAAAGCCCTTCGATCAGATTGGCCAGGGCGGCGCCGGTCACGATCAGGAACCAGGCACTCCCCACTCCGATCTGGCGCGCGGCAAGATAACCGAACCAGACTCCAGCGCCGAGGTTAGCCGCCAGGTGAGCCCCGTCAACGTGCAGGGTGAGCGCCGTCCACGCGCGCCACAGCTGTCCGCCGCGCACGCTCGCCGCGTGGAGATCTCCAGTATCGAATGCATCAAGCCGCACGAGCCCGCCCGATATAACATAGGCAACACCCATCAAACAGAGCACGTACGCGATAGATCCCACCCAGGCATTGGGATATAAACGCGACGGTGGAGGTGGCGGCGGCGGTGGCCGGTTTTCGGATTCATACTGGCGCAGGTGTGTCAGCGCCCGGGGCCCATCCGCCTCGCTTACCCAGAGAATGAAGCGCGCGCCCGCGAAAGTCACCACACTCTGAATGCCAACGGCGGCCAACACGAAGGCGCGCTCGTCGCTCGGACGCCGGCGCAGCGAGCGGAACACTTCCACGAGAACCGGCGCATCTTCCAACTCGTGGTCCATCAGTCCACTCGTCTCAGTCCGGAGCCTGCTGTCTGCGCAGATGCAACGCCGACATCAATTGGCGCATCGGCTCGCCGATCAATTCATACAACGCGGCGGTAGAGCGGCGCAGGCCGTAAGCGTTCGGAACGAAAGTGATCGCATCATAGTGGCGCGGCGTGTCGCCTCCGACCGGAGCGGGCACTACCTCCAGGCCGGCGCCCGTAAATTCACGAGCGGCGCGCCATTCATGGGTACTGCTCGTCACGAGGAGGATGCGGTGAATTCCGTCGGCCTTGAGAATGCGCGCCGAAAAGCGGGCGTTCTCGTAGGTATCGCCCGACTGATTCTCGACCCACCGCACACGGACTCCCAGATCTCTGGCGAGTGTGGCGCTCATGCCTTGCGCCTCCTCGCTCGTACCCGATACCAGGACGGGAAGCCCGGTCCGGCGCACCAGGAACGCGGCGTAGCTCACACGCTCCAACGCGTCAGCCTCCGCGGCCCAGCCGCCATATTCGGGCGCCATACGTACACCTCCCCCTCCGAGAATCACGATGGCCTGCGCATCCACCGGCTTGGAAGGGTCAAGAGGCGGATAACGCTCGGCGAAACGCGTCAGCACGTCCGATACCGCCGGCGTAGCGCATATCCAAAGAGAGCCAAGCGAGATGACGATCAGGGCAACACCCAGCCTCCTGCGTCGCGGCATCAGCAACAGCCCGATGAACGCCACAATGAGCAGGCTCGCGGGCGGCAGGATGAGGGTTCGGGCAAGAGACTTCAGCAGGATGAACATCGTTCCACGCCAGCACTTACAGGGGGCGACATTGTACGATCCGGGCGTGCAACGCCTCCTCGCTATCTCCGGTAGCCTCCGCGCCACCTCCTCGAACACGGCCATCCTGCAGGCCGCAGGGCTTCTATCCCTGCCCGGGGTGGTGATCGAGCACTATCATGATCTGGGCCGATTGCCCCATTTCAATCCGGATCTCGAAGAGCGGCCTCCGCCCGAGGTGATCGAGTTGCGTGAGCGCGTCGGGCAGGCCGATGGCCTGCTGATCTCCTGTCCGGAATATGCCCGCGGCATCCCCGGCTCCTTCAAGAATGCGCTCGACTGGCTGGTGGCCAGCGTGACCTTCCCGGACAAGCCGGTCGCGCTCATCAATACGTCACCGCGAGCTTCCGCGGCGCAGGCCGCATTGCGTCTGGTTCTGACGACAATGTCGGCCCGGCTCATTGACGAAGCATCGCTCACCGTCGACCTGCTCAGCCGACGGTTCACACCGGTGCAGATCGCTGCGAACCCGACGATCGGGCCCGCGCTCGTGCAATCCCTACAGGTGTTTTGCGCGGCGATCAGATCCTGATCTTCTGCCAGACTCCGGAGCGCCAGCGGAGAAACAGCGCGCTGCCCAGCAGCATCAGATACAACACCACGGCCAGCCAGCCACCAAAAGCACCCCAGCCGTATTGTGGCAGGAAATTCACCCACCCCTGCCCCGGCGCGAACGTCAGTGCGTGCGCGAGCGGCACAAAGAGCAGCAGCGAGACCGGCAGAACCAGCGCCGCCGGTACGATCGCATCGCCGGCGCCGCGCAGGCACAGGCCGCTGCTCAAGTTGAGCCCGTCAAAAAACTGATACACCGCCGCGAGCCATAACAACTTCGAGCCGAGCGCGACCGCGGCGACGGCATCTGCGTCATGCGCGGCCGTGAAGAAAGGCAGGACCCACGGCCCCGCGAGCGCGATCAACAATCCGATCGAGCCCATATAGGCCGCGGCGAGCAGAATCACACGCGTGCCAACACGCAGCGCCCAAGCGCGGTCGCCCGCGCCGATCGATTGTCCGACGAGAGTGGTGCCCGCCTGGGAAATGCCAAACCCCGGCATGTAGGCGATGGAGGTCAGGACCATGACCATCTGCGTGGCCGCGCCAGCCACCAGGCCGAGACGAACCTGCATCATCTGGAAAATCGAGAATCCCAACAGGTCGGCGGCGGGCAGCAGTCCCATGGGCAGGCCGAGCCGCAACTGCTCCAACAGGCGGCCGCCATGCGGCTTCCAGGTCAGGTTCGAGCGAAACACGCGGCGATAGTCCGCGCGCAGAAAAATCGTCAATCCCAACACCAGCCCGATGGCCTGCGCGACCGTCGTGGCCCAGCCCGAGCCCGCCACACCCAGACCCAGGTGGAAAATAAAAATCTCATTGAAAATGACATTGGCGACGGCTGTGGTGGCGGTAACGAGCACCGTCACACGCGGCCGGCTCACGCCGTTGAAGAATCCCAGCAGCGCCCACACGGCCGAGCCAAACACGGCGCCCGAAACACGCGGCAGCCAGAACGCCGTGGCAAGCTTCTCGACGTTCGGATCGAAGCCGAACGGCGCCAGGATGAGGTGGCCCGCCATCCCGATCGCGACAAACAAAGGGACCGCGCACAGTGTTGCCCAGAGTGCCGTCCACACCGCCTGTGATGCGCGCCGATAGCGACGCGCCCCGTGCGATTGCGCCACAAGGGTCTGCACGGCCGCTCCGACTCCACCGAGCACTAACACAACCGCGAGGATGAGCCACTGTACGGTGCCTACGGCCGCCAACGCCTGCGTCGAGATGTGACCGATGAACCACATGTCGGTGAGGTTGAGGACGATCTGCACCGTGCTGTTGGCCATGAGCGGCAACGCAAGCGCCAGGACAGCTTTCTGATCGACATGCGCGCGGCCCGCGGCGTCGATACGTTGCGCTGGTAGTTTCCCGGCGGTGCTTGTGGCTTGAGTGACGAGATCCATGGTACTTGAGGCCAGGCGGAGCCGACTATTTTCGCATATTGGTCTTTACGACGAGCGATTCACGCGGCACCTTACCCCCCATGGCAACCCGAAAGAAAAGCGCCGCGCCGCGCGCGAGCAAAAGCGGCAAGAGCACCAAGGCAGGCAAGAGCGGCCCCTCGAAGCGCCGTATGGGCAAGCTCGCGCCCAACGCGAAGGCGCGCGGCCTCGAAGCTGCGGAAGTCGCAATCGCAATGGACAGCCCCGAGGTAGCGGCTCTCGCCACGCTCGTTCGCGACGCGGGCGGGGCTCCCATCGGGGCGTATCACGAGCCGCTCGGCGGTCGAGCGCTCATGCTCGCCTCCATTCCGCTCAACGCCGTGCAGCCAACACCCTTTCAGCGCGACCTGTCGCCCACGCACGCCAAGCGGCTTGCGGAAAAGATCGACGAGACCGGGGCATTCCTCGACCCACTCATTGTCGTACGCGGGGATGACGGGAGATTGTGGACACCCAACGGTCGGCATCGGCTCGCGGCCGCCAAAGTTCTCGGCCTGCGCCAGATCACGGCCCTCATCTCACCCGACGAGACGCTGGCGTATCGCATACTCGCCCTCAACACCGAGAAGGCCCATAACCTGCGCGACCGGAGCCTCGAGGTCATCCGTATGGCACGCAGTCTCGCGGAGCGTCAGAGCCAGGCGAAGGAATCGCAGTTCACCGCGGAGTTCGAGGCGCCGGAGCTCATCACGCTGGGAATCGTGTACGAGAAGTCGTCCCGCTTTGCCGGTGGCGCCTACAGCGCGTTCCTTAAAAAAGTGGATCGCTTCAGTGACCGCACACTGGTTGCGAGCCTGCGGGAGCGGCAGGACTCGGCGTCACGGCTGATCGAGATCGATGCGCAGGTGAAGCGGCTCATCGCCTCCCTGCAGGCGAAGGGCTTCAAATCGCCGTATCTGCGCAATTACGTGGTCGCCCGTATCAACCCGGTCCGCTTCCACAAGGCCAAAAAGGGCGACACCAAGCCGCCCATGCCACTCGCGCAGGCGCTTACACGCATGGCCGCGGCGGCGAAGGGATTCAAACTCGAGTCGGTCTCGAATTCGGATCTCGCCTGGGTTGCGGTGGGCGCGGGCGGCGCGGAATAGCTCGCCCTCGCGGGGGATGCTACGCTGGACGAATGAAAGTTCCGGTTTTCCAGGGGGCATGAGAGTGAGTAGCACCGTCGATCCACGCGCCACGATTTCCGCCGCTCCGATGAGCGCTCTCCAGGTCATCGCCGTGGCGATCACTATCGGACTGAATGCGCTGGACGGGTTCGATGTGCTCTCGATCGCCTTCGCCTCGCCCGGCATCGCCGCCGAATGGCACATCGACCGCGGGGCGCTGGGCATCGTGTTGTCGATGGAGCTCATCGGCATGGCGATCGGATCAGTGCTGCTGGGCATCGTAGCGGACAAGATCGGCCGGCGTCCGACCATCGTCGGTTGCCTCGTAGTCATGACTGTCGGCATGTTCATGGCCACGACCTCCAGGGGCACCGTGGATCTTTCGCTGTGGCGAGTCCTGACGGGTTTCGGTATCGGCGGCGTGCTCTCCAGCATCAATGCGGTCGCGTCCGAGTTCTCGAGCGCGAAACGTAAAAATCTGAGCGTGTCCATCATGGCGATCGGCTATCCGATCGGCGGCGTGCTCGGCGGCAAAGTCGTGCAGCAATTGTTGACCGGGGGCGATTGGCGCACCGTCTTTTATTTCGGCGCGGCAGTGACGGCAATCTTCATCCCACTGGTGCTGCTGTTCGTGCCGGAGTCGGTGCACTGGCTTACGCAAAAGCAGCCGGCCGGCGCCCTGGACAAAATCAACCGGGTCATGAAGCGCTTCGGCCACACGTCGATCGCGGCGTTGCCGACGATCTCCGTCGAAGCGCGGAAGCGCTCGATCGGGGACATTTTCGGTCCGGGGCTGATTGCGACGACCTTGATCCTGTCCACCGCGTACTTCTTCCACGTCATGACGTTCTACTTCGTCCTGAAGTGGATACCGAAGATTGTTGTGGATCTGGGGTTCGCGGCCTCTTCCGCGGCAGGCGTGCTGGTGTGGGCGAACGTGGGCGGAGCGACCGGGGGCGCCGTGATCGGGCTACTGGGGCTGCGGTTTGGAATGAAGCCGCTCACCATCGGGGTCATGATCATTGGGACGGCAATGGTGATCATCCTGGGTCACACGCCACCGGACTTACAGCGGTTGTCGCTGATCTGCGCCTGCTGCGGCTTCTTCACGAACGCGGCCATCGTCGGCATGTACGCGCTTTTCGCCCAAGCATATCCAACACACGTGCGCGCTTTCGGCACGGGCTTCGCGATCGGCACCGGACGCGGCGGGTCGGTGCTGGCGCCGATCGCGGCGGGCTTTTTATTCAAAGCGGGCTACGGTCTGCCGGCCGTGGCTACGACGATGTCATTCGCGACCTTGATTGCGGCGGGCGTGTTGAGCCTGTTGAAGTTGAAGCCCGACCACACCGACGCCGATTGGGCGAAAAAGCCGACGGCGGAGCCGGAGCTGCGCGGAGCGACTACGGCGTCGTAACGGCGTCGGCGCGCGAACGCGGATGCCGGCGGCTGTCTGTCCGCCGGCTACTTGAACGCCGGGCCGTCAGCGCAGGACGCAACTCCGTCCGTCCCGCTCTCGAGGTGGATGTTGGCAATGGTCAGCGCCAGCTTCCCCGAGGTCTCGAGGGCGAACGGTGTCGTGACGTGACTCATGTCGGCGCCAGCCCGGGCGAAACAGGCCAGCGGAACTTTCAAATGGCCCCACTGCCCCGGCGCGGTGGCCGCAACTTCGCGGGTAATCGGCACGCCCCCCCGGCAGTCCGCGCCGCAATCCATTCGCAGGGTCATGTTCGCGGTGAGCGGATAACTCGCCTTGTAGTCAAACGCGAGCGAGAGTTGGCCGTTGGCTTCGCGTTGCAGGTCGATCGCGCTCGTGCCGGTGAGACCCACCGAGGCGGGACCGGCGCCGCTCCAACTCAACAGGCGCGCGTCCTCCTGGGCCGACTTGTCGGCGGCGGTCATGATGAGGCGGCCATCGGCCAGCGCACCCGCGCCGCGGGGGAACTCGTGAATGTCGGGGCCCGCGCCGGCGGCAGGCGCGGTGGATACCCCTTCAGCACCGACCCAACGCCAGCCCGCGCGAGCTCGTCCGGCGGCGAAAAACACGTGGGTGTCGATCGCCGTAGCACTCTCGGCGCCAGCATCCTCCGGCAGTTTTTTCAGATCGCCGCTGTCGTGGTAGCTCAGCCCGAAGTTATAGGGAAAGAGCGGCGAATCGCCGGCTGGCAGCACTGCCGCGGTCTGTTGTGTCGTACGCGGCCATGCGAAAGACAACTTGCCGTGGAAGTCGTAGCGCACAGTGCCGCCAGGTGCCTTGAATAGAACGTCGGCGACGCCGCCGCCCTCAGAGCCCGGCAACCACGCCGCGACAAACGCGTCGGATGCGTTTATCTCGGGGTTGACCCACAAGGGACGTCCGGAGAGAAATACTGCAACGACGGGCACTCCACTCCCACGCAACTTGCGCAACAACTCCAGATCCGGCTTCGCGCCCGGACTGTATTCAGCCGACGCCAGGTCGCCCTGGAATTCGGCGTAGGGATTTTCGCCGAACACCACGATGGCGACGTCAGGGGGGGGCGCCTTAGCCCGGCCCGCGTCAGGGCGCGCGTGGAACTCGCCACTCACACTCAACTCGGCCGACCCACCGGCCGCGACGACTGCCCGCCGGATGCCCGAATAAATCGATTCGCCGTTCGGAAAGTCCTTGTTGGAGACCCCGGTGCCCTGCCACGTGATGGTCCATCCGCCGCTTTGCTTGCCGATATTGTCGGCACCATCCCCCGCGACGAGGACGTGAGCGTGGGGCGAGAGCGGTAAAAGATGGTGGGCGTTCTTGAGCAGGACCAGCGATTCGCGGACCGCCTGGCGAGCCACCGCCCGGTGCTCCGGGGAACCCAGCAGCTCGAAGTGCCCCGCGAGGGGACGCGAGGACGGACGGCCCTCATCTAATAAGTGTGCTCGCAGCTTCACACGCAAGACCCTGCGCACCGCATCGTTCAGTCGAGCCTCTGGAATCTCTCCCGAGCGCGCCTCCCTGAGGGTATTCGCATAGAGCTCTTTCCACGAATCCGGCGCCATGAAGACATCGAGGCCGGCATTAATGGCGGCGGGGCAGTTGAACTTGGTACATCCCTGCACCGATGCATGGGAATTCCAATCGCCGACGACAAAGCCGTCGAAGCCCATCCTCCCCTTGAGGACCTCGGTCAGCAGCGGCTCATTGGCGGACATCCGAACGCCATGCCAGCTCGAGAACGACGCCATCACGGTCTGTGCGCCGGCCGCGAGCGCCGCCGGATAACCGGCCGCGTGGACGTCACGCAGCTCCGCCTCGCTCGATAGATTGTCGCCCTGATCCTTGCCCTCCGTGCCTCCGTCGCCGACAAAGTGTTTCGGCGAGGCGATCACGTGTGAGGCGTCGAGGAATTGCGCCGTGCCGGGCGGACCCTGCAGGCCGAGCATCATGGCCGTGCCGTACTGGCGCACGATCTCGGGATCTTCGGAATAACTTTCATAGGACCGGCCCCAGCGAATGTCGCGCACGACGGCGAGGGTGGGTCCGAAGCTCCAGTCCAGTCCGGTAATCCGGACCTCGCGAGCGGTGATCTCGCCGATCTTCCTCATGAGGTTTGGATCGCGGGCCGCGCCTAATCCGATGTTGTGGGGGAAGATTGTCGCGCCGACGATATTGTTGTGGCCGTGGACGGCGTCGGTACCCCACATCGTCGGTATGGGATGCGCGCCGTGCGCGACGTCCGTCGATGCGTCATAGAACCGGTCTGCAAGGGCGAGCCACTCACTCGGTGGAGCAAACTCGTCGCCATTCGGCGAGGAGTTCCCACCGTTGAGGATGGAGCCGAGGTCATAGTGGCGCAGATCTTCCGGAGTGATGCTGGCGATATCGGGTTGGATGACCTGTCCGACCTTCTGCTCGAGCGTCATGGCCGCGATCATTACATTGAGACGGGACTCGAGCGTGGGATCGGGGGCGAGCGCGGGTTGGACCGTGGGCCACTGATCGGGATGCACGGCGGGTGCGGGCGGACTGGCAACAGCAGGCATAGCTGCGGCGGCCAGGGCCATAACCAAACTGACTGCCCCGCAGACACGGCTCGCAATTCCCGGCGCGCGATTGCAATAAGTCCCGTGCGCCGCCGGTCTGCTTTCCAGGGACTTATTGCGCCTAGGCCGGACTGTACTGATGTCCATCGTGAAGAAGCGCTGACAATGGATGTGGTACCGATTTACGACAGGGATTCAGATCAGCATCCCACGCTGATGACAGCGCTGTCAATGAACTAACCAAGGGTCGACGCACATGCTGGAGCCAATGACTGAATCCCTTAATCCCGAGATCGCCGCTCAACACCATCGGGGTGTCGAGCCGGTGCCGGGAGCGATCGCGCTACCCGACCTATTGCTGGTCGAGCGGGCGCGCGGCAAGGAAATCCGAGCCTTCGAGACGCTCATGCGCCGCTACAACCAGCGCCTGTACCGGATCGCCCGGAGCATCGTTTCCGACCAGGAAACGGCCGAAAATGTCGTGCAGGACGCGTATCTGCTGGCTTTTAGCGATATCGAGCGCTATGAGCCCACCGGAAAGTTCGGTGCATGGCTGGCGCGCCTCGCGTTCAACCAGGCGCTGGCACTGCGTCGCACGGTTCGCCCGGGAGCCATCGCGGCAGCAGCAGCGGCGGCGGCGGAAGCCTCCAGCGCGGAAGGCGATTCGAGCGGCGTCTCAGGCGCCGATGGTCAAGGTGACGCGCCGCCCTCGCGGCAAGTCCTCGAGCAGGCGATCGACTCCTTGCCGGAGGTATTCCGCACGGTGTTCGTGCTGCGCGCCATCGAGGGGATCAGCGGAATCGAAACCGCCGCGTGCCTGGGGATCAATGAGACGACCGTGCGCACCCGACTCTATCGAGCGCAACGCCGGCTCCGCATCGACTGGACGCAGCACGCGCCGGCCGAGCGCAGCGAGTTGTTCGAGCTTACGAGCACTCGTGGCGATCACATTGTGAGCCGGGTATTGGGGCGGTTGACGGCGGGGTCCTAGTCGGGCCTGGCACCGGTGACGGCGATGAAGTCGCCGCCGGTGCTGGCGACACTGGGAGGGGGGTTGGCGTAGCCATTTACAAGCTCCTCATACGCAGTGTCGGAATATGGACCGAAGCGGTCTAGTCATTCCGGCGCGAAGCGCGCACATCGATATAGCCGTCCCGCATGGCCCCACGCGGGTCCGCCGAGACCAGTCGGAAAATCTCTGTTTGCCGGGCGGCGCGCGGCAATCCGCACCAGCCCAGCCAGGCATCGCGGCAGACCTTGGCGCGATACAACGCCATGTCAGCCAGGTTGAGCACTTCCTCCCACGTCGCCCAGTGGGGCGCCTCAACGACGAACGGATAACAGGCGAACCCGATCGAGACGGTCGTATGCGCCGAGCAGGTTTTCGAGACGTTGAATCGCAGCTCGGCGATGTTGCTCCGGATCTCTTCGGCCAGCCTGGCCGCGTCGTCGATGTCCGAAGGTGTGCGGACCACGACAAACTCATCGCCACCCCAACGGACGACCCGATCGCTCTCACGCAGGCAACGCTTCAATAGTTTCGCGACTGCCTCCAGGGCCACATCGCCTGCTTCGTGACCGTGCTCGTCGTTGATCGGCTTCAGGCGGTCGAGATCGACCAGCATCAACGTCAACCGCGCTTTGCCGCCAGTCTCGCGGCGCGCCTCAGCCAACTGCGCCAGCAATTGCGGCATTTCCTTGATGAGAGCGCGTCGATTGCCCAGACCGGTGAGAGGGTCCGTCGCACTGGCCTGCTCCAGGCGGGCGTTGACTCTCTCGAGCTCAGTGTTGCGTCCCGCGAGCTCGCGGGTGCGCGCGTCGACTTCCTCTTTGAGGCGCCGGCTGTAGCGCGCCTCGCGCAGGAGCGAGCGGCGGTGCCCCTCCCAGCAGAGCGCGACGACCGAAAACAATACGAGCGCATAACCGAGATACGCCCAGAGCGACAACCAGGGCGGCGGATCCACTTCGAGCGGCAGATCGAGGCCGCTCTCGCCCCACACACCGTCGGGATTCGCGGCCCGCACATGCAGCGTGAAGCGGCCATCGGGAAGATTCGTGTAGGTCACGGTGCGGCGGGTGCCGGCGTGCTCCCAGTCGCTGTCGAAATCGTCCAGCTTGTAAGCGAACTGGTTGGCGCGCGGAGCCGCGAAGTCGAGGGCCGCGAATTCGAAACTCACGACGTCACGGTAATGCAGGTGGGGCATGACGAAACGGGGCGTGAGCGGCAGCGGTTTGCCAGCTTCGAGCGCGGCCGTCAACACCACCGGCGGCGCAGCGACATCAAACATGACACGGTCGGGATCGAACGTGTTGTAGCCGTGGGCGCCGCCGAAATACAGGCGACCGCCGCGGCTCGCGTAGTGCGCCCCGAAGTTGAATTCTTCCTCCTGCAGGCCGTGCACCCGGTGAAAGCTGCGGACCTCGCCCGAGAGCGGATCGAAGCGGGCCAGCCCGTAGTTGGAGCTCAGCCAGAGCCGGCCCGTGGCGTCAGCGTGAATACCGTAGATGGTGTCGTTCGGCAGCCCGTTACGGTCATCGAAATGGTCGAAACGGATCGCCTCGGGGACGAGCGCGCTGCCCACGACACGATCGAGACCGCCACCGCGAGTCCCCACCCACACGGTGCCTTTGGGGTCGAGGTAGATCGAGTAGACGGTCGTACTACCCAACGAGCGCGGACTGCGCACGTCGTGCTGCAGATGGAAGAAGCGGCCGCTGACGGGATCGAGAACATTCAGTCCACCTCCCTGTGTGCCCACCCAGATGCGCTGGGTCCGGTCCTCGGCAAGCGCGGTAACGCGCTCGGCCGAGAGGCTCTCGGGGTTGGCGGGATCGGGCAGGTAGCGCTGGAATCGACCCGTGGCGCGATCGAGCCGGGACAGCCCGCCTCCATAGGTTCCCACCCAGAGCCGGCCTGCCGAATCCTCCAACAGCGACATGACACCGGGCGCGCCGAGACTGCCGGGATCGCTCGCATCGTGAGAGAACACCTTCACCGCGAGAGTGCGGGGTACGATCCGATCGAGACCCCCACCCATGGTGCCCACCCACACGACGCCTTCGCGATCTGTCAACAGGGCCATTACCCTGTCGTCGCTCAATCCTCCAGCCGCCGAGGCGGTCTGACGCAACGTGATGGGACTCGTCCTATGCGGGTCCATCTGGGGGCCAGTGACGGTGCCTGTGTGCGGAGTGACGATCGTGATTCCGCCGCCGAATGTCGCGATCCACAGCCGGCCGGAAGCGTCCTCAGTGAACCCGTTGATACACTTGCTCGCCATGCCCTCCTCGGCACCGGCGCCATGCGGCCCGAACGACCAGGTGCGCGGATTCCAACGGGCCACACCCCCAAACCGGGTGCCGATCCAGAGGAGGCCGGTCCGATCCCCGTGCAGCGCGAGGATATGATTGTCAGGAAGGCTGGAGGCATCCGCCGCATCTTTCCGGTAGTTGTCGAAAGTAGCGCTGTCCCGATCGAATAGCGCCAGGCCGTCAGCCGTACCGATCCAGAGGCGCTCCCGGTCGTCTTTATAGAGAGCACTCACCTGGTCGGCGGGAAGACTGCGCGGGTCACCGACGTCATGGCGAAACACGGATTGCGCGCCGCTCACCGGGTCGAGTTGCCACAGTCCGGTGTCAGTTCCGATCCAGAGCTTGCCGCGGCGGTCTTCCAGGAGAGCGCGAACGTGCACCGCATGCCCGGGCTCCAGCGCGATGTGTTTGAATTTGCCGCTCGCGAGATCGAGCCGGTCCAACCCGGTCTGCGTCCCCACCCAGATCGCACCGTGCTGGTCCTCGAGCAGTGCGAACACGGAATCGTCACTGAGGCTGCCGATGTCGGCCGCCTTATGTCGTAGACGCACGAGCCGGCCGCCCTTGGGATCGAACAGAGCCAGCCCACCCTCACGTGTGCCGATCCAGAGCCGGCCGTCATGATCGAAGCGGATCACGCGCACGTACTCGAGCCCATGAGTCTCCGTCGCGCCGGCGAGAACGGAATGGAACTCTTCCTCGAGTCGATCGCGCCAGACCACGGCGCCGCCGTCGGTGGCCACCCATAGCCGGCCGGTGCGATCGAACTGCACATCAGTGACAAATACGTCGGTCAAACCGCGCGAGCCGGCGTGGGCGCGGCGAAGATGTTGAAATGAGTAGCCGTCGAAACGATC
Source organism: Gammaproteobacteria bacterium (assembly GCA_028293725.1). The sequence continues at coordinate 7,095 of JAQGOE010000239.1, read as the reverse complement.
GAGGCCGTCCTCGGTGCCGAACCACATGAATCCCGTCGGGTCCTGTGCGATAGCCAACACGGCCTGCTGCGAGAGGCCATCATCGATCCCAAGGCGCTCGAACCTCATGGGCGCCGCCGCGGTGGCTTCCCGGAACACGCCGCCGGCCACAACGAGTAGCGCGGCAATCAATGGGCCAGCCCATCGCGCGCCTCGAGCAAGTGTCGTATTCCAGCATTGCAACGAGGACATCCTGACTGTTACCGAACTGCGATGGCGTTGGTTTCTCGAGGGGATGCTAGGGATACTGTTGAAACGGAGCCGTGACTGGCTTCTCGTAAGGCCAGGTTCGCCGCGATGCAGCGGGCTCGCATTGTTGACGCAACGCGGTAGAATCCTGTCTTATGAAAACATCAACGCTGTCGGCCCTGGTTTTCCTGGCAGTCCTTGGCATTGTTGCTTGGCTTCCTTCGCCCTCCGCGCGCGCCGCCGCCACTTCAGCGCCGCCGACGGCACTCGAGACGGTCGCCGAGCAATCAAAATTTCTTCGCACTGGGCACTATGACGAAGTAGAGCGGCTCTGCGGGTCTTACGCGCGCACGTGGCCGGACCTCGTCAAATGCGTGGAATTCGGCCGTACTCCGGAAGGCCGGCCCATGCTCGCGCTGGTCGCTTCGCGATCCGGCGCATTGGACCCCAAAGAGACGGGGCGGCGCGGCCTGCCGGTGATGCTGATGCAGGGAGGCATCCACGCTGGCGAAATCGATGGCAAAGACGCCGGGTTTCTTGCGTTGCGTGAGCTCCTGGGAGACAAGCGCGCCCTGCAGAACTTCGTCCTGGTGTTCGTGCCGGTCTTCAACGTCGACGGACACGAGCGCTTCGGCCATTGGAATCGCCCCAACCAGATCGGGCCGGAGGAGATGGGCTGGCGCGCCACCGCGCAGAACCTCAATCTCAATCGCGATTACATGAAGGCGGATGCGCCCGAGATGCACGCGATGTTGGGCTTGCTCAATGCCTGGGATCCCGTTCTGTACGTCGACATGCACGTGACGGACGGCGCGAATTTCCAGCACGACGTTTCCAACACCATCGATCCGCTCTACTCGGGCGACCCCGCTCTGCATCCCGTGGCCAAGGCGCTCGTCACCGAGCTCAATTCGAAAATCGCCGCCATGGGATCCCAGCCGCTGGATTTCTATCCCGAGTTCGTGAAGGAGGACGATCCGGACTCGGGCTTCGCCCTGAATGTGTATTCACCGCGTTTCTCCAACGGGTACTGGGCTTTACATAACCGGTTCGCGCTGCTGCTCGAAACGCACTCCTGGAAAAATTACGCCACCCGCGTTCGCGTCACTCATAACATCATCATGACACTCGCCGACATGATGAGCCGGGAGGGTTCCGGCTGGCGGGCGCAAACGCTCGCGGCTGATACCCGCGCGGCGCAGGAACTCGGTGGGCAGACAGTCACACTGGACTTCGAGAACGGACCGCACGTTACGACAATCGATTTCCTCGGTTATGCCTACACGCGCAAGCACTCTGACATATCGGGTGCCGTGGCAACGTTCTACGATGCAACGAAACCAACGGTGTGGCACGTTCCTCTGCGCGACACCATAGTCGCAAAGACGGAGGCCCAGGCTCCCCGGGGCGGCTATATCGTGACGGCGGCGAACGCGGAGTGGCTGGGTCAAAAGCTGGCCCTCCACGGCGTCCGGTTCGAGAAGCTGGCTCATGAGACCGGCTCCGCCGCTGTCGAAACCTTTCGAGCTACGAAGGTGACCTTTTCGACAGAGACTTTCGAGGGGCATACCATGTTGACTTTCGAAGGGGCCTGGGCGCCCGAGAAGCGCGCCATTTCCGCCGGATCTCTGTTCGTGCCCATTGCTCAGCCGAACGCGCGGCTGGTGGTCGCGTTACTCGAGCCTCGTGGCGTCGATTCGCTCGCGGCCTGGGGCTTCTTTGACAGCGCCTTCGAACAGAAAGAATGGATGGAGCCCTACGTGGCGGAGCAGGTCGCCTCCGAAATGTTGGCGCGCGACCCCAAGGTTGCGGCGGCCTTCAAAAAACGGCTTGCCGAAGACCCGAAGTTCGCGGCGGATCCTGACGCGCGGCTGGATTACTTTTATCGGCTCAGTCCGTCGTGGGATGAGCGGCTCAACCTTTATCCGGTGTATCGGGTCGAGGCAGCTCTCAAGTAGCTCTCAGATCGCCCGCGCCGCCATCTGGCGGGCGATGTATTCGGCTTGGCGTAGGGCCAGGGCGACGATGGTGAGAGTGGGATTCGCCGAGCCCGGCGACGAGAAGGCGCTGCCATCAGAGATGAAGAGATTCGGAACGTCGTGCGTCTGCCCGTGAGCGTTTGCGACGCCGTCGCTCGGGTGCGCGCTCATCCTTGCCGTGCACATGTTATGCGTGGCCGGCGTCGTCGGGCTTAGAACGACGCGTTTCGCGCCGATCGCCTCGTACATTTTCGTGCCTTGCATGCGGGCGTGTTGGCGCATCGCCTTGTCATTGGCGTGCTCATCAACGTGTACATGTGCCACCGGGAGGCCGTTGGCGTCCTTTACCTTGTCGTCCAGTGTGATGCGGTTCGTCGGCTGTGACAGATCCTCGCCGTTGATGAACATGCCGGCCATGTTGCGATAGTCGTCGATGAACGATGCGAAGTCCCGGCCCCAACCATACGGCATGCCAACGGCCGGCAAAGTGGGCAGGTCGAGCGCAATCAACTCCAGGTGATAGCCGCCGAAAAAGCCGCGCTTCGGCTCATTCACCGTCTCGTCCTCCATGATGCCGCCGAGGACCACGCCACGCCAGAAATGGACGGGCTTGTCGAACGTAGCCCAGATGAAACCATTGATGTGATGGCAGTAGTTACGACCCACGTGTCCCGAAGAGTTCGCCAGACCGTGAGGAAATTTCGCGGACTCCGACAGTAACAACACCCGGGGTGTCTCTATCGCGTTACCTGCGACGCAGACGATCCGCGCCTTCTGGCGCTGCTCATGGCCCGCGCTATCCCGATATAACACGCCGGTGACTTTCCCGTCAGCGCCGTGCTCGATTCGGGTCACCATGCACTGCGTGCGCAGATCGAGATTGCCAGTGGCCTCGGCACGCGGAATCTCGGTGTACAGAGCGCTCCATTTCGCGCCTGTTTTGCAGCCCTGCACACAAAAGCCCTGCTGAATGCAGAAGCCGCGGCCATCCGCCGGACGCGTGTTGATGGCCATGTAACCGGTGTGTACCCGCTTGTAGCCGACTTTCTTCGCGGCGGCGTACATGACTTTGAAGTTGTTCGAGGCAGGCAGGCCCGGATTGCCGTTTCGGCGCGTCACCAGCAGCCGGCGCTCCGCGAGTTGGTAGTAGTTTTTCAGCTCATCGTAGGCAATAGGCCAATCGATGAGAGAGGCGCCGGGGACGTCGCCATAGGTGCTGCGAGCCCGCAGTTCCCAAGGCCTGATTCTGGGAGTGGCTCCAGTCCAGTGAACCGTCGTGCCGCCCACGGTCTTGCAGATCCAGACGGGCAGCGTCGGGGAGGTCTTCACAGGATCCCAACTTCCGGACTGCGTGCGGGGATCCAACCAGGTGAGTTGGCCGAATGCTTCACCGGGATTCTGCGAAAAGCTCGCGAGTGATTGCCGCTGGCCGGCCTCGAGGAGCACGACCTTGATGCCCCGGCGTGTCAATTCGTGGGCGAGCGTGCCGCCACCCGCGCCCGATCCGATGATGACGACGGCGCCGTCGTCAGTCTGCTCGATACGCGTCACGCGAGCACTGGGCCGCTGTCAGCCGCAGGCACGTCGGGTAACCAACGCAGGTCGTTGAAGCCGCGTTGCAGGTAACCGCCTTTGGAAAAGGCCTCGCCTTCGTATCCGAAATACGCGTAAGCCAACGGTGTCGAATACAGAACCAACAGCGTCTGGACTCGCAGGTTCTGAAAAAACGGGGTGGATTCGATCCGGCGCAGCGCCTCTACCCGCACGCTTTCCGACCCGCGGGCAAACTCGGCGCCCAGTCTTGCGACGCCCTCCTTCAGCTGACTATGTAAAGCCTCATCCTTGGCCGCGGCCGCGTCCAGTGCGCGGACGACGAATGCGTAAGCCGCATCCTCGAGCTTGTCGTGCGGGGCTATGGTGCGCGTGGCGGCCAGGAGCGTCGCCGCCTCCGCGCTGGTGAGAGATGTCAGGTCAACGGCCCAGGCGCGCGACGGCGCCAGGAGCGCTAGCGGGCTCCCGGCGGCCAGCAGGCCCGTTAAAACACCGGTGACGTGGAGGAATTCGCGACGCGCTACTGGTATTGTCATGCCCTTGGAATGTGCGCCAGTTGGCCAGGCAAGGCAATGCAGCCTCGCTTGCGAGCGAATTCGCAATGTACCGACAGTGCACCCTCTACCGGCATGGAAGCCAGCAGGCTACCCTCGTTCCCGGGCCCAGGACTGTTGGCCCGATATTGAGGGTAGCGGCCAGGGCTCCAGGAATGGGGTCCACTACACTACGGAGCCGGGTGATGGGACTGTTGATCGATGGAGAATGGCGCGGCGCGCCGCCGGCTCAAGGCGACGCGGGCGACTTTGTCCGCCAGGCGAGCACTTTCCGTCACCAGATCACGGCGGACGGCAGCTCGGGCTTCAAGGCCGAGCCGGGGCGGTACCACTTGTACGTTTCGCGCGCCTGTCCGTGGTGCCATCGCGCCATGATCTACCGCGTGCTGAAGCGCCTGGAAAACATCATTTCCATCGGTTTCGTCGAGCCGACCATGCGGGAGCAGGGTTGGACGTTTGCGCAGCCCGACCCGCTCACCGGTGCGCGTCACATCTACGAGGTCTATCAGCAGGCGGACCCGCTTTTCACCGGCCGCGCCACCGTGCCGGTTCTGTGGGACAAGGAAAGCCACGGCATCGTCAATAACGAGTCATCCGACATCATCCGGATGCTGAATACTGAATTCGACGAGATCACTCACGAATTGACGAACTTCTATCCGGACGCGCTGGCGAACGAGATCGACGAGGTGAACTCCCGCGTCTACGACTCCATCAACAATGGTGTCTACCGCGCGGGATTCGCCACGACACAAACCGCCTACGAGACGGCCGCGAAGCGGGTTTTCGAGGGACTCGACTGGGTCGAGGAGCGGCTGCGGCGGCAACGTTATCTGCTCGGCGACCTCATTACCGAGGCCGACTGGCGTCTGTTCCCCACGCTCGTGCGTTTCGATGCCGTGTATTTCGGGCATTTCAAATGCAACGTACGGCGTATCAGGGACTACCCCGCCCTGTGGGCCTACACGCGCGAGTTGTATCAGATCCCGGGAATCGCGGGGACGGTGTCGATCGAGGAATACAAGGCCCACTATTACGGCAGCCATCTCAACATCAATCCGACTGGGATCATTCCTATCGGACCCGAGTTGGATTTCACGGTACCTCACGGCCGTGCCGAAGCGTTTCCCCGTCGTGACGGCAGCAACACGGCGTCGGTGATCGCTCTCTCGGTGAACGGGCAACAGACACTCGAAGAAGAATCCACCGTGGAAGTGCCGGCGTTCAAACAAACCGGCTCATCATTGGAATAGCATGCCGCTGACGAGGATGGAGCACTATCTCGTCCTGACGGACGACATCGACGCGACGCGGGACTTCTATGTCCAAGCGCTAGGAATGCACGTGGGGTTCAGACCGCCACTGGGTTTCCCGGGCTATTGGGTGTATGTGGGCGACACGCCCTGCATTCACATCGCCGAGTGGGAAACGTACACGACTCATTCATTGGAACAAGGTATCGCCGTTTCCTCGCGTGCAAACGGCACCGGCCCCGTCGACCACATCGCTTTCAACGCGCTCGACTATGACGACGTGGTCGCCAGACTCGAAGCTCACGGAGTGCAGGCTGCCCGCAACGACGTGCCCGGCGGCGTTTTGCGCCAGCTTTTTCTGCAAGATCCGAACGGCGTGAAGATCGAGATCAACGTGAGGAAGGTGTAGCAGCCCCCGCGGCGCCGGCGACGTCTACGAGGATCTTCGTGCCTTCCTGCCGGTGGAGGCGCTCGAAGCCATCCTGGATGAGTCCGTCGAACGGAATGGTCTCCACCCAACCCGCGGACGGATAGGCGCCCGAAGCCATCTCCTGAATGACACTCGGAAAGGCGTTGCAGGACAGGGCAACGCCTGTGATCCGCGCTTCCGACATGAGAATGTCCATCGCCCCGATCTCGAGCGGACGCGTGTGAATCGCGACGACGACGACGTTGCCGTCCACCGCGGTACCGAGTAGTGCCGCCTGAAAAGCTTTGGGCACTCCGGCGGCATCGATCGAGGCGTCAGCGCCCCGCCCGCCTGTCAGATCCTTTATCGCGGAGACCACTTTTCCGTCACTCGGATCGAGAATCGTCGTGACACCGAGGCTCTTCAGGACCGCGCGACGCGCGGGCGACGGATCGCTCATGATCACGCGAACTCCACGACGCTTCAGTGTGAAATACACACCGATTCCGATGGGACCCGCACCATGTACGACGGCCGTTTGGCCGGCCTCGAGATTGCAACGGTCGGCCGTACGCCAGGCGATTGCCATCGGCTCGATGAGTGCGCCCTGCATCGGGGTGAGGCTGCGCGGCAGCTTGTGCGCCATCGACCTGAGTACCACCGAGAACTGCGCCAGTCCGCCGCTGCTGCGGTTGTAACCGTGGAAGGCCAACAGGCCGCAGTGGTTATATTGCCCCGAAGTGCAATAGAGGCAGTGGCCGCACGTCTCGACCGGCTCGACCGCCACACGGTCGCCGAGCGCCAGATCCTCCACTCCATCGCCTACATCAACCACTTCGCCACACAGCTCGTGTCCCATGATCACAGGGTTTTTCACCCCAGTGAGCGGATGAGGCGTGGTCGTGCGAGTGGTGATCGGACCGTCGTAGTACTCATGGAGGTCACTGCCACAAATGCCGTTGTACAGCACTTTCAGCTTCACCTCGCCTGGGCCGGCGACGGGCTCTGGGACCTCTTCTAGCCGCAGGTCCTGACGGCCGTGATAGACAGCGGCGCGCATAGTGGGGCGGACACTAGGCTGGCGGTGACGGGAGCGTCAAGGGAACCTGGGAGGCTGTCTG
>JAQGOE010000227.1 GCA_028293725.1 Gammaproteobacteria bacterium | reverse complement strand
TCTGACACTCGCCTCCGATGAGAGCCTGCTCGCCATCTCACGGCAGACGTTGGCCAGCGCGCAGCGCTCGATGGAACTGACCCGCGGCCGTCTCGACGCCGGCGTCGCCTCTCTGGTCGACCTCAAGCAGGCGGAAACGGTATACCAGCAGGCACGCTCCGATGTGGCCACGCTCACCTCCAGTATCGCGCAGGACCGAAACGCGCTCGAGCTCCTCGCCGGTAGCTCTATCGAGGACTCCTTGCTGCCGGCCGAGTTACCCGCTGCGAGTGAGTGGTTTAGCGACGTTCCGGCGGGTTTGTCCTCGCAGGTGCTGCTGCAACGTCCGGACGTGCTCGAAGCCGAGCACAATCTCAAATCCGCTAACGCCAACATCGGGGCAGCGCGCGCCGCCTTCTTCCCCTCGCTCTCCCTGACGGCCAGCGATGGCCGCGGCAGCTCATCGCTGTCGCATTTGTTGAGCGGCCCCAATCTGTGGTCGTTCGCGCCGTCGTTGACGGTACCGATCTTCAGTGGCGGGGCGAATGTTGCCAATCTCGCCTACACCAAATCCCAGCGAGAAATCTACCTGTCCCAGTATGAGCTCGCCATTCAAACAGCATTCAAGGAAGTCGCTAATGCGCTGGCGGTCAACGGAACGATCAACGAACAGCTCGACGCGCAGGCAGCGCTGGTCGCTGCGTCCTCCGAGAGCTACCGCCTTGCGGACGCTCGCTACAGCAAGGGCGCGGATACCTTCCTGAATGCGTTGGATTCGCAACGCACGCTCTACAACGCACAGAAGACGCTCGTTTCCACGCGCCTGGCCGCTCTTGAAAACGTCGTCACTCTCTATCGGGTGCTCGGCGGGGGGTTGACCGAGCACGAGTGACCCTCGTCAACCCTCAGCTGGCTCGACCGCGCGCATCGTGTTCGCCGAAACCGCAATGCCCGGTGCGGAGAACTCGATCATCTCTGCCCCGACATACTCGACGATATCGAGATCAGCCAGTCCGTTGACGACATGGAAAGTCGTCGGGAGCTGTTGGAAGGTGGCGCGATTCCAACTCACCTTGCCGCCCCTGGCGGTCCATTTCTTGAAATCCGAGTCCCCGAACTTGATTGGAGAGACGTCGCCGGCGGATCCGGGTGGCGGCAATGAAGTCGTCACGTACGCCACATCCCTGGCCTCTTTACCGCCGATGCTGGTTCTGGGCATGTACTTGTAATACATCGCCGCGCCCCCGCCGCCCGGCAGTTTCTTGTCACCCTGGGCCGGCGCGAGCGAGTGCAGTTCGATGTCGAAGAATTTGTGTCCGAACCAGGACGCCTGGCCCGAGGCCGCGCCGCGTTCCCGATCGAGCGTAATCTCTGGAATGTCCGCGAACAGTTTCGGGAATCCCAGCTCTTCACGACCGGTGAGAATCGCATCTGGAACGCCTTCCCACATCACGGGGCAGAACGTCCCCTGGATGGTCTCGGTCTTACCCGTATACACGACGGGAAAGTCGACGATGACAATCCCGTAGCCGCGCCCGGCCAGCCAATAGAGATCGTTGAAGAACGACAGCGACACCGATACGACCGGATCGCCACGCAGCGCGAAGCCGGGGGGTAAAAGCCTTTCCAACTTGGCCCGCTGGGTGAGATAGCTGACCGTCATCCACTGAGACCTCATGGTGCCGGTCTCTTCGGGCTTCCACGGTGTGCCGTCGGCCTTCTGACGCGGTCCCGGTGCCGGACCGAACACGGCTGGCATCCGGTAGCGGGTGCCTGGTTTGAATTCGGCTGTCATGGAGATCTCCTTACTAAGCAGCAGTCATGGGCTCGGCGATGATCGGATTTTCAATGTGGCCGATGCCGTCGATTTCGACGCGCACGACGTCCCCCGCCCTCAGCATGCCTTGCTTACCGCGCGCAATGCCTACGCCGGCACAAGTGCCGGTCGCGAGCAGGTCGCCCGGCTCCAGAGTCATGACCTTGGACAGATGCTCGATCTGTGCGTAGATGTTGTAAATCATCTGCGAGGTGCTTTGTTGCTGGCGCAACTCACCGTTGACGTACAGGCGCATCTGTAACGAGTGCGGGTCGGCGATCTCATCGGCCGTCACGATCCAAGGCCCTATCGGTCCGTGGGTATCGAAGCTCTTGCCCAGCGTAAAAGTGGGACTGGCGAACTGCCAGTCGCGTGCGGTCACGTCATTGGCGACGAAATACCCCCCGATAACGCTCCCGGCCTCAGCCGCGGACACATGTCGACAGCGCTTGCCGATCACCACACCGAGCTCGGCTTCGTAATCCAACATGTCGGAGACGCGGGGCAGGTGGACCGGGTGGAACGGCCCGTTGATACAGGAGACCTGCTTGTTGAACCAGACCTGCACACTAGGCATGGTCACGCCGCCCTTGCGGGCCTCTTCGACGTGATCGGCGTAGTTCATGCCGATGGCCAGATACTTCTGCGGATCCGGAATGGGGGCCTCGAGCTGCACGGCATCGAGGCGGATGGCATCGTGCCGGAGGGCATCGCCTGCATTGGAGAGCGCGGCCTCGATCCGGGCACGCAACGCCTCACCCGCGGCGATCACCTCTTTGATGGTGGCGGGCGCATCTGGCAGCAGCTGCGCAAGGGCCACAATACGATCCTCGAGGACGACGCCGATCCGGGTCTGTCCGCCGACGGTAAACCGCGCGAATTTCATTGGGTGGGATACCTCGAAAGCGGGATGACGCTGCTGCAACGAGACGGCATCACTGGAAAAACTCGGGATTGAATTCAGGCGCCCACTGCGCGAGCTCGCCGGGCTTGAGCGGCGCGGCATTGACTGGCGTCGTGTCGTTGACCAGATCGCCGTCGGTCCAGTGCTCGACCTTGTTACCGAACGGGTCGCGCCAGTAATCGAATATCTGGCTTCCCTGCACATGGCGTCCCACGCCCCACGAGTGCCTGTAGCCTTTGCGGCGCAGGTACTCACCGCCCTGGACCACGTCATCGAGATCGATGACCTCATAGGCCGAGTGATCGAAACGCGTCTGTCCGTCCTGGGCCGCTGTGATGCCTATGGTGTGGTGGTCTGTCCAGGTCTCTCCCAGCGCGCAATGCAGGAAGGCCGCCACGGTATTTTCAGGAGCTCCGGCAAAATAGCTATCGGACACCTTGAACCCGAGCACCCGGGTGTAGAAGTCGAGTGTGGCCGGGAACTCGGTCGTCTGCACGAACACGTGTCCGAGACGCACCACGTGCGAGGGGGCCGGCTCGAGGCGGACGACTTGTCCGTGGCGCCGCCGCCCAGTGATGGGATTGGCCGGGATCGGCTCCCGGTGCGGCAGCGGCGCTACCGTTTCCTGGCCATGAATCACATCGATCAGGAAACCGGCGGGATCCTTGAAGCGGACACGGCGTCCGCCACCGGGCTCCGGATTGGCTTCTACGCGGGACCCCAGCAGCGCTGCCAGTTTCTCGAGGTCGTGGGCATCACGTGCCCGCAGGCCGAACCCGAGCGTCGCCGGTTTCTCGCCCAACTCGGTCACGTGCATGTGGTGAGCTGCGCCGATCCCGCGCATGTACAGCGCATCGCCCGTGCGCGTCGCGCGCCGCATACCGAAGTCCTGGAGAAACCGCTCCATCACATCGAGATCCGGCGCTGCATAGCGCACGAAGGCAATATCTTCTATGGCAATCATGGGGTTCTCGCCGCGCTTGTAAGGGGGATTCGATTATCGATTATAAGCACCATTATAGGTTTTTAACCACGCAAAGCCCAGCGACCCTCGCAGACCGTCTCGGTCAGAGGCCGGCGGTCGTTGGGTGTTTCACGCTCCTGCAGCGGCGGTGGCAGAGTCTCCTTCGCCCCCGGTACACCGACGGCGACCATCGCTTCGACCTGAAAGTCCTGGGGAATTTCTAACTCCAGGTGCGCGCGGGCGTAATCGAAGCCCTGCATGCCGTGCACGACGTAGCCTTTCAGAAAAGCCTGCAGCGCAAAAAAGCCCCAGGCGGCGCCCGCATCGAAGGAATGGGTGATGGAGGATTGCCCGGTTTTGTCGTTGAGCTTTTTCGACACGAACAGCACCAGCGCGGCGGCATGGCATGCCCAGACCTTGTTCGGGTCGGCCAGCAGGTCCAGAAAAACCGGCCAATCCCCGCTGGTGCGTCGGACATACAGCATGCGCCAGGGCTGAGCGTTGAAGGACGATGGCGCCCACCGCGCCGCCTCGAACAACGTCAGCAGCTCGTGCTCGGAAATCTCCTCACCCGACATGGCACGCGGCGACCAGCGGTCGAGAAAAATCGCATCGACTGGATAGTGCGCGCGCCGTATCTCACTGCCCTTCTTCATACATTCGACTCCCGTAGCGGATTGGCAATAAATTGTATCGCCGCGCCCGCTGCGACCGCTCCGTGAAGTTGTTGCAGCAGGTGACTTGGGCGGTAGCGGCTGAGTGATCTTCCGGCGGCTCGGGGACCCGAGCCGTAGCGCGCTACGCCTCCCCGGACATTCAGGCTTGTCCGGTCAGATGCAAGCCAATTTGCTGCAATGGCGCAAGAGACTGCAGTATGGGCGGCAAAATATGTATCGCGTCGGCCCCGGCAGGGTAACGGATCGCAGGATCGGGGTCGCTGGCGGCGGCAAGGGCGGCGTTGACTACCGGCGTCAAGTCCTCCGGGGCCTTGGCTTCCATGGCAGCGAATTCAGCTGCCAAATGCGCGGCGATCGCTGCGTAGGGCGGGCTGCTGTCGCGATCGAGCGAATTCTGCGGCAGCGATGTCTTGAAGGGGCCAGGCATCACGCTCGCAACTCGAACACCGAAACTGCGCGTTTCGATATCCAGTGCGGCGGTTGCCGTGTCAAAGGCATGTTTGCTGGCGCAATAGGCGGCCAGCAGCGGCGTCTTGAGGACGGCGGCGACCGAAGTGACGTTGACGATGCGGCCTGCGCCTTGCTGCCGCATGATGGGCAATGCCAGCCGTATCAACTCGAGCGGCCCGAACAAGTTCGTCTCGAACAGGGTGCGCCATAGCGTTTCAGGCGTATCTTCGAACGAGCCGCGGGCGGAAATGCCGGCGTTATTGATCAGCACATCGAGACGACCGAAACGCTGGATAGCCAGATCGATGGCCTTTTGGCGCATGGCCGGGTCCGTGATATCCAACGGCGCGATAACGACATCGGTAGGCTTATTCGCGGCCAATGTCTTCAGGCTCGAAGAGGCGGATTCCGGTTTGCGCATCGTCGCAATGACCTGATCGCCGCGCCGGGCAAAAGCGAGGGCAATGGCTTCACCGAAGCCCGAGCTGCAACCGGTAATGAGTGTAACCGCCATAGGGCCCTCGACATTGACGACAAGACTCGATAGTTCGGCAGATTACCGATAATCCAAAATACAGTAAATAGCACCTCGCCTATGCGCTCCTGCTTGTCGGACCCGGCATCTTCCGGGCGATTGCCGTCCGGTCAGCTTCGCGATAGCGACTTCGCCGGCGCGTCGACCGTCATTCACACTTCGCCTCCCGCATTGCTATGTATCTCCACAACGATTATCGATTATTCTCCGGGTCGATGAGCCTCGGAGAATCTGCAATGTCCACCTCTTCCGCCAGTTTGGAGCGCAGCGCCGGTGCCTGGCAGGGAATTCTGCTCCTGTTGCCCATCACCATGGCCGTGATGGGAGTGGTGATCCTCTCTCCGGTGTTGCCGCGAATGCAGGAGCATTTCCGCAACGTGCCCGGGGCCGAGTACCTGGTGCCGATTGCGTTGACCATACCGGCGCTGTGTATTGCCCTGCTCTCTCCGATCGCCGGCGCCGTCGTGGATTTGCTGGGCCGACGCCGGACTTTGATTGGCGCGATGTTCCTCTATGCAGTCATCGGCATGCTCCCCCTGGTTCTGGATGACCTCACGGCAATCATTGTCAGCCGGGTGTTTCTGGGCGCAATGGAAGCGGCGATCGTCACGGCCAGCACGACACTCATCGGCGATTATTTTCACGGCGCGGAACGGGAGAAATGGCTCGCCTATCAGACCGGGCTCGCCAGCGCCTCGGCTGTGTTGCTGTTCGCGATCGGGGGCGCGCTGGGCAACATCAGCTGGCGCGCCCCGTTTGCGCTCTACAGTTCGAGTGTGCTGTTCGCCATTGCCCTAATGCTGTGGACGTGGGAGCCACGGCGCTCCGAGCAACCCGCTGCAGAAAGTGCCGAGGTCACGTTTCCGTGGAAGACCATGATTCCGCTGTGCTTGCTGGCCGTCTTCGGCGGCGCCATGTTTTTCACGATACAGATCCAGTTGGGTTACCTGCTGGCAGACCGTTACGAGATCCGCTCACCCAGCACGATCGGGCTGTTCACCGCCATCGGCAGCCTGTCGGTGCCGCTAGGCTCGTTCGCATACCGCAAGCTCGCCAGGCTGCGCATTGCCCGGCAACTGCTGCTCGCGTTTGGAATCATCGGTGTGAGCTTCGTCCTGATGAACTACGCCTCGACGGCGTCGCAACTGCTGGTTTATGTGGTAGCGAACCAGTTTGGCTGCGGACTGCTCCTGCCTATCATGGTCGTGTGGACCATGGGTCGGTTGCCGTTCTCCATCCGCGGGCGCGGCACGGGAATGTTCATGAGCGGTTGGTGGATCGGACAATTCCTGAGCCCGCAGGCCGTCACCCTGACGGCCAAACAAGTCGGGGGCCTGTTCCCGGCGCTGCAGGTATTCGGAATTCTGTGCTTGATTGCCGCTACAGTCGCTGCGGTGACACAAGCACGCTCCAGCGATCGCACGCCGCTCCAATCCAGATAGCAAGCGGCGGGCTCAGGTCATCGCGATCTCGCGCACCGGGTCGCTGCCATCCCAGTCGATGCTTGCCCGATACATGCCAGTGAACATCTGATCGAGCGCCGCGTCCGACTCGATCAACTCGATCATGCCCGGCAGCGCGCCTTTCGTGTCGTAAGCAGCTACTCGACCACCGGAGGGCACCACCGCCGTAAACAACTTCTCGAACCCCCGTGCCTCCAGCCGCGCCGCATCCTCGGAGAAGTCCGCAGCCGCCATGCCGTAATGATGAAAGCCGACTTTGAGGCTGCCATCGGCGCGCCGGTAAATGGAAGGCTCTTCGTCGGTCTGATGGACGAGCTCGTATTGCATGTGCCCGGCAAACCCAAATGCAACGTCACACCGTGCCAGGGCGGGTTGACCGCGATAGCGCGGGTCCAACCCTGCAAATTGGCGCAGCACGAACCAGGGGCCGATGCGCAGCATCGAGCGCCACTCCTCCATGGCCGCGGCGAGATCCGTCACGACATAGGCAAGTTGGATGATGCCGTTGTCCGGCTGGCCAAAACCCAGGATGCGCATGGTTGTTTCCTAATGATTGAACGGATCGCGGCCGATCAGGAGCATCTCCTCTGGCGGAATGGGCGCGACATCGACCTCGACGTTGATACAAGCCGGACGGTCGTTCGCCAGCGCTTCGCGCAATGCGCGATCGAAGCCCGCTTCATCGGTCACGTGATAGCCGTCAGCGCCGAGAGCTTTAGCCACATCGTGGTAGGCGCCATTGTCCAATCGCGTGTGGGTGATTCTGTCGGGCCCCACCGCGAGCTCCTGAAAATGCAAAGTCGCGCCCCAACTGCGATTGTTCATGATGACCACGACGAGCGGCAGACGATTCCGGACGGCAGTGTCGAATTCCCCGAGGCTGTAGCCCACCGCACCATCCCCGGTGACCAGGATCGTGCGCTGTGCCGTGCCCAACCCCGCCGCCTGCGCCCCGAGAGCAATGCCAAAGCCAACACCCATGGATCCCAGGTAGCCATGGCAGAGAAATTCGCCCGGCGCGGCATCGCTGATCACCTCGCTCAGCCACAGATAGGTGAGCGCTCCGTCCGCCACAACTGTCGTATTGCGGCCGACATGACGTGCAAGGATCTCGGATGCGCGCAACGGATGGAGCCTGGGAGTCGCTTGCGCAGTTTCTGAAACCCTGGCGCGACGCGCCTGGACGTGAGCACGCAGACGATCTCGCCACTCGCCGTGGTCGGGCCACTCTATCGATTCAGCGACATCGGCCAGCGCCGCGATGGAGGGCGCAACATCGGCGGCAATGCCGAGCTCCACGGCCTGAAGTCTTCCGAGCTCGCGGCCGTCGGGGTCGATCTGCAGGATGCGGGCGTCGTGGGGCAGAAGAAGACCCGAGCCGTGCGCAGTGTTGAGGCCGAAGCGCGTGCCGAGAAGAAGCACAACGTCTGGAGCATTGCCCTTCGCCGCAAGTCCGTAAAGCGCCTGGACCAGACCGCCGCGATGGGTAGCCGGTATATCACGCAGGAGCCCGAGGCCTTCGAAATCGGCGAACACCGGGGCCCCACTCGCGGCGACCAACCGTTCCAGGCACTCGTGTGCTCCACCTGCCTTCGCTTCCGAGCCCACGACGATGACGGGCCGCGAAGCGGCTCGAAGGATCTCGATACAGCGCTCGAGCTGTCCAGAGGCAATAGCCCCGCCAGCGGTATGAAAGACGGGCAAGCGCGTATCGCCGGTCGCACCTTCCTCGGCCCGTGCGGTCAGAATATCCCACGGAATATCGAGCATCACAGGCCCGCGCGGCGCGGTCGTGGCGATCCGAATTGCTTGGGCGATCAGCCGGGGAATGTGCTCGATCGCGCGGATCTGGTGCGCCCATTTCGTGATGGGCGCCGCGATCGCAACCTGGTCGATCCCGTGCTGCAGCGTGTTGGTCTCATCGTCACGCAGAGGCCCCGATCCGGCGATCACCAACAGCGGCGTGCGATCGAGGTGCGCCTGGGCCAGAGACGTCACAACGTTGGTCATGCCGCCACCGGCCGTGACGAGTGCGACACCCACCTGTCGCCGGCTACGCGCGTAGCCTTCAGCGGCGTGTCCGGCGTTCACCTCATTGCGCGTGTCAACGATCGGCAATCCGGCATCGAGACAGGCTTGGAAGATCGCGTCTATATGAGCGCCGTGAAGGCCGAAAATCCGGTCGACGCCGGCGGCAAGCAACGTGCGCACGACCAGCTCGCCACCGGTCAACACAACACTCATCGGCATTCCTTCAGAAAGGATAGGCCGTCGGCTTGCCGCCCACGGTCATCCACTGCCACTCGGTGAACTCTTCCCAGTTGTTGAGACTGCCGAAGCGCGAGCCGTTACCCGAGATGCCGCGCCCGCCGAAGGGAATGACGGCAAAGTCGTGAATGGTCTGGTCGTTGATGTGCACCATGCCTGAGCGGATCTGACGTGCCACCCGCAAGCCGCGCTCTAGGGAGCCGGTCTGTACAGCAGCCGACAGGCCATACTCGGTGTCGTTGGCGATACGAACTGCGTCCTCCTCGTCCTCGGCCACGACAATCGGTGCGACGGGTCCGAAGATCTCCTGCCCGTAGGCTGACATCGAGGGTGTCACCTGATGTAACACGGTCGGCGAGTAGAACGGACCGCTATGCGTGCCGCCGGCCAGCAGCTGTGCCCCGCTTTTTATGGAGTCCTGCACGATCTTGTCCACCCGCGCCAGTTGCTTCTCATTGATCAGCGGTCCGATGGCCACCTGTTCGCGAAACGGGTCGCCCACCGGCAGGGAGCGTGCCTTGCGCGCCAGGATCTCCGCATAGGCATCGGCCACCTTGCGATGCACGATGTGGCGGCCACTCGCCATGCAGATCTGACCTTGATGCAGGAATGAGCCCCAGGCTCCGGCAGCCGCGGCCGCTTCCAGGTCGGCATCCTCGAGCACAATGAACGGGCTTTTCCCACCGAGCTCCAGCGCGACGCGCTTGATGTGTTTGCCTGCAAGCTCTCCAACACGACGGCCTACCGCCGTTGAGCCGGTGAAGGTGATCATGCGGACCCCAGGGGACTCCACCAGAGCCTCGCCCACGGCGGCGCCCCCGTTGACGACACTAAACAGACCCGCGGGAATTCCTGCTTCCTCGAAAGCGCGCGCAATGACGGCGCCGCCCACAATCGGAGTCTGCGGGTCGGGCTTCAGGATGACGGCATTGCCCAGCGCAATGGCGGGGGCCACCGACCGCATGGCCAGCAACATCGGAAAATTCCACGGCGCGATGACGCCGACGACGCCTACCGGCACGCGGCGGGCCAGACTCAGGCGTTCAGGATTGGCGCTCGGTAGTATCTCGCCTTCCGGCTGAATCAAAATGGCGGCAGCGTGATAGAGCTCGTCGATGCTGCCGTTGAGCTCCACTTCCGCTTTGCCGCGCACTCCGCCAGTCTCACGTTGGATCGCATCCAGAAGCGCCGGCCGCGAATCTTCAAACACCCGCGCCGCGCGGCGCATGAGGGCGGCGCGCTCCTCGGCGGGCTTGAGTGCCCACTTCTCTTGCACGCGCTGTGCGTGCGCAACGATCGCCGGCAAGTCTGACGCTTGCGACTCGCCCACCACTCCAAGCGTCTCGTTGGTTGCAGGCTCACGCACTCGCAATGTCGCACTAGTCGCGCGCCATTCGCCGCCCGTGTAAACCTTGCTCCCCCAGACGCTCGCGTCGAGGAGTCCACCCACAAGGGACGTCACATTTTCAGATGCTGTGTTCATTGGGTACACTTTCCGCGGTTAATTTCAACTGCGCATGAGGGGAGCGCCCCACTGATAGTGGGATACCCATCATATCTGGAGTATCGATTCTTTGTCGAATTAGCGACTGACCAGGGTATTGACGATATTTTACCGCTGCCCCAGATCGTTTGCGCTCGCCGGCCCAGCTGAAGGGCGCCTCCCGGGTCGATACGGCAAAACCGTTCGCTGGAAGTCGGGGCTCTCGATGGGGTCGATATGACCGGCCGTGTGATCTTTGCAGCGCCACGCAGCTAAGCAGGCCGTTATCTTCAGAAGCTCCGGCCCAGGAACCAGTACAGACCGATTCCAACGAGCCCGGAGGCTGCCGTGTCGATGACGAGGGGCCGGGGCCATGCCAGCCGCAGGCGCCGCAGCAGCGCGACCAGGCCGAGCAGCACGAGCACCACGGACAACTGCCCGATCTCAACGCCCAGGTTGAATCCGAGCAGCAACTCGGCGAGCCGCCCCTGCGGCATCTTGAATTCCAGCAAACCCGCCGCAAAGCCGAATCCGTGCACCAGCCCGAAGACGACGGTAATCACCAGCCGCAGGCGGCCGGCGTCGCGCAAATGGCCGGAAATCATCAGATAGTTGACTGTGAACAAAGCGGCGCCGACCAGCAGTAACAGCGGCAGCGTTCCGTAGCCCAGGAGTTTCGCTACGATCATGGCCAGCAGCAGGCCGGCGATACCGGCCGAGACAACCCCGGGACGACGCGTGGCTACCGCGATGTTCTCGGCCCCTATCAACGCAATCGTCAATGCAACCAGCGCGTCGATGTACTCGGCGTGCGGCCGCAGAATGCCGGTTACCGCGAGTGCCAGCGTGGCGCTGTGGCCCAGAGTGAAGCCCGTGATGACGAAGATCAGGTCGCGCGTCCGGCGTGAGATCAGTACCAGTCCCACGAGGAAGGACATGTGATCGATACCGGTGAAGATGTGCATGATGCCCATCGCCACGTACTGCAGGAACCCCGCGTTCTCGAGGGTCGCTCCGGCGGCGTTGACCTCCAGGGTCTGTTGATCCTGATTGAAGATCTGCTCCACGAACTTGCCATCAGCCGTCTCAATCTGCGCCAGGTTCACGTGCGATGCGATGAGATCGAAGAACGTGGAGGAATGCAGTTGAATGTCCGCAGCGCTCGGACACTGGAACGAGAATTCGAAACGCCGGAACTGATCGGTGGCGCGCACCGCGCGGCTCTGCGCCAGGCGACAGCTCCCGCCCTGCGAACTAACGGACAGATGAGCTTTGAAGTATTCGAGCAAGCGCTGGTCGGGGGGCTGCACGCCGACGGTCGTTGCAAGCCGCACTGTCTCTGTGAGCGGCACACTGTAATCGAGACTCACATTGGCGCCGTCGATGCGCCACGTGCTGTGTGATTCGCTCTTGACGTGCGCTTGCACCGGCGTCACAACCCAACTGAGGCAAGCGGTCAGTATCAGACGAACGAGCCAGCCACCGGGCACATTCCCGCACTCACGCGTCATTGCAAGAGCCCTCAATACGAGCCGGCTTCGATAATGTCGGCCTTGCTGCGCAAGTAGCTGTAGGTGGCATTTCTGATCCGGTCCTGCGCCTCGGTCTTCAGGTCGTTCCACACACGCTCGCGCACGGCGTTGAAAGTCAGCGCTTCAGGCACTTTGCGCTCGTTCATGACTACGATATGAAGCCCGTCGCTGGCGCTGACAGGATCCGAAATCTGTCCTGCGGGGAGCTGCTTCACCGCGGCATACACCTTCGGCTGCAGTTTTTCCTGCGCGGCGAAGTCGAATATGTCACCCAGATCGGGCCTGCCGCTCACGAACAGCGCGCCCGAATCGCGCAGCGCGTTTTTTTCCATGAACGCATCATCGAGTCGTGCACCGTGGCGCAGCTCGGCGATGAGCCGCACTGCGCGCTCGGAACGCTGTGTGTCCGTTTCCTGCGGCGTGATGTTCAACATCAGATCGCGCAGCCGCATGATCCCGATGCTCGAGTATTTATCACGGTGCTTCTGGTAATAGGCCTCGAGCTCCGCGTCGGTGGGAGACTTCGCCAGCACATCGGCATACATCTGCAGCTCGACACCCCCCACCAGCGTCGTGCGCACATCCGGGTCGTATCCCGGTAGATCCACCTCGATGCCTCGTTGGACCATGAGCTCCTCGTTGATCATGTCATCGAGTACCCTGCGCCGCTGCTGCGAGGTGGTCTGCTCGAAGGGAACACTGTAGAGCGTCTGTGTCTGGATCACGAAATCGCTGCGATAGATCGGCTTCTGGTTGACGAGGGCAACATCTTCGGGCGGCAGCCGGTTGGTTGAGGTCCCTTTCGAGGTGAACAAGCCGTAGCCTGCGATTGCCAGCCCGAGGGTGGCCCCCAACGCCAGCAGTAAGAACGAGCGTCGCGAATCGGTGCGATTGAAATCAAAAAAATCGTTTGCCCGCGTAGTGGGCGATGACCGCTCACGCGTGGATAGCGGCTCATTCATGATGCGACTTCTCGTAAAGCCATATGGCCAGCGCGCGAATCTGCACGAAGCTCAGCTTCCCGGCCCACGCCGGACACAGGCCGTGTCGTCCGTCCCAGACCGTCTTGTACAAGATGTCGCGGTCGCCGCCGTACAACCAGGTGCCGCCGCGCCCCGTCAGCGCCGGCGTGCCGTAGTCGGATATTCCGAGCGCATCGGCCCCGTGACAGTCGTAACACACTCCCGCTCCCGTGAAGATCGCTCGGCCGCGCTCGACCGCCGTCTCATCGTGCGGCTGTGTGCTGATCTTGAGGATGTATTCGACAACGTCCGAGACATCTTGTGGCGTCAACTGACCCGTGCGTCCGAGCGCGGGCATATCGGTCAGATTGTGAGCCTTGGGATGACCGGAGCGAATCCCGTAGAGAATCGTCTGCTCTATTTCGTGGATCGCCCCGTTGCCGTATAACCATACGTCGTCAGCCAGATTGGGCGCGCCGCGCGCGCGATCGCCCCCGAGCATTGCCCCGTGGCAGACCGTGCAGTGCTCGCGATAAACGGCCGGCGCTGCGGACTGCGCGAACTTCATCAGTTCGGGATCAGTCGCGATCTTACCCGGCAGCGCGCGAACCAGCCTGGCTTCGAGCCGTGATGCATGGATCTGGTGGTAGAGAGCGGTGCCCAGCAGTAGTGCGGCAACGCAGGCAATTCCGCTACGGATCATTCAACCTCGCTTCCACTGGGATTCTAGCGAACTACCTCCGGCCTGACAGTGATTTACTGTTTTTTACGCGCGTTACTAACGTTAACTTCGTACGCCAAATGCTTGGCGCCAGGGGACCTCAGACGAAGCCGATCCAGCGACCGCAGGCGACGATCGCGATCCAAAGCCCCAGTGATACGGCCCCAGCCGACTTGACCGCCAAAGGCACCTTCAGCTCTCTATCCCAAGCGTCGATGCCGCGCGCGGTGATCAAATGAAAAACGCCGATGTTGACCAGTGCGACGCTCAGCAGCAACATCTTGGCGATGAACGGGCCCTTGCGCGAGTAGTCAACGGCATGGGAGGCGAACAGCAACGTCCCCGTCAGTGCCGCAAAGAGGAACGCGACGCGTGTGAGCGGCAGTACCTCATCCATCGTTTTTGATATCGGCTGCTCCCGTGAGGTCAGCCCGATGAGCCGCAGGTCGACTATTGAAATCGTGCCCAGGACGGCAGTGATCGCCAGCACGTGGACGCTTTCAATCAATGGGAAAAGCGTCTCGTCCTGCCGGATTGCCGTGGCCCAGCCTGTTTGTTGCAGCCAGGTAAAAAACGCTGTCGGGTCCATAAAGATCTCGATGATGCGGATGAGGGCCGCGAAAGCTCAGCCGTCGATGGCGTATGCGATCCAGCGCCCCGCAAAGACGATTCCAACCCAAACGCAAAGCGACACAACGGCGATTGTGTTGGCGGAGGCGCGGCGCATGCGGGTGGCGGCCCAGAAAACCGGGTCGCGACGCAACGGCTGCTGGTAGAACACCGTCAATGCTACGGCCACGAGGACCAGCACCATTTTCAACTGAAACACGAAGTTGGGCAGCGAGCGACCGGGCTCACCAATGACCAGAATCGTGCCGGTCGACAGCAACACCACGAGCGCCGTCCAGATCCAAGGCAGAAAACGTCGCGCCAGTGTTGCACTGGACTGGCTGCGCATCGCGAAGCCGAGCGTGTGCAGGTGCACCACCAGTACGGAGGAAATCACCACTGCAATGCTCACGATGTGAATCGTCTGTACGGTGGGAATGATCCAGGTCGTGGTCTGTATGAACAGACTCAACGGCGTAGCTTCCAACCAGGCGCAAAATTCGCGCAGCGACACCCGGGCCTCCTTCGAAAAAAGAATCGATAGTCGAGTATAGGATAGATAGTAATGGGTGTGCCTGGCTCCACCGCTGACCCGCTATGCGAGCTTGCGATAACTGGCCTCGGACTGTTGCATCTCCCCCTTGGCGCGCGCCAGGAGGCCGGCTGTTTCGGCATCGCCGGCCTCGATGGCCCGCAGGATGCGATGGTTGAAGGCGACGCTGTCAACTCGCCTCTGCAGGCTGATCTTCGCCTCCAGGCTCAGGAGGTTCGCCAACCCCAGCGCCCGTGTCATGATCGACAGGAGCGGGTTGCCCGCCAGGTCCAGCAGCAAATTCTCCATGCGGATCAGATCGATCAGCTCCAGACTGTTGGCGAAGGAGCCCAGAACCCTGGTCTGCGCCCGGCCACATCCGGCGGCTTGCGCGGCCGCAAGGCGCGGAGCGTTGCAGGCCAGGATGTTCGCCGCCTCGGCGTTGTCGCTCGCGGTCGTGCCGCTCGCGATGAGACAGGGGGCCAGAAGCCGAATGACGCCCGCCGGGCTGGCCGGAGGCCCCCAGAGCGCGCCCTTGCGTCCGCGTTGGCAGCGTACGACACCGAAATCCTGGAGAATCCGCCGCGCCTGCCGGACCACCGCGTCCGAGTAGCCCAGCCGTTCGGCGGTCTCCCATTCTGCTTCGAGCTTTTCCGGCCGATGGATCATCTCCCGCGTCATTCTCGCCGCGAGGGCCACGGCCGACTTGCGCCCAGACCGGGCGAAGCTGCGCTCCATCGCCTCCAGCGCCAGCGACGGGGCGGCGAGGTCCATGGGGTTGGCCAGATCTTCCAGCCTGGAGAACGCCCTCCGTGCGTCGCGCGCCCTCAAGGCGCGCTCGAGAAGAACATCGTGCCCAGGCGCCGGGCGCCCTTCGCAGTTCCGGACGAGCATTTCGGCGATCTGGGCCGCCAAGGCCATGGCCGGGTTGCCAATCCCTTGAGCCAGATCGACGGCGAAACCCCATTCGCCGGCGTTGGCGGCAGGGGCGCCGAAGCTGCGGTCGATGGCGGCTTCCACAACCATGCGCCACACCAGAAGGCGGAATTCCTGAATGCAATCCCGGCTCGCGCTGCTGATGGTCAGATACATCAGCATGGCACCGACCACGTCCTCCGCCGTGGGGGCCGCGACGAACAGCCCTCCGCCCGGACCCCGCCGGACGTCCAGGAGGCCGCGAGCCTCCAGAATGATCAGGGCTTCGCGACAGGCCGGGCGACCGAGGCCTAAGCCCTTCTGGACATCCGGAAGGGCGCCGAGGGCCTCGCCGACGGGCCAGCCCCTCTGCAGCAGGTGCATTTCCACGGCCGACACCGCTTCGTGGGCCAGGTTGCCCGTGGGATCGTCGGCACCGATGATGCAGGACGTGAGCCGCCGCGCATCATTGGAGACCTTCCCCGGTGAAAAGCTGAGACGCATATCCCCCCCTTTCGCCTTCTCGGCCGCTCCCCAGGTCCTCGCGCTGCGGCCAGCGCCGCGACGAGATCGGGATTGCGTGCCGACCGGCCCGGTGACCATAGCGGGTCGATCGATGGAGGGCTGTCAGGACACGGGAAGCTTTGTGTAAAGGTTTGGAAAAACCTGGTGACGGACTGGGTCCGCAAGCGGCACAGTCCGGCAGATGAGGACGAACAGCGCAGGCGCGCACGTCTTGCTGGTCGACGACGACGTCGACTTGAGCACGATGTTGCGCCAGTACCTCGAAAACGAGGGCTTCAAGGTCACGGTTGACTTCAACGGCAAGCAAGCCGTCGCGGCCGCCACGAGCGGCGTCTACGATGCTGTCATCCTCGACATCATGCTGCCGACGATCACAGGGATCGAACTGCTCCGGCGCATACGACAAGAAAGCACAATCCCGATCATCATGCTGACGGCGAAGGGCGATCAGGTCGACCGGGTGATCGGGCTCGAGCTCGGCGCGGACGACTACCTGCCTAAGCCCTACTACGCGCCCGAATTGGTCGCACGACTGAGGGCGGTGCTGCGCAGGCGCAACGGTGCGCCTGTCGGTGCCGACAAAGAGGCGGAAATCGCGCTGTCTGAACTTCGGGTCAATGCGCCGGCGCGCCGGGTGACCTGGCGGGGTGCGCCCATCCAACTCACCACGACCGAATTCAACCTGCTCGTGGCGTTGCTTCAATTCGGCGACCGGGTCGCAACCCGGGACCAACTCTCGCGCAATGTCCTGGGACGGCCCTGGGAGAGCTACGACAGAAGCATTGACGTCCACGTCAACAACTTACGGCAGAAGCTCCTGAACGCCTCGGAAGGAGGCCTCGAGATCGAGACGGTCAGGGGTGTTGGTTACCGCGCCAAGGCCCGCCAGTGAAGGGCGGCCTGTTCTGGAAACTCGTGCTGGCCTTCTGGGTGGCCTTTTTCGTCCTCACCCAGCTGATCTGGGTCATTGTGATCCTCGACCCCCCGGTCACGACGCAGGACGACCTCCTGGCCCAGCGCGCGGCTCCCGTCGTCCTGGACGCTGTTGGAACGGCCTTGAGCCGGATGGGCGAGGTCTCCGCCATGAGGGTGCGCGATTCCCTGCCCGCGTCGGAACGCAGCCGGGTGGAGATCGTGCCGCCCTCCGCACGGCCTGCGCCGCTGACCAGGTCCGACTCGGTCATCGAGCGCCAGGTCAGTGGACCGGACGGCGCGGCGTTCCGGCTCCGCTACCACTATAAGGGCGGCACGCGGTTCCTGCTGACCATGCCGATCGAGCCCATGATCCTCGCCTTGTTCTTCGGGCCGATCTTCGGGGTCGTCATGGCCTGGTATTTGGTCGCGCCGATAAGACGCCTCCGGCAGGGATTCGAGCGGCTGGCCGCCGGCGACATGTCGGTGCGCCTCGCGCCGGGCATGGGCGGCCGACATGACGAGATCGCCGACCTCGCGCGAGACTTCGACGTTATGGCCGTGCAGTTGGAACAGTCGATCCAGGCGCGCGAACGCCTGCTGCACGATGTGTCGCACGAGCTCCGCTCCCCGCTGAGCCGTCTCCAACTTGCCATCGGTCTGGCGCGGCAGAATCCAACCGGTGTCAAAGCTTCCCTGGACCGGATCGAATACGAAGGGCGCCGGCTCGATTCGGTCGTCCGGGAGCTGCTCAGCCTGGCGAGGGCCGAGAGCGGACATTCACCGGGCGAGGACTACTTCGATCTCACCGCCCTGCTGGAGAGCGTGCTGGTCGACGCCCGGTTCGAGGCGGACGCGGCCGGCGTCGAAATCGTGTCCGACGTGGACGACTCGGCGAGCGACGACGACGCCCCAAGCCTGCGTGGCAACACCGAGCTCGTGCGCTGGGCGCTCGACAACGTCGTCCGCAACGCGCTTCGCTTCTCCACGAGCGGTCAGTCGGTACACGTGAAACTGGGCTACGACAGGTCGGCTCGGCGCTACGAGATCGATGTCGTCGACGAAGGACCCGGAGCGCCAGCGTCCGCGCTTCCCACGCTGTTCGAACCGTTCGTGCGCGCCGACGAAACGACTCCCGGGTTCGGGCTCGGCTTGGCCGTCGCCAAGCGTGCCGTTGCGGCCCAGGGGGGAACGATCGAGGCGAGCAACCGGATGGGCGCCGGGCTCGGGCTTCGAATCACCTTGCCGGTCGAGCGCCTACTCGAACGGGCCCGGGCGCCGGGCCGCATCCCCATCTGACAGGTCGACGGTCGAGGCCGTCCGCGCATTCTTTGACGCCCGTCGCAGAAAAGAAACACCGGAATTCATGCACCTAACTTGCTGTCCAGCGCCCGCTAGGATTGGGCGTTAGGGTCTTGGGTCGTGTGCCTGTCGTCTTCCACGGCAGTCAGAGAAAGTTGGGTGCCCACACGAACCAACTCAACGGTGCTTCGATTAAATCTTAGATTCGCATGGCCGAGGCCAGGCGAATGAGGGGGGGAAATGAGTCGGATTCAGTTTCTACTGTCGATGCCGTTGCTCGCGTGTGCCGTGTTGGTCCAGCCGGCGCTCGCCCAAGATGCATCCGCCCAGGCGGCGGCTTCGGCGCCAAATGAACCATCGAAGGACCTCCAAACGCTGCAAGAGGTGGTGGTCACGGCGGAGCGCCGAGTCAGCACGGCCCAGAAGACGGCCGCCGCCGTCAGTGTCAGGTCCGGCGATGACATGCTCAACCAAGGCCGCTACGAGCTCAAGAACATCCTCGAGGATGTGCCTGGCGTGGTGGGCGGCGCTGCCTCCAATGTGAACACGTCCTTTGGCAGCGGCACGGACAATCCGGCCTCTGGCCTGACCATCCGCGGCGTGCAGTCCAACGGCGGCGCCGGCGGGAGCATCACCTCGACCGCTACGGCGGCGGCCATCTATGTGGACGACGTCTTCAGCGGCATCGGCGGCGGGTATGACATCGGCCGTGTCGAAGTCCTGCGCGGACCGCAGGGCACTCTCTACGGCCGCAGCGCGACGTCGGGCGTGGTCGCCATCCACACCAATGATCCCGATACCACGCAGTTCAGCGCCGACGGCACGGCCGAATTCGGAAATTACGACCTGCGCCACGTGACCGGCGACGTGAACGTCCCGGTCATTTCGGACAAGCTGGCCCTGCGGGTGTCAGGCAACCTGTACGAGCGGGACGGCTACTATACGGCCCAAGGGGATGCGCGCACGAACAAGGACTTCAGGGCCAAGGCGCTTTGGACCCCGACCGAGGATTTCTCCGCCCTGGTCGGCTTTGCTCAAGAAAACAACGTGACCCATTCCGGGGGCGTGTCGATCAGTCAAGGCAACTCACCGAGCACCTTCATTTACACGCCGCAGGACGTTGCCCCGGGGAAGAACGACTTCCATCAGTATTGGGCCAACTTCAATCTGTACCTCGGACCGGTGGCGATCACCTACATCCCGGCGTTTCGCACCTGGTACGAGAACGCGACTCTCTTCGCGCGCGGCGCCGTGTTCAACGCCAACCAGACCGTTTACACGCCGACCGACAGCTTCCTCACACAGGAGCTGCGGATCCGGAGTACGACCAGCGATTCGAAGCTGGCGTGGCAGGCCGGGTTCCTGTACTACGACAACAACCTGATCGACGTGAACAACCTGTACAACCTGGGGACCGCGTCATACTCCTTCAAGTCGACCTCGCACAAAGCCACCACTGCGGAGGGCGGCTTCGCCGAGGCCACCTATTCCTTCGCACGTGACACCCGCCTGACCGCGGGACTTCGCTACGACCACACCAAGATCCTCAATACCGAGGATTACACCAGCGTTCTCGGGATCACCCAGTCGCTGACTGGCGATCAAGGCCTGCGGACCTTCAACAACCTCACCTACAAGGTGCGGCTGGAGCACGATCTGACGGGGCAGAATTTGCTGTACACGACGATCTCCACCGGCTTCTCGCCAGGCGACGTCACCCTGACCACGGATGCCAACTTCAAGCCCGTGGCGCAAGTCCTGCAGTCTGAAACCCTGACGGCCTACGAGGTCGGTTCGAAGAACAGGTACCTCAACGATCACCTGCAAGTGAACGGGGACCTCTTCTACTACAACTATGCGGGCTACCAAACCGCCGGGCAAAACACCTCGCCCCAGACGCCGCAGACGCCGACCTTCAGTACGGTCGTCTCGCCGATGAAGTCCTACGGCGCCGAATTGGAAGTGGAGGCTCGCCCCTGGGCCAACGGCGCGTTCAGCTTCAACGCGTCCTACACGAATGCCCGGTATGGCGGCTTCGGCCAATATGCCTTCCTGTTCGCCAAGAGCGAGGTCCCTGGCGTAGCCCCGTTCCAGGGAAGTGCGGCCTACACCCACTCAGTTCCCATGGGCAGCGCGACTCTGCTGCTGCGCGGCGACGTCCACTTCTTCACGGCTCACGACACTTCGGCCATCACTCAAGATTGGGCGGCGTTGGGCGCCGCACCCTTTGTGCACGTCTCGTCCCAGGCCATCGGCAACTTCAACGCCACCCTGTTGCTCGGGCTCCACTACTCGATCACCGGCTACGTCCGGAATATTGCCGACACCCGTTACATTCCGGACGGCTGGGGCCTGGCCACTGTGTTTCCCGGCCCGCCCGGCGGTCTGCCCATCGTGAGCGAGTCCAACTTGAGCCTCAGTGATCCGCGGACCTTCGGGATGATCCTCAGCTTCAAGTACTGAGACCGTGGCGCGCTGATGTTAGTGATGGTCTTTCTCCTTGAGCCGCTTGAGGACCTCGGCGGGGTCCTCCTCGATCGTCTTGTTCTGGCTGGGATCGAAAGTCAATATGTCACCCGTGTTGCACACCCATTCGGCGGGCCAGCCGGCATCCCCGCGGTTGCGCTTGAAAATCTGCACCGGGTTCGAGACGTAGGGTTGCTTCCAGATGGTGTCGTCATAGATGGTCAACTGGTCTTCCAGCGTGTCTGGATCGACCAACCGGATGCGTTCGACCATGCGCAGATTGGGTCCATGCGGACCAAATATCGCCTCTGGAGGCAGGACCATGGGCCCGGCTCCCTGCCCGGGAAAATCGCCGTATTGAAGCAGGATGTCGTCAGCAAAGCCGACGCTGTTGACCACCAGGGTATTCCCCTCGAAATGCCCGACTGACTCTCCCATGTAGGTCGGGTTGGGGCGGGCTGAATGCTTCGCGTTGAGTTTGATGAAGCGCGTCATGCTGCTGTTTTCGATATAGATCGCAATCATGCCCGGCTGATAGAAGAACTTCAGCGGGGAGCCCAGGCGCTGAACAATCGGCATCCCGGGAGTTTTGCAGGTTGCCCCCGCAAACGGTATGTCTTGAATGGGCTTGTAACCGGCGATGTGAGCTTGTGCTCGAGCAGTCAACGGGACATTGGACGGGTGATCCAGAAACGACGTGACGCTCTGCCAGTTGCCGGTGAAGAAATCGGGTAGCTTGGTGACGTCCGTCCAGCTGGATCCCAGCGGCTCGGCGGCGGCTGGCAAGGCGAGCATTGCCGAACACAGCGCGACGGCAAGCAGGGTTTTGTGTTTGATCATTGAGCGGCCTTCAGCAACTAGCGGGGGCGCGGGGTGTTGGTCGCGTCGGCGGCGGGTGCGCCCGGTGGGCCGGCGGGACTCGTCCCGACGCCAGGGGGACGCGCCCCAAAGCCCGCGCTCAGCATTCGGCCGCTTGGCAACTGCACCTGGCTCAACAATCCGATGTGCTGGCCATCGCGCTGGGGCATCGCAGTCACCGTGACCTTGTCGCCCGGCTTCATATCGGCGGCGTTCCAGCCGCTACGGGCCAGCATGCCCGTACTGCCGGCCTCGAAACCCCAGACCTCCTGGGAGCCGTCGGTTTTGACGACCAGGACGTAAAGCCAGGAGTGCGGGTTGGCCCAGAGCCACTTTTCTACCGTACCTTGCAAAGAAACCTGCTTCGTCATATCGAACACGGCCGCGGAATGATGTGCCGACGCCGGAAACGCCGCCGAAGCAAGCAGTAATGCTACCGATACGCCCGAAATACGGGTTGAACAACGCACCTTCATCGCCTTTTTTGCCTTTGGAATTTCTTCGGTATGCCGCCGAGGGACAGGTGGGATATTTGCCCCCAAAAGGCGCAGAAGATAGGTGCCGGAATTGGTCGGACCGCACGAGCAGAATTCGTGCACCTATCTTGCTCTCCAACGCCTGCCTAGCATCGGCCGTTGAGTCTGCACGCGGCGCAGATGGAGAGGGGGAAATGAAGGGCTTTCGACTCAGGCGTTTCCGCGCTGTTGCGGCCTGCGCCGTCCTGGCCGTAGCGCTGGGCAGCAGCGCGCTGCTGTGGGCGCGCCCCTCGCCGCATTCCTCCCCTCCGACAGAACCTGCGCGGTCGGCGGGCGGGAAGATCTTCGACAAATGGTGCAGCGATTGTCACAGCACCGCGGGCGGGCCGGGCAGCCTGGCTCTCCAGCGGAAGTACCGGGGCAACCTCCCCGCCGTTCTTGAACAGCGGACCGACCTGCGCCCCGATTACGTAAAGCTGGTGGTCCGGCATGGCGTTTCGTTCATGCCCTCCTTCCGCAAGACGGAGATCAGCGACGCCGATCTGGCGCTCCTGGCCGACTACCTCGCGACTTCGCCGGGACGGACACCAGTGGGAAGTCAGCGTAAATGATCACGAGACGGACTGCTGTTGGTGCTGGCCTAACCTTCGCGGCTGTGGCCTGCACCGCCGCTGTCGGCGCGTACGGCGCGACGACTCGACGCCGCCGGGAAGCGGGATCGATCGATGCCCTGCTCATCGACGAAACCATTGAGATTCCCCGCCAAATGGCTGCGTTCATCGAGGCCCGCCAGACCTTGCCCGTCGTCGGAATCCAACTCGATGCGGCTGCTCACGCCGGATTGAGGCGCGTCCTGAATAAGAGCCATGCCATCGTCGGCATCAGTTCCGGAGCCACCCTGTTCTGTTTGGAGCGAATCGCCTGGGATCATGGCTTCCGCCTGACGGGACGGCGTCAGCGGTGCGCGAGCGACCCGGACGACGACGCGTTTCGGCAAGATGTGGCTGCATTTCTAAGCGGGGCGCAGCCTGCCGCCGCAAGCCCTTCGCCCCGTGCTAGCGCCTACCGACCGTCGCGCGCGGACGGAATGCTGCACGCCTGGGTCATGCAGAAATCTGCCAGCCCTCAACTTCGCCAGGGCCGTCGGGACGTATGACCAAGAAACTGCCGCCAAATGTCAGCAAGGCCAATTTCGCGGCCGCACTTGAGGCGTTCGCGAGCATCGTCGGAGACCAATGGGTCTTCACGACCGACGAGGACCTGGAACTCTATCGCGACTCCTACTCGATCTTGTGGGGCGAAGCCGATGAGCGCACCGCATCCGCGGCGGTGGCGCCAGACAATGCGGACCAGGTCGTCGAGTTGGTGAAGGTCGCCAACCGCTATCGCATTCCCATCTATCCCATTTCCACGGGCAAAAATCTAGGCTACGGCGGGGCCGCCCCCGCCCTTGCCGGCAGTGTTGTTTTCGACCTGAAGCGGATGAACCGGATTGTTGAGATCGACGAACGGCACGGCTATGTCGTGGTGGAGCCGGGTGTCAGCTATTTCGACCTGTACAACTACATACAGGAAAAGGGCCTGAAGCTCTGGATAGACGTCCCGAGTCCAGGCTGGGGCAGCGTGCTGGGCAATGCGCTGGACGGCGGCGTCGGTGTTACCCTCGCGCCCTACCGCAACCATTTCGAGGCGCAGTGCGGCATCGAGGTGGTCCTGCCCAACGGCAAGATGATGCGCACCGGTATGGGCGCTCTTCCTGGCGCTAAGACCTGGCAGCAGTTCAAGCCGGGTTTCGGTCCTCGCATCGACGGGCTGTTCAAGCAATCGAACTACGGCGTCGTCACCAAGATGGGCTTCTGGCTCATGCCTCCGCCGGAAAACCACGCCACCGGCGTCGTCACGGTCCCGAAGTTCCGTGACATCATTCCGCTCGTCGACATCATCGGCCGGCTCGAGCAGAGCAAGATCGTGCAGGGGTTGTGGACGCTGTCGAGCCCCACCACCGGTACGCCAGGCTTCGCCGCTCACGAGGCCGCCCCCTCCAAGCAGCCGGACCCCAAGATCCTCGCCATCCTGAACGATCCGGCCGGCGTCGACATGGATAAGCTCGAAGCCGCGGCGAAGTCCACCGGCCTCCCCTTCTGGGCCTGCGACTTCAACTTCTACGGCCCGAAGAAGCTCATCGAAGCGCAGTGGGACTGCGTCCGCGACGCTCTGGGGGAAATACCGGGCGCGCGATTCAAACTCAATGAGATCCGCCGCCTGCCGCTTCCACCGGAAGAGCTGGCAAAGACGCGCGACCTCGGCCCCTTCGGTATTCCGACGCTGCGGACCTTCGACCTCGGCCCCATGTTTTCCTATGAGGGGGAAGACGTTGTCGGCCATATCTTCTTCTCGCCGGTCATTCCCAGGACGGGCGAGGCCGCAATCGAGGCCATGGACGTCTTTGCCGCGATCGCGCGTAAGTACAAGCTGCCGTGCCCGCCGCTTCAGTTCCCTTCGTCCCTGTTCGAAAGGGCTTTCCTGTTCGCCGTCGGCCTGCCGGTCACCCGGTCTGCCACCGTCAACGCCAAAATACGAGACATCATCCGGGAGCTCGTTGCAATCTCCGCCGAACGCGGCTGGGGTGAATATCGGACGGCGCCCGCCTTCTACGACCTCATCATGGGCGTCTATTCGTACAACGACCATGCACTGCGCGAGTTTTTGGAGACGATCAAGGACGCGGTTGATCCGAACGGCATCATGTCCCCCGGCCGCTACGCGATCCGGTCGCGCCATCTCTAAGGAGGGCTCGGTCGTCTAACGACTCTGAGCCTTGTCCTTCGAGTTGTATTCCAACTTGCCGGTCGCCGGGTCGAAGAAGTCCCGGTTGTCCGTGCAAGCCCACTCCTGGGGCTCGTTTCTGCGCTCGATACCGCGAATATAACGACGCGACGGGAGGCTATAGGGCCGCTTGAAAACGGTATCGTCGTAGATCGTCGTCTGGACCTGGAGCGTATTGAAGTTGGTCAGCCGCATGCGCTCGACCAACCGAAGATTTGCCCCGTGCGGACCAAAGATAACTCCCGATAGCGGCGACGGATCTCCCTGCGCCAGTGTCTTGTTGTCCAGCTTTCCCATTTGGAACAACGTGTCCGGCGCGAATCCCGTCGTATCGACAACCAGGGTGTCGCCTTCCCAGCGAGCGATCGATTCTCCCAAATAGGTCGGATTTGGGCGCTCGCTGTGCTCGCGACCATCCGTATGGATGAAACGCGTCATGCCCGAGGATTCAATATAGAGGGCGATCATGCCCGGCGACTGGAAGAACTTCATCGGCATGCCGCCGATGTTCATCACGAACGGCAGGCCGAGCGGTTTGCAATTGGCGAACGGGCTGTCTTCGACCGGCTTGTAGTGCTTGATGTAGTTCAATGCCGCCGGTGTGTAGTCAGGCGGCGTAGGGAAATCGTCGGCGATCGGGCTGACCGATTGCCAGGTTCCTTGCCAGAAATCCGGCACGTTCGCGATTTCGCGCCAAGCCTTGGCCTGCTCTTCCTTCGATTGAGGCACGGCGGCGGCTCGCGCATCGCGCGGCTGCCCCGTCAGGACCAAGGCAACAAGAGAGCAGACGCAACCACAAACTACCCGGGCCGTGTCGTTCCGAGGCGCATTCGCTGCGGCGGCCTTCATTTGTACGGCTCCCCTTGCGGCTTGGTCGGAAGATTGGTCGCACCGCCGGCTAAAGCCTCGCCGGTCTGGCCGCCCGGATCGGCCAATACTTTGCCGCTCGGCAGGAAAACCGTGTGCAGTTCGCCGATCGTCTTGCCATCGCGGGCCCGATGAATATCGACCATCAACTTGTCGCCGACCTTGATGTCGGCCGCATTCCAGCCCCAGCGGCTCATCATGTTGGGGCTGGAGCCCACCAACGCCCATTCCTCGTCGGCGCCATTGGCTTTTCGAACAACCACAGTCAGCCATGTATGGGGATTAGCCCATTTCCACTCGCGCACGGTGCCGGTCAGGGTCGTCAGCTTGGAGCGGTCAAACAAAGCAAACGAGTGATGCGCGTAAGCGACTGAACTGCAGCAGAGCGCTGCGATCACAACGACCAGACTTTTGAGCTTCATTTTTGCCTTTCGAATGTCTTCGGTATGCCGCCGGTGGACAAGTGCGATTTGTCCTCCGAAAAGGCCCGCAGAGATAGGTGCCACAATTGTTCGGCCCGCCTCCGCCCGATGTCCATCCGCGCGAACTCGGACTGCCTATCGATGAACTGGTGCTTGAGCGCACCGACGATATGCAGAATGAGCAGGCCGATCAGGAGGTAGCCGCCCACGCTGTGCCACTGCGCGAACTCTTCGTGCAACACGCGCTGCGCCGCGACCCCGCCCGGCTCCTTGCCGATAGCCTCGATGGGAGCGATCACGGGCATCGGAACCAGGTTCCAAACCTTTACGGTCCGCGGCGCCCCTGTCGGCGGCGCGGCGGGAGGGGTGGCGAATTCGGCAGCGGCGGCGGCGCCACGTGAACCCGGCGGCGGATGCGCTGAAAGGATTGCCCAGCCCGTGAGCGGCATGAGCACCATCGCCGCGTAGAGCAGGAAGTGGGCGAAGTGCGCCGTATGGCGTTCCCACCGCTTCATTTCAGGCGGATACGGCGGTGGGTCGTTGAGAAGCCTCCAGACGACGCGCGCCACGGTGAGCGCAAGCACCGTCAATCCCGACGAAGCGTGCAGCACCAGAGACATCCATTTGACCTGCGGCGGCGAGCTTTCCATGAGCTTTCCATGAAGCCAGCTTTCGATGAAGAACCCGGTGCACAGATTGAAGGTGATGAACGCGGCGATCGCCCAGTGCAAAACAATCGCGACTCGCGTGTAGCGATCGCGTGGAGCGCCGGAAACGTCGTATTGATGCATCATTGCCGACGCATTGTCGAAAGACGAGCCCACTGACGTCCCGCTTCGGCTGGTTCTCGTCGAGGGAACCATGAGGGCTCTTCTGGCGTGCTCAGCAGATCTGCCAGCAATCGCGCTGCTCGGACCATGTGCTTTTCGACCGTGCCTTCGCTAACACCCAACTCAACCGCGATCTCTTTCTGCGACAGATTCTCGATGCGCCGCAGCCAGAAAACCGCCTGGCATCTGTTGGGAAGGCGATTAATAGCCGCAGCCACCCGAGTCATCCGCTGGTGGATGCTGACACGGCGTTCCGGTGTGATCTCATCTATCAGAACGTTTAAAGCGTCCAAATCCCCCATCAGATCGATCGATACAACGCGATTTCGGCGGACACGGTCTACAATGAGATTGCGCGCAATCGAAAAAAGCAGAGACTTGGGAGCGGTGGATCGAAGTCGGTGAGCGTTTTCCAGAATGCGCACATAGGCGTCGTGGCGGATGTCCTCAATTTCCGAACGGTCTGGCCAGACCCTCGCCAGATACCGCATCAGTGCGGCCTCGTGGGGCAGTACCTCGTGAGCAAACCAATTATCCAGATCACTGAGCATGGGGGGTGCTAACGCTATCGCCTCTCGAGCGGACGTGGGCTACAAACCCAGGAACAGCAACAGCGTGTCGTTGTACTGCATGGTCCGCCCGAAGAAGATGACGAGAAACCATGCAACGAGCGAGGCAGCCGAAACCGCTCTGGCAGCGGTCGGCGCGCTGCCGCCCGCGGGCGTCGCATAGGTCTTCCTCTCCAGATCGCTGAGTTGGAAGATGAGCAGATTGGCGAACGCCAGCAGGAGGAACAGCATCTTGAGCCGAAACGACAGATTGTCAGTGTAGTAGCTGGGTCCCGAATCCTTGCCAGTCACGAAGATGATGCCCGTCAGCAGATTCCCGATGAATCCCGCGACGGCCCAGGGGACGAGAGGACGGAGCGCTGCAATGGGTATGCTCTTGAACAGCCCCAGGATGCGCAGATCCAGGGTGCCGATGATCCCGACGATCAATGACATGCCCACATAGTGGATCATCTGGCAGACTGACCACATCCATTCATGCGCGTTGACAAAGGCCTGCATGACTAGGTGCTCCCCCCACTCAGATGCAACCAGCCGTTCACCATGTCTGGATATGCGGTCAGGCGTCCGGCGATCACCGCGAGATACCAGCAGCCAAGCGAGATGATCGCCAAATTGCGTCCAACTCGGGTCACGACGCCGGCCTGAACGCTGGCGACGTCCGTGAAGTACAAGCGCTTCAGCAGTTCGGCAACGATCATGCCCGCTGCAACGAACAGCAATTTCCCCCAGAACGCGACCATCGCGGCCATCGTGTGCGCCTCAGCAATGAACAGCAGCAGCCCGGACACCAGGTTGATCAAAAAGCCTATCCACACAATGCCGTACAGTCGCCGCAGCCCGGCAAGAGGAATATCCTGCGCGACCCCGAGTAGTCGTAGGGCGATGACCGTGTTGACTCCAACGACGATCCCCAGACCCACGCCGTGCGCCGTGAGTACGGTTGAGTAGGCAAAGAGGGATGGCGATGATCTGACCCAATTAGCCAGGGCCAGGTTTTGCAGATAATCAAGCACGGCAGGCCGCTATTTATGGTGCAGATGGTGCAGATGGTGTAGAGCCCGGCGGCGGACCGAGCGCCGCTTCGTCCCAATGCTCGTCGGCTTTGCCGTCTTTCATGCGCCACATGTCGAAGTGGGTCGTGGTGTAGGTCTTACCGGGGCTCCTCGGATCGGGTAGTTGCTGCACAGCGCTGACGATGACGAAATCGCCTTCAGCCACCACAGAGACCACTTGCGCCGCAAGTTTTTCGGAAATCGGCTTCGGCTTCACCCTGCTCAACATCTTCTTGAGCCCAGCGTGGCCCGAGGGAATGTTCGGGTTGTGCTGGATGTAGCGCTCGGTCAGATATTTGTCTATGGCCTCGATATTGCCGCCCTCGAGAATGTCCTTGAAGATGTGATACACGACCTGTTTGTTGGCATCCAATTTAGGATCGCTGCTATGAAATAGCGCGTCAGGGTCCTTGGCTCCCACAACGCGTTCCTGCGCGAATGCTCCTCCGCTCAACAGCAGGCCTGCTGCCGCCAATGCACAATACCAGTGACCTTTCATTTTGTTCTCCTCATGAGGCGCGGCATATGACGTGTCACTTGCCGCGACTGTCCAGCATTTTGACCATTGCTTCGGGGTCTTTATCCACGTATGTGTTGGTGTCCGGATCGAAGGTGGTGATGGATACGGTGCAGACCCATTCTTCCGGCTCACCGGTAAACTGTCCCTTTTCGCTGTTCCCCTTTTGGAAGCGCCTGTAGTTGCGCGTCGTCACATAGGGCTTTGTCCACACGGTGTCGTCGTAAATCTCGAGGTTGACTTCCAAAGTGTTCGGATCGACCAGGCGCATCCGTTCCACCATGCGCATGCCCTCACCATGCGGTCCCCAGATTGCCGCCGATAGACTCGCCAGTGAGGGGGGAGGACCTCCGCCGGGAGCACCACCGCCGGGAGGCGCGCTGCCGGGAGGAGGACCGAGATTGGCCGTGCCGACCGTCTCCAACGGAGGCAGAGGTTTGCCAACACCGTACTGGAATGTGATCTCAGGGAGGAAATCTTCGCTCTCCACCACCAGGGTTTCTCCTTCCCAGTGGCCGACCGAATTGCCGTAGAACTTGGGCGATGTCCTGCCCTGCTTCTGGTTCATCCAGATAAACCGGGTGTGCCCGAGCGACTGCATGTAAATGCTGAGCAACCCGGGTGCATAGGTGAACTTGATCCCGCCCCCCATGCGCATGGCGATCGGCAGCCCGGGCGACCTGCAGCCTTCCTGGGCATAGGGAATATCCCGCTTCGGCTTGTAAGCGGCGACATACTTCTGCGCCTTTGCGGTGTAAGGAACGTTCAGCTGTGCATCGCCCTCGACAAAGCCGGAAAAGGTCATCCACATTCCGCTGAACAGATCGGGCATCTTGCCAGCGTCCGCCCAGGTGGAGCCCAACGGGCTCGCACCGGCAGCGTGAGCCAAGGAAGCAAAACTCAACAATGGCAGCATGCGCAGAACCGCAGCCACACGCGAAGGCTTGAATGCGTACATACAGCAGCCCGTTAAAGTGTTACACGGATCAAAAGTGAGCCGACACCATTACGCCGTAGATGCGCGGATCATTCCAATCCGCACCAAAGCTCTGCTCACTACCCTGGAACATGTAGGTGGTGTAACGCTCGTTGGTAAAGTTACGGACGTAGGCTGTAACCGACAGATGATAATCCTGACTCGTCCACGTGCCAGAGAGGTTGCCGATGGCATGGGAACCGGTCTCAACGTACTGCTCTTGCCCTAAGGCGAGCAAATCCGCATGCAAATTGTCGGTTAGGTGCGGCGAGTAATACTGCCCGTCAATGCGCGCCATCAAGGTCGAACCGCCGGGCAAGTTGAACGTGTGCTCGTAGTAGCCAGTGACCGTGTTTGGAATGAGCGCGCGTACTTTCTGGGGGTAGGCGGCTTCGAATGCGGCCGGTTCATTCTTCCAGCGAGACTCGACGTAGGCGTAGTTCAGGCCGACGCGGTCGAGTGCCGTGATTCGATAGAGCGATTCAACTTCGGCGCCAACGTTTCGAGCCGGTACAGTTACGGGAATGGGCGATATATCGAGGGCGTGTACCCGGTACGTGGTTTGGAATCCCCCGTAATTGTAGTAATACAAGGCAAAGTTGAGCTGCAACGAATCATCGAGAAAACGATTCTTCGATCCCAGCTCGAACGAGGTCAGCTTTTCGGCCGCCAGAATATTGGGTGCGTAGACCCCGTTACCCGGGCTGTAAATGCCTACATCGCCTGGCTTGAAACCGGTGGAGACCATGCCGTACACCATGTTTCGGGGCGCCAGGTCGTATTCGATCCGAGCCTTGTAGTTGAAATTATGGAAGGTGATGGCCACGTTATTGATGGCGCTACCCGGGGGTGGGGGCACATTTGCCTGGCCCGGGCCGGTGCAATTGACTCCGGGGGGCAACATGAAGCCCGGACTGTTAGCGGCAAAAGTTCCGCAGAACGCAAAAGGGTTGTTGAAATAATACTCGCTCGTCTCTACACGAGTAGAGTCGTAGCGCACACCGAGAGTGGCTCGCAAAGAGCTGATCGGGGAGAAAGTCGTCTCACCGAAGACGCCCATATCCTTGGTGTCCTTCTGGTCGTCTGTAACCGCCATACTGGTGAGTACCGAATTGCTCGGGGTGGCCAGGAAGGTGTTGTCGGACGTGTGTAGCTGGTTACGGTAATAGAAAGCCCCAACCTGCCAACCCACTGCGGTATCCTTGGAGGCAAGACGCAGCTCTTCGGAGTGGAATTGGTCCAGAGGCGTCAAGATTGTCTGTTCGAGGGGCGTGTTGCTCCCAATGAAATTGGGCGTCTGCAACCTGTCATCGTTCTGATACCAGGTGCGAAATGCCGGCTGGTACGTGAGCACAGCTGGACCCATGTCCCAGTTGAGCTCAGCCCAATATTGCCGCTGCTGCTTATAGCCTGGGAAAACACTGCTGGAGGTCGTCGCGATCGTGTACCCCAGATGGGTCGTGTCGACCGTGCTCTGCTTACCGCCGGAGTCGGATTCATCCCTCTCGTAGGCGACACCCGCCAGGAGCGAAAGATCATCGAGGGGCTTCCACAGCACCTTCACCCGACCACTTAGGGTGCTGCCCATTCCTCTATCGGCCTCGTTGAAGTAGCCCTCGCCCTGATCCCGGTAGTCGGCCGCCACCCGCACCGCAAGCGTGCTACCGACAGGTAAATTGGCCGCGGCGCCATAGTGCCTCAGATCGTAGTTGCCGACCTCGGCTTCGGCGTTTCCGTCAAAGGAATCCAAGATTGGATCACGCGTATGGAAGGCCACCACACCAGCCGTCGCGCTGCGCCCATAGAGCGTGCCCTGCGGTCCGCGCAGCACCTCTACCCGCTCGAGATCGTAATTGCTGCCTATGCCCTCATACACACCATCGACGTAGACCGCGGTTTCGGGCGTCGCTGAAAGTGGACTGGGACCGCCACCTGCGCCGGAAACGGCGGCGCTGATGCCGCGGATTGTAATGTTGTTGCCCTGCACGTCCGCACTTCCGGTGTTATTGGAGTTGTTCGAGACGGCTAACACGCCA
The DNA here is from genome assembly GCA_028293725.1 of Gammaproteobacteria bacterium. Next base: position 449 of record JAQGOE010000227.1, on the reverse strand, counting down.
GGGATATCTTGTAGAATCTGTACCGTGGTATATCTGCCTTGCGCTGTCAGCTCGTCGCCCGTCCGCACACTCACCGATGCGGGAATGCGTTGAACATCGATTGTGCGGCGTTCGGCGGTTACGATGATTTCTTCTAGCGCGGTGTCTTTCGAGTCGGCGGTGGTAGCGGATCTCGAATCCGCTTCAGCCACTCGAGTCGTGTCCGCAGTCGCAGCAGCGGTTTGCGCATGGGCCGGACCGCCCATCAACGCCAAATTCAACGTGCCCGCCGCGGCCAGCACAGTCCCGTGACGCAAGCCGCCACCCGTAGACCTGATCTTCATGGTTGCCCCCCTCCCACAAAAATTTATGTTCTATCTTTCAACGATGGGTGTATTCGTCGGAAAGTCTCTCTTATCTGCTGTTAGCGCACAGACACCCCTGCCCGCTGATGCTAGCGGTTGCTGGAC
>JAQGOE010000219.1 GCA_028293725.1 Gammaproteobacteria bacterium | reverse complement strand
CAGGACGCGCCGGAGTGGTTTCCGCCGCTCGAGCAGGCGTTGGACGAGCCACCCGGGCTGCTTGCCGCCGGCGGCGACTTATCGCCCCAGCGCCTGTTAGCCGCGTACCAGAGAGGCATTTTCCCTTGGTATTCACCGGGGCAACCGGTGTTGTGGTGGTCGCCGGATCCGCGCGCCGTGTTATTCCCCGAGGAATTCAACTGCACGCGCAGCCTCGCCAAAACCATCCGCAATGGCGGCTTCGAGGTCGTGGTCGATCGCGACTTCGCCGCCATCATTGACGCCTGCGCGGCACCGCGTCCTCACGCTCCGGGAACGTGGATTACATCGGAGATGCGCAACGCCTACCTGCGTCTGCATCGCCTCGGGCAGGCTCACAGCATCGAGTCCTGGCGCGCCGGAAAACTCGCCGGCGGTCTCTACGGGGTCCGCCTGGGTGGCGTGTTCTTCGGCGAGTCGATGTTCAGCCGCGAGCGGGATGCCTCGAAGGTCGCCCTGGCCCACCTGGTCGCGGTGTGTCTTCGCAACAGCATCGCGGTCATCGACTGCCAGCTCCCCTCCGCGCACCTGACCAGCCTCGGCTCCCGAACCATTCCGAGACTGCAATTCCAGGCTTTACTGCGGGAACACGTCTCGTTGGGAGCCCTGCCTTTGGACACCGCCTGAGGGTGACCGATTTCCCATCCGCGGCACTTCTGTTGCGGCAAATTGCATTGGGGCCGTGCTTTATGCAGAATTCGCGCCCCTCAAGTCGATAAGGGCCGTATGTCTAAAGAAGATGCGATTCAGATGGAAGGCGAGGTCGTAGAGACCCTGCCCAATACCACATTCCGCGTGAAGCTCAAGAATGGCCACGTTGTCACGGCCCATATCTCGGGAAAAATGCGGAAAAACTACATTCGCATCCTCACCGGTGACGCCGTCACCGTTGAGATGACCCCGTACGATCTCACCAAGGGCCGCATCATTTACCGCGGCCGCTGATTTGATTAGCTGAAAGTCGCCGGGCGGCGCTTTCAGCCCCGGAGCCCTCACTCTCGCTGAGGGCTCCCAACCGATTTTTTACGCCGTGACTTCCGGGAGCTGGGTCGGAATGCATTCCAGCTCGAGCTTCGTCCCATCCTTCGCGACCGAGACGCGGACACTGCCGCCGCCGACGAGGCGGCCGAACAGGAGCTCTTCGGCCAGGGGCCGCTTGATGTGCTCCTGGATCGTCCGGGCCATCGGGCGGGCGCCCATCTTCGGGTCGTAGCCCTTCTCCGCGATCCAGCGGCGGGCATCGTCGTCGAGAGAGACGGTCACGCCCTTCTGTTCGAGCTGCATTTCGACTTCGACAATGAGCTTGTCGACGACCCGCTCGATCGTCACCAGGTCGAGGCCCGAGAACTGGATCACCGCATCGAGGCGGTTGCGGAACTCCGGAGTGAACATCCGCCGGATGGCCTCCATGCCATCGCTGGCATTGTCCGAATTGATGAAACCGATCGCCGGCCGGGACATCTCCTGGGCTCCCGCATTGGTGGTCATCACAATGATGACGTGCCGGAAGTCCGCCTTACGCCCGTTGTTGTCGGTCAAGGTGCCGTGATCCATCACCTGCAGCAGCAGGTTGAACACATCCGGATGCGCCTTCTCGATTTCATCGAGCAGTAACACACAATGCGGATGCTTCGTGATCGCTTCCGTGAGTAAACCGCCCTGATCGAAGCCGACATAGCCCGGCGGTGCACCGATGAGGCGCGACACCGTGTGGCGCTCCATGTATTCCGACATGTCAAATCGCAGGAATTCGACACCCATGACCGTGGCGAGCTGCCGCGTCACCTCCGTCTTGCCGACGCCCGTGGGGCCGGCGAACAGGAAGCTGCCGACCGGCTTGCGTTGGTCGCCAAGGCCGGAGCGCGCCATCTTGATGGCCGAGGACAACGCCTCGATCGCTTTGTCCTGCCCGAAGATCACGAGCTTGAGATTGCGCTCGAGATTCTTCAGGACCTCGCGGTCCGAGGTCGAGACACTCTTGGCGGGGATTCTCGCCATGCGCGCCACGACATCCTCGATATGCCGCACTTCTACGACCGGCTCGCGCTCGGCAATCGGCTTCAGCCGCTGACGTGCACCAGCCTCGTCAACCACGTCGATCGCCTTGTCGGGCATGTGACGCTCGTTGATGTGGCGGGCAGCCAGTTCCGCGGCGGCCTTCAGGGCATCGACCGCGTAAGTGATTCCGTGGTGCTCCTCGAAGCGGGGCTTGAGCCCCATGAGAATCTCCACGGTCTCCGATATCGACGGCTCCACAACATCGATTTTCTGGAAGCGGCGTGCCAGAGCATGGTCTTTCTCGAAGATGCCACGGTATTCCTGGTACGTCGTCGAGCCGATGCAGCGGATCTCGCCGTTGGTGAGTACGGGCTTGATGAGGTTCGAAGCGTCCATGACGCCGCCGGAGGCCGCGCCCGCGCCAATGACCGTGTGGATCTCATCGATAAACAGGATCGCGCCGGGCTGCTTCTTGAGCTCCGTGATAACGCCCTTCAGACGCTTCTCGAAATCACCGCGATACTTCGTGCCCGCGATCAACGCGCCCATGTCGAGTGCGTAGATGGTGCAGTCGGAGAGTACCTCCGGCACTTTCCCCTCGACGATGAGCCGGGCAAGGCCTTCCGCGATCGCGGTCTTACCCACGCCGGCTTCGCCGACATAGAGCGGATTGTTCTTGCGACGACGGCACAGGATCTCGATCGTGCGTTCCACTTCGAGCTTGCGGCCGATGAGCGGATCGATGCGTCCGTCCTGCGCCATGCGGTTGAGATTCGAAGTGTATTTCTCGAGAGCGCTGCCGCCCTCCGGATCGCGTTCGGCGTCCGGCTGCGTGTCCTCTTTGTCAGTCTTCTCCTCGGCGATCTTCGACAGACCGTGCGAGATGTAGTTGACAACATCGAGACGAGTCACATGTTGGCGATTGAGCAGGAACACCGCGTGGCTCTGCTTCTCGCTGAAAATCGCGACCAGAACGTTGGCGACACCAACTTCCTTCTTGCCGCTCGACTGTACGTGGAACACCGCTCGTTGCAGCACTCGCTGGAAACCCAGCGTCGGTTGCACCTCGCGCTCCTCGCCTTCCTCCAGCCGCGGAGTCGATTGGTCGATGTGATCCTTGAGCTCCTGCTTCAGCTTGGTGAGATCCGCGCCGCAAGCGCGCAGAACCTCCCGCACCTTCGGCGTATCGAGGATCGCGAGCAACAAGTGCTCGACTGTCAGATATTCATGACGCGCCTCGCGTGCCTGGTGAAAGGCATCGTTGAGGCAGTATTCAAGCTCGTTAGAAAGCACGTTCGTCAAACCTCTAGAAGATCAGGCTTCTTCCAATGTGCACATGAGCGGATGCTGGTGATCGCGCGCGTAGGTCGTCACCTGGGCGACTTTAGTTTCAGCGATCTCGTACGTAAATACACCACATACTCCCTTACCCTTGGTATGGACCTCCAGCATGATGCGCGTCGCTGTGGGCCGATCCAGAGTAAAGAACTTTTCAAGCACGTCGACGACAAACTCCATGGGAGTGTAGTCGTCATTGAGCAGAACCACCTGGTAGAGGGGGGGCTGTTTGACCTGCGGTCGGGCTTCTTCGACGACGACGCCGGTGTCGGGACGGGCGGGATGCTGATCGGGCATGGGGTTCTTTATATGGGTCGCCAAACAGCAACACAAGCCTGCGATGATGGTCCGAGTTTACTCCTGTAGAAACAATTGCTTGAGCGCGCGCGCGGCAGCCTCGTATGATTGCGCCGGCACGCGTGGCGCACGATCCCCGCGGGCCGCTGTCCATACCGCGTAGCCTGCCCTGTTTGCCCCCGGTCACAGGACCTTATTGCACCGATGAATGCTGCTTCATGGCTCGAAGGACTCCCCGCACCTGAGAAGTGGCGCACACTTCTGCTTGCGCACGGGCCCCGCATTGCCACGTGGACGCTTGCGGTGCTCCTGGCGGTGCAAGCGGCTGTCATTTTGACCGGTCTAGGTGGCGCGAGCCGCTCTCCCTCGATGGGAGCGAACACGCCCGTCGCGGTACCCCGACACCCGGTAGACATTGCTGCAATCACAAATGCGCACCTCTTCGGCACCGCGGCGGTGACGACGACTCCGGGTGACCCGCGCGACGCGCCGCAATCGAAAATACCACTGGTACTCACAGGGATTATAAGCGCCGAGGACCCTCAAAACGGTCTGGCTATCCTCGGACAAGCTGCCACCAGTGCCAAAGTGTTTGCCGTCGGCGACAACGTACCGGGTGGTGCAAAGCTTCATTCGGTCTATAGCGATCGCGTCGTAATCGAACGCGCGGGACAGCTGGAGACATTGTTCCTACCCCGACAGGTAGCGGCAGGTGGCGCACCTCCTTCAGCCGCGGTGCTGAACATGGAAAGCCCCGTAGCGGACCGCATGCGCAAGCTCATTACGGAACAGCCTAGCCTCCTGGCTGACGTGATGCGGCCGCAACCGGTGTTTGCCAACGGCAAGCAGACAGGCTATCGCGTTTATCCAGGCCGCAATCGCCAGGCGTTCGTACGTCTCGGTCTGCGTCCCGGCGATCTCGTCACGGCGATCAATGGAACACCGCTCGACGATCCCGAGCATGGCCAGGAGATTTTTCGCACGCTGGGTTCGTCCCCTGAGGCACACGTCACGGTCACACGGAACGGCGCGCAGCAGGATCTGATCTTGAACCTGGCACAGATCACGCAGGAAGCGGAATCCATTGCCGGCGCAGCTCCCGGAGCGAACCCGGGCGATCAGGCGCAACCCGCCCCACCGGGAACGGGCCCGGGAGCGGATCAATCCAAACCGCCTGACAACACGCAGCAGTAGGCCGGCATGCCCGGTTCGGGGGAATCATCAGTGAAAGGTTTTGTCTTTTTCGCACGCGGCACCCTGGCGCTCTTTGGCGCCGCCGCGCTTGCGTCCGCGCAGCCGGTGGCCCCGGGAGTGGGCCAGCCTGGTCAGGCCACACAGCTGAGCCAGCCACAGCAGCGCATTACCCCTAATTTCAAAGACGCCGATATCACGCAGATCGCCGAGGCGGTCGCCGCGGCGACGGGCAAGAACTTCATCATGGACCCGCGGGTGCGCGCGCAGGTCACGATGTTGTCCTCGACGCCGATGTCGCCGGAAGGGTTCTACCAAGCGTTCCTTTCGATTCTCGCAGTGTACGACTTCATCGCCGTACCCGACGGCAACGTGGTGAAGATCCTGCCCGACGCCAACGCACGTCAGATGCCGTCGATCGATCTCCCTGACCATGTGAGCGCGACCTCCGATGAGATCGTCACGCAGGTCATCGACGTTAAGAACGTCAACGCCGCGCAGCTGGTCCCGATTTTACGTCCGATGATCCCGCAGTACGGCCATCTCGCCGCCTACCCCGCGGGCAACATCCTCATCATCTCCGACCGTGCCAGCAACGTGAACCGAATGATCCGGATCATCCGGCGCATCGACCAGGTAGGAGATCAGGACGTGGAGATCGTGAACCTCCACGATGCCTCTGCGGCCGAAATCGTGCGCGTGATGAACTCCCTCTACCAGGGAGCGGCCGCGGCCGCCGAAGGCGGCACGCCCATGAAAGTGGTCGCCGACGAGCGTTCCAACAGCGTGTTGATCAGTGGCGACCAGAACCAGCGCTTGCGCATCCGCGCTCTGATCGCCCATCTGGATACGCCGCTCGAGGCGGGTGGTGACACGCGAGTGCGCTACCTCCACTACGCCGACGCGGACAAGATCGCGCCGAAGCTCAAGGAACAGATGACCGGCATCGCCCAGGCGGCCGCGGGATCCGGCGGTGGCGCCCCTGGCGGGGGCGCCTCGCCGCAAGCGCAGGCGGAGAAGAATTCGCTCATCTGGGCGGACCCGGCCAACAACGCACTGGTCATTACGGCGCCCCCCAAGATCATGCGCCAGATCATGGCCATCGTGGACAAGCTCGATATCCGCCGGCCGCAAGTGCTGGTGCAGGCCATCATCGCCGATGTCAACGTCACCAAGAACGCTGAGCTCGGTGTCAACTGGGCAGCATTCGGTACGGGCTCCAACGTTCCGGCGGCGGGATTCGTCAGCCCCGTCGGTGGCACAAGCATCGTCGACCTCGCCGCGGCAGTCCAGAATCCGGCCAGCGTCACCTCGACGCTGTTGAACGGAACCACGCTGGGCGTCGGGCGCATCGGTAGCGGCTCTGTAAACTTCGCAGCAGTGCTGCGGGCCATCCAAAGCGATTCTCATACCAACATCATCTCGACACCGTCCGCCACGACGATGGACAACCAGGAAGCGGAGCTCAAGAGTGCACAGGAAGTGCCTTTCGTGACGGGCCAATTCTCCAACACGGGTACGGCCACCAATGGCGCCGTCAACCCCTTCCAGACCATTCAGCGTCAAGAGGTGGGCACCATTCTGAAGGTCACCCCCACGATCTCGGCGGAAGGCACCGCGGTGATGATGAAGCTCTCCATCGAGAGTTCCAGCATTGGCCAGAGACCCGCTGGCGCGGTCGACCTCGTCACCAACAAGCGCACTGCGACCACGACGGTCCTCATCGAGGATGGCGGTGTCGTGGTGCTCGGTGGCCTGACCACGGATTCGAGCCAGCGACAGGAGTCGCGGGTGCCGCTGCTCGGCTCCATTCCAATCATCGGGCTTGCGTTCAAGACCCGCAGCGCGACGAGCGAGAAAGACAACCTCATGATCTTCATCCGGCCGAAGATCCTGCGCGACCAGTCGCAGGCGGCCTACGAGACGGATCTCAAATACAACTATATGCAGGATCAGCAGAAGAGCTTCGAGCACCGCGAGATCCCGCCGTTGCTCCCGGGCGAGCGGCAGCCGCGGCTGCCGCCCCTGCCGCCGCCGCCGCCGCCGGGTACCCAGGCCGCGCCGATCTCGCCTGAAGAGAAGGAAAAGGCCGCGCAGGCACAGGGACGAGCGGATGATGCCCTGTACCGGCGAAACCTCACACCGCAAGGCGCGCCCGCGGCCCCCGCACAGGCCACCCCGCCGCAATCCAGCACCACTTCGCCCGGTTTGCCAGCGCCCGCGACGACGGCCGCTCCGGCAACCCCAACCGCGCCACCCCAGGATGGAGGCCAGCGATGAACGCAATACCTGATGGTGTAGCCACGCCGGAATCCGCAACAGTCACGACCTTACTGCCGCCGGAGCGGAAACTGTCGTTTGCGTTTGCAAAGCGCCACGGCATTGTCGTGAGACAGTTCGTCGACGGGGTGGCGGAGTGCTCTTGCCGCGAAAACGTCACCCCGCTCGCGATCGCCGAAGTGCGTCGGTATCTGCGCCGCGCGCTGCGGCTACACAGAGTCACGGAAGCGGAATTCGATATGCTCCTGCAACGCGCCTATGAAGGCGGCCAGGAAGCGATGCAGGCCGTCGAAGGCCTCGATGAGCAGACCGACCTGGCGCATCTCGCGCAGGATCTCCCCGAGCAGGATCTGCTCGACAGCGACGATGACGCGCCGATCATCCGTCTCATCAATGCGGTCCTCACCCAGGCGGTGAAGGAAAACGCTTCGGATATTCACATCGAGCCGTTCGAGAACCGCCTCGTGGTGCGCTTCCGGGTCGATGGCGTGTTACGCGAGGTGCTGACGTCGAAGCGCGCCGTCGCTCCATTGGTCGTCTCCCGCATTAAGGTCATGTCCAAGCTGGATATCGCCGAGAAACGCCTGCCGCAGGACGGCCGCATCGGTCTCAAGATCGCCGGTCGCGCCGTCGACGTTCGCGTCTCGACACTGCCGTCGGGCCACGGCGAACGCGTGGTGCTGCGTATTCTCGACAAGCAGGCCGGCAGGCTCGACCTCACCGCCCTCGGCATGGACCCCAAGACCGAGGGGCTCATCGATGAGCTCATCCACAAGCCGCACGGCATTCTGCTCGTTACGGGCCCGACCGGCTCCGGTAAGACGACGACTCTGTACGCCGCCCTCGAGCGCCTGAACGACAACTCGCAGAACATCATGACCGTCGAGGATCCGATCGAGTACTACATCGACGGCATCGGGCAGACGCAGGTGAACACGAAGGTTGAGATGACCTTCGCCCGCGGACTGCGTGCCATTCTGCGTCAGGACCCTGACGTCGTCATGATCGGTGAGATCCGTGACCTCGAGACCGCGCAGATCGCGGTGCAGGCAAGCTTGACGGGTCACCTTGTGCTGTCCACGCTCCATACCAACACGGCGGCCGGCGCGATAACGCGCTTGCGCGACATGGGTATCGAGCCCTTCCTCCTGTCTTCGAGCCTCATCGGCGTGGTGGCGCAGCGCCTGGTCCGCGTGCTCAGCCCCGAATCCAAGCAGCCGTTCCAGGCGGGCGAATATGAGCGCCGCCTCCTCAACCTGCGGCCCGAAGATCCCTCGCCGATACTCTACCGTCCCGGGCGAGACACGGCAGGCGGCGGTTATCGCGGTCGGGCCGGCATCTACGAGCTCATCATGGTGGATGACTCCATGCGCACGATGATCCATGACGGCGTGAGCGAGCAGGAGCTCGAGCGTCACGCCCGCAAGACGACTCCCTCGATCCGTGACGACGGCCGCGCCAAGGTCCTGCGTGGTGAGTCGACGCTCGAGGAAGTGTTGCGAGTCACGCGCGAGGATTGACTTGGGCGCATTCGAATACACGGCATTGGATGCCGGCGGCAAAGAGCAGAGCGGCATCCTCGAAGGCGATACGCCGCGCCATATCCGGCAGATGCTTCGCGAGAGGCAGTTGCTTCCGGTGGTGGTCAGCGAGGTGGCGCAGAAGGAAGCCACGCGCCAGAAGTCGTTCAGCATCGGACGGCGTGTGTCGGCCGCCGATCTGTCGCTCTTCACGCGCCAGCTCGCGACGCTCGTGCGTGCGGGACTCCCGTTAGAGGAATCCTTACTGGCGGTCTCGCAACAGACCGAGAAGCCGCGCATACAGAGTATCGTGATGGGAGTGCGGACCCGCGTCATGGAGGGTCACACGCTTGCCAACGGCCTCACCGAGTTTCCGAAAGTCTTTCCGGAAATCTATCGCGCCACCGTTTCGGCCGGTGAGCAGGCCGGCCACCTGGACAGCGTGCTCGAGCGGCTGGCGGACTACACGGAGAGCCGCGAGGGTATGCGCCAGAAAGTCCTGGCGGCCATGCTCTACCCCATCGTGTTGAGCATCATGTGCTTCGCGATCGTGTGCGGCCTGATGACCTTCGTCGTACCGAAGGTCGTGGCGGTGTTCGAGGCGAGCAAGGGGAAGCTCCCGTGGATTACCCAGGCGCTGATCGGCACCAGCAATTTCATGCGCGCGGATGGCATCTACCTGATCATGGGTATCGGCCTCGCGGGCTTCCTCTTCAACCGCTGGCTGCGCAATCCGGCCGCACGGCGCAAGTGGCACCGCATGCAGCTCAGGATGCCGCTCCTCGGTAAGCTTTCCCGCGGCTTCAATACGGCGCGCTTTACGCGCACCTTCAGCATCCTCTCGGCGGCTTCGGTGCCGGTCCTCGAGGCACTGCGCATCTCGGGAGAGGTGGTGACGAATCTGCCGATGAGAGATGCCGTCGCCGAGGCGGCGGCTCGCGTCCGTGAGGGAGCCGCGATCGGCCGCTCGCTGTCGGTGAGCAAACTCTTCCCGCCGATGACCATTCACCTCATCTCGAGCGGCGAGTCGAGCGGCCAGCTGGAAAACATGCTCGAGCGTGCCGCCATGGCACAGGAACGTGAGCTCGATGGACTGCTCGACGCCATGGTGGGACTGCTCGGACCCCTGCTGATCGTGACCATGGGCCTGTTCGTCATGGGCATCGTTTTTGCAATGCTTCTCCCCATCTTCGAGATGAACCAGCTGATTCATTAACGACACCGTTGCGGATGTCATCGAATCTGATTTAAGTTCGCGCCGTCGAATGACCTGGGAGCTGAGCCTGGTGTCCGGATGAGTGAGAAAGGCGAATCCGACGAGTTCGAAGACGAGGACGCAGAAGAACCTGTTGTCGAAGAGGGCGACGTTGATCTGGATCAGGTCACCAAAGATCTCGATCTGGCCAAGCGCCGTGGCCAGAAGGTCGGTGACCCGGCCTGGCGCCGCCTCGAGCGGTTGCTCGAAGCCAAGCGCACCGCGGAGCTCACGAGCGACTTCGAGGATTACGAGATCGGCGTCGACGACGAGGAGCTGAAGCAGTCCAAGCGCCAGCGCAAGCTGCCGCCGCTGGAGTGATGCGGGCTCGAGCCTGCAGGGCTGCCGCGCCCGAGCCCGAGTGTGAAACTCAAAGCTCGATCAATGGAAATCGCGCGAGCGAGTCAGGAGTTCGCCCAGCATTTTCGTGCGATCGATGAGCCGCCGTGCGATGAGATGCATGACCTCATCCTGCCGCTGCCACTCGCCATGCACCTCGAGCAGACGCGAGTCGACGAGAGCACGCCGGTACTCCTGCCCCACCCGTTCCCAGACGATGATATTCACCTGTCCGGTCTCATCCTCCAGGGTCAGGAAAGTGACACCGCTCGCTGTCTGCGGCCTCTGACGCATGAGGACGATGCCCGCTGCGCGTACCTCCCTGCCATTGGCAACACAGTGCAACTCGTTGGCACTCAGAAGTTGTTTCTTACGCAACCCCTCACGCAGTAGCGCCAGGGGATGGCGACCGAGAGTGAGCCCGACCGAGGCGTAGTCGGCAACGATGCGCTCTCCTTCGGTGGGTGCCGGCAGCAGGGGCTGCCCTTCGGCGGAATGGCCGGTCCTCGCGCCCAACTCCAGCACACCGCGCGCCGGTTTGCCAGCGGCCGGTAACGATGGCACACGCTCGGTGCCGGCCACCTCCCAGAACGCTAGATGCCGGTTGCCGCTCAGCGCAGCAAACGCGCCCGCCGCCGCCAGCGCTTCGAGATCACCACGATCGAGGGCGGCACGCTCCGCGAGTTCCTGCACGCTGGCGAACGGCCGCTCCTTACGCGCCTCGACGACCCGCAGCGCCCCCGCCTCCGACAGCGACTTCACCAGCCTCATGCCGAGCCGCAGCGCCGGCTGCCCATCCTCACAACGCTCGAGCGTGCAATCCCACTCGCTCACGCAAACATCCACCGCCCGCACCTCGACCCCATGCGCCCGCGCATCCCGCACCAACTGCGCCGGCGCATAAAACCCCATGGGCTGGCTGTTGAGCAACGCGCAGGTAAACGCCGCCGGCTCGAAGTGCTTCAGCCAGGCGGAGTCGTAGACCAACAATGCGAAGCTTGCTGCATGGCTTTCGGGGAAGCCGTATTCGCCAAACCCTAACATCTGCTGGTAGATGCGGTTGGCGAAATCTTCTTCGTAGCCCTTGGCGCGCATGCCGTTGAGTAGCCTTTCCTTGAAATGATCGATGCCGCCAGTGCGCTTCCAGGCCCCCATCGCACGGCGCAAAGCGTCCGCCTCGCCGGGCGAGAAGCCGGCGGCGACGATCGCGATTTGCATCACCTGCTCCTGGAAGATGGGAACTCCGAGGGTGCGCTCGAGCGCGGCGCGCACTGCGTCGCTCGGGTAGCTCACCGGCTCCAGTCCGGCGCGACGCCGCAGGAAGGGATGCACCATGTCACCCTGGATCGGGCCGGGGCGGACGATCGCGACCTCGATCACCAGGTCGTAGAATTTGTTGGGCCGCAGGCGCGGTAGCATGGACATCTGGGCGCGCGATTCGATCTGGAAAACACCGATGGTGTCGGCACGCGAGATCATCTCGTAAACCGCGGGGTCTTCGGCCGGCAGTCCGCCGAGGGTGTATTTTTCGCCGCGATAGGCGTTCACCAGATCGAACGCCCGTCGCAATGCCGACAGCATGCCGAGCCCGAGCACATCGACCTTGAGCAGGCCCAGGTCGTTGAGATCGTCCTTATCCCATTGCACGACCGTACGATCGACCATGGAGGCGTTCTCGACGGGGACCAACTCTTCGAGCGGCCCCTCCGAAATGACGAACCCTCCGACGTGTTGGGATAGATGCCGCGGAAATCCCGGAAAGGTCACGAGCTCGCGCGCGAGCGGCAGCAGCCGGGTAAGCACGGGATTGTCCGGATCGAAGCCCGCCTCGCGCAGGCGCTCGGGCATGGTTTCACCGCCATCCCACCATTGCATCACCCCGGCGAGATTGCCGCCCTCTGCGGGAGTGAGACCAAACACTTTACCCAGGTCGCGTAGAGCGCTGCGCGGCCGGTACATGATCACCGTGGCGGCGATAGCTGCGCGCTCGCGGCTGTATTTTCTATAGATATGCTGAATGACCTCCTCGCGCCGGTCGTGCTCGAAATCGATGTCGATGTCCGGCGGCTCGCTGCGCTCCTTGGAAATGAAACGCTCGAACAACAGGACCGCGCCGCGTTTCGGATCGACCGCGGTGACCCCGAGACAGAAGCAAACGAGCGAGTTCGCGGCAGACCCTCTACCCTGACAAAGGATGTTCTCCTGTTGGGCGAACTCGACGATGTCGTGTACGGTGAGAAAAAAGGCCTCGTAACGCAGCTCGGCGATTAGAGCCAGCTCCTTCTCGATGGCAGCACGCGCGCTCGCGGGCACGCCCTGCGGCCAACGCCAGAGCGCGCCCGCTTCCGTGAGCTTGCGCAGATGGCTGGTCGGGGTTTCGCCGGCCGGTACCAACTCATGCGGATATTCGTAGCGCAGCTCGTCGAGTGAGAAATGACACTCCGCCGCGATTGCATGTGTCTGCGCGAGCAGCTCCGGCGGATAAAGTTTCACCAGCCGGGCCGGCTCGCGCAGATAGCGCTCGCCATTGGGATACAGGCTCCAGCCAGCCTCCGTGACAGGAACACCGAGACGAATCGAGGTCACTGCGTCCTGCAATCTGCGGCGCGCGCGTGTATGCATGTGGACGTCGCCACTTGCGACGAGACGTAAGTCGAGGCGGCGGCCGATGTCTTCAAGAGTAGCGAGGTGCTCGCGGTCAGTGCCTTCGCAAAGCAACTCGACCGCGATGCGCACCCTCGAGAAACGTGCGGCAAGCCAGTTCGCTTCTTCCTGTCGAGGCTGTGAGCCGGGCAGCCACAAAACAAAACATTGTTCGAGGCCACACTCCTCCACGTCGGCGCGTGTGAGCGAATACTCCCCTTTGGTGGCCGCGCGGCGCCCGCGTGTGATGAGGCGGCACAGCCTGCCATAACCCAGTCTGTCGATGACGAGCACGACAAAACGCAGCCCGCACTCGAGCCGGAACTCCGCCCCGATGAGAAGCTGCAGTCCCTTGACCTCCTGACCGCCGTTGGCCTCTTTTTGAGCGGCGGTGATTTTTTTGACCGCCATGTGGGCTCGCACGACACCGGCGACGGAACACTCGTCGGTGATTGCCAACGCTGTGTAACCGAGCGCGCCCGCCTGTGCGACCAGCTCTTGAGGATGCGAAGCGCCGCGAAGGAAAGTAAAATTCGTGATGCAATGCAGCTCCGCGTAGCGGAGCGGCTCTAGGATGGGGTCGCGGCTCATGATGGCTCATGTCCCGACAGGTCTCCCCGCCGCACATAGGGCGTTATCCAACGCCCACGGCAGTGCGCTCCATCGCACCTACGCCGGCGCAGTGAAGAAACCCACGGGCAACGCCGCGACCCCATCCCAGAGCCGCACCTCCTTGCACACCCGTTCTTCACCCGAACACTCCATGGAGAAACCACCTGTGTGGCGAGGCTCTCTCACGGAAGATCCACAGCCGCACGCCATGAAGGTCGGTGGCCGTGTAGTAATCGCGGGCGATGTCGCCACCGTCCCACCAACCGGTCTCGATGCGCTCCGGCTCGCCGAGGAGGCGCAAAGGCCCGCGACGTCTCGGAAGGCCATCACGCTCGGACAAAAGTCGCGGCACCGGCAGCAGCCACATGGGACGGCGAGGGACGCCGTCCCGCCCCGAGCGCCGCCCATTAATGGCCGGCAGTACGGCTCCAGGGACGGTACGTGAACCAACTCCCTGGGCCGCCGATGGCTCCCGCACACCCCAGGCGTTTTCCGGGCGATGACTCGGCAAAACCTGCAGGCCATACACCGCTTCGGGTCCGAAACGAGCGCGCAACCGCTCGATGAGCTCGGTAGCCTCGACACCCCCGCTCCCACCGTACTCACCCGGCTGCCAGACGGAGTTGGAAGAAAACACGCGTAACACGAGAGAGCTCGAGCGCAACTCGCAGGAACGCACGGGCTCCGGCAACGTGAGCGCGCTCAGACGCTCACCCAGAAGCTCCGTGAGGCGGCGAACATCCGCCACGGGCGCGGCAAGACGCAACACACAACTCGTCGGCTCCGCGTGCCGATGCCGCAACAGACACTCGAGCTTCATTACGCCGCACTGGCGCGCTTCCAGAAACTTTCCCAACTCCGCCAACAGCGGGGCGAGTGCCCCGAGAATGGCATCTTGGTTCTCCAGCTCATAGTTCAGTTCGCGACGGCGGCGGAACCGTTCGCGAGCGTGAAAGCGCTCGCGGAGATCCGGACTGCGGCCGGTGAGCCGGTCGAGCATCGCGAGTGAATCGGTACCGAAGCGCCGAGCGAAACCAGCACGCGGCAAGCGCAGCACTTGTCCAATAGTCCGGACACCCATGCGCGCGAGACGCTCGAACGTCTCCTGCGGCCACCGAAGTCCCGCGAGAGGCAGTGGCATCAACTGCCCGACGAGCCGCGTCAACTCCGTGACGACGAACGGCTTGCCTACACGTGCCGCCACCAGCGCGGAAAGCGGCGTGGGCGAAAGAGCGACCATAGACTTCAGTCCTAGCGACGCGCACTCGCTCGCCAGGGCGCGGCTGAGGCCCTCCACACCGTTGAATAGGTGGAGGCTACCCTTGACCTCCAGAACGAGTCCGTCGGGCGGCACGAGGCTTACACGCGGCGTAAAACGCTGTGCACAAAGGGCGAGTCGCTCCAGTCCCTGCTCAACAGGCTCCTGCCCCGTGGACTCGATGAGATGCACCCCGACCCAGAGCTCCGTTGAGGTAACAGGCGTGGTGCCGGGAAAGCGCGCGGGAGCGGACCCCGGGGTGACAGGCCGCAGGGATGTTAGACGGCCCGGGCTCCGACCCGAACGCGGGCGGCCCTGGTTTGGTGCAGTGGCTGGCACGAGCCGGTTTGCCGCAAGGGCCTCTGACGCGGTGGCCGGCGCGAGGCTGTCAGGGCCCGGCGCGGCAGCCGGCGCGAGCCTGTTGGTCGCGAGGCTCTCTGACGCGGCGACCGAGCGGCCAGCGACCGAGCGGTCAGCGAGGGAATCCCCAGCGGGGACGAGGGAATCCCCAGCGGGGGCGACCAGCGCGGGATCGTTTGCCGCGAGGACCTCTGGCGCAAGAGCCAGCGCGAATTTGTCTACCGCGCTGGCCATACGATCTCGATCGAGCCGCGTGCGCCTCCCCTGCTCTTCAGGAGCGTGATGCGCGCGCCTCCGGGTTTGGGCTCCACGGCGAGGCGCAGGACCGCCGCGGAGGATTCCTGAGCAGCGCGCTGCGGACGAAACAGGACGCCGAGTGTCTTGCCTCGCTCGGCGGCGAGTTGCAGGCGGCGGAGCACGCGGGCGCGCGGACTTCGGGCCGCCCATGCCAGTGCGATGTCGCTGGCGCCCGAGCCGAGCGTTTGCTCAAAAGCCCAGAGCGGCTCGGAGGCGCGCCCCCGCTGGCCCCCGCTGGGGGTTCCCTCGCTGGCCCCCGCTGGGGGTTCCCTCGCTGACCCCCGCTGGGGGTTCCCTCGCTGACCGCTCGGTCGCCGCTCGGTCGCCGCTCGGTCGGCGCTCGGTCTGACCACCAGCATTCGATCGAGAGCCGCGCCATGCGCGTTGAGTGCCGGCGCGTAAGGCTCCAGAGGAGGATCCACCCAAACACACCAACGCGCCGCCGCACGGTATGTCAGCGCAGCAAGGGCCGGAAACAGTAGATACAACTCTCCAACGCCAAAGCGGGAGACCAGGATCTCGATCAGGCCGGTACGAGGCCAACCTCCACCCGGCAGACAAGCATCGAACGCGGCATAACCGGTAGGCAGCACCTCCGACCGAGCGGCACTGCGGCCGCGCCAGATGGCCGGATGCTCGAGCAACCGAGCCAGTCGGACGACCGAGCGGTCAGCGACCGAGCGGTCAGCGACCGAGCGGTCAGCGAGGGAATCCCCAGCGGGGACGAGGGAATCCCCAGCGGGAAGATCGGCGACAGTGGCGGACATGGGGATCTCATGAGCACCATGCAGTGAGGGCAAACGGGGTAGCCGGCGCGTACGAAACGCGCCAGCCTACGGGACTGTCAGGCGGTTTCTGACATCACATCAGTCCCTGGACTCTGGTGCCTCGCCTCAAAACGCCTACCACAATCCCTTCGATGATCATGGGCTCCTCCTTGAGATCGACTTTGATGGGCTCGAAGTCGGCGTTCTCCGGCATCAGCCAGACAACGGTGCCTTCCTGGCGATAACGTTTCACAGTGACCTCGTTCTCGAGGCGTGCGACGACGATCTGCCGGCTACGGACTTCCGAGGTCCGATGCACTGCGACCAGGTCGCCATCGAGAATGCCGGCGTCTTTCATACTCATGCCGGTCACCTTCAGCAGATAGTGCGGGCGCGGCTGAAACAAGCCGGGGTCGATCTGCAGGCGCGCCTCGAAGTTTTCTTCGGCGAAGATGGGTTTGCCGGCGGCGACGCGGCCGATGAGCGGCAGGCCCATCTGCTCGCGCATTGTGTCCTTGAGCTGAATGCCACGCGAGGTGCCGGGGACGAGTGCGATGACACCCTTGCGTGCCAGGGCGCGCAAATGCTCCTCGGCGGCATTGGCGGAGCGAAATCCAAGCTCACGCGCGATTTCAGCGCGGGTCGGCGGCATGCCGGTATCCGAGATAAATCGTTGGATGAGACGCAGAATCTGGGTCTGACGAGGGGTGAGATCGGACATTTCGGCCTACCTGTTCATCCGTACAGTAACTGTGATTATATCCAGATCGCGGCTCACGGCAAGGGGGAGCAGCGAATTCGGGCGCCCGCAAAGCAAAAAAGCGGGGAAAAACTCTCGTGTGTACCGACGGCAGGGGAAGCGTGAACTTGTAAGTAATGCTTCATTTGAACGTTTGGTTGCGCACGCCCTACATTTCCCGCGCGTGTGCGGTCGCGGCCCGGCGGAACGACATTCAGCGCGGATCACGATTCAGACAACGTTCAGACGGATCACGTACCATACGCGCCGCAAGTGGTTCTGACTGGTATGTCCCTGCATGCTTCATTGCTGTGCTTTTCGACTCACAAGCAGCCCTTATAGGCCAATGGCGCGCGCATACAATCCGTCGCGACTCCAAGACAGACCCATTTGTCTACAGTTGCATTCCAGCGTCAAATTTGATGCAGTTACTAGCTGCGCACGACGGCGTGAAACTTGCTTGCTCGTTTTGCATTCGTTCCAGGACCTCCCGAATCAACAACCCAGAAGGGGACGTTTATGAAGTACGCGATCGTTATGAAGGTGGCTGCGGTGGCAGTAGTGGCCGGGCTGGCAGGTTGTCAGGATCTCAAGCCCATGCAGGCCGATATCGATGGTCTGAAGTCGCAGGTATCGAAACTGCAGTCGGATGTTGCTGCCGCTAACAGCAAGGCCGACCAGGCCAACAGCACCGCCCAGTCCGCCAGCCAGGCTGCCAGCGGCGCGCAGAGCACTGCCAACCAGGCGTTGGCCGCTGCCCAGGCCGCCCAGTCGGCTGTGGACGCGACGAACGAGAAGATCGACCGCATGTTCAAGCGCTCGATCTCCAAGTAAGCCGCGCCGAACGATCCAAAGCCGAACGCCGCGCTCACGCGCGGCGTTTTTTTGTCTAGATCGTTTGTCTAAAACAACCGCGACTCTCGTGTTACGAAAGTTTTAAGGAGCGGCGGCGCCGCTCAGTAGCGGATCAAAGCTGAACCCCAGGTAAACCCGCCACCGAACGCCTCGAGGAGCAGAAGGTCCCCGCGCTTGATGCGGCCGTCGCGGATGGCCACGTCGAGGGCCAGCGGTACGGAGGCGGCCGAAGTGTTGCCGTGATCCTGCACCGTGATCACGACCCGCTCGAGCGGAAGATCCAGCTTACGTGCCATCGCCTGGATGATGCGGATATTGGCCTGGTGCGGGACCAGCCAGTCGATGTGCTCGCGATCGAGTTTGTTGGCGGCGAGCGTTTCGTCGACCGCCTTGCCGAGCGTGGTGACGGCCACCTTGAACACTTCGCCCCCGGACATCGTGATCGACATCAGCGGTTGCTTGTCAGGAAAGCCTTTCGATACGCCGCTGGCGCAGTAGAGCAGGTCCTTGTACTGACCGTCGGAGTGCAGGTGGGTCGACAGGATGCCCGGCTCCTGCCCCGGCTCCAGAACCAGCGCGCCCGCGCCGTCGCCGAACAGAATGGCAGTGGAGCGATCGCTCCAATCAGTGATGCGTGAGAGCGTCTCGGCACCCACGACCAGGGCGCGCTTCGCGTCCCCACAGCGCACGTACTTGTCCGCGATCGATAGCGCATACATGAAGCCGGCGCACGCGGTCTCAACGCTGAAAGCCGGCGCGCCACGGCAACCGAGTCGACCTTGCAGCAGCGTTCCACAGTTGGGAAAAACCAGGTCCGGTGTCGTCGTGCCGAAGGCGATGAAGTCGATGTCCTCCGGCTTGAGGCCCGCGGCCTCGATCGCCCGGCGTGCGGCGTGCTCGGCGAGATCGACGGTGGTCTCGCCGTCAGCAGCGATGTGACGACGCTCAATGCCGGTGCGGGTGCGGATCCACTCATCGGTAGTGTCGAACATCTTCTCGAAATCAAAGTTCGTCAGAACTTTTTCGGGAAGGTGCGAGCCGGTGCCCGTGATGCGTGAATGAATCAAGTTACCGATCCTTATGCACTCTGCTTCGTTGCCGTCGGTTGCGCACTAGCCTGTTGCGCAATCGTAGCTTGCAGTGCCTGTGCGATGTGCTCTGTCAGTCCGCGACGGGCGGCGAGCGCGGCGGTCGCAATCGCTCTCGAGAAGGCAACGCCTTTGGCCCGACCATGGCTTTTTACCACGATACCTCCGAGGCCGACCATGCAGGCGCCGTTATAACGGGCCGGATCGATTCCGGCGGCCACCCGGCGCAGCACCGGGCGGGCGACCAGGCCGGCGAGTTTGTCGATCCAGGAGGCGTTGAATTCCCGGCGCATGCGGTCGGCGATCAGGCCGGCGGCGCCCTCCATGGTCTTCAGGGCCACGTTGCCGGTAAATCCGTCCGTGACCACGACATCGACGTCGCCGGAGAATATGTCGTCGCCCTCGACGAAACCGACATAGTTCAGGCCGCTCGCGGCCAGCAGCGCATGCGCCGCCTGCACGACCTCGTGGCCCTTGATGTCTTCCTCGCCGATGTTGAGAAGGCCGATACGCGGCGACTCGCGGCCATGAACGTCGCGCGAGAGGATGGCGCCCATGGCCGCGAACTGGCGCAACTGCTCCGGAGTCGCCTTGGTGTTGGCGCCCAGGTCGAGCATGAGGGTGTGGCCGTGAGCGGCGGGAATGGCGGAGATGATGGCGGCGCGCTCGACGCCCGGAATGGTCTTCAGGACGAAGTGCGCCATAGCGGTGAGTGCGCCGGTGTTGCCGGAGCTGACGCAGGCCGACGCTCGGCCCTCCTTCACGAGGTCGATGGCGATCCGCATGGAGGAATTTTTCTTCCGGCGGATGGCCTCGCGAGGTGAATCGCCCATGGCCACGACCTCGGTGGCCGGGACGACTTCGGCCCGGGCACGGATCGCTTCGGGCCAGGACCGCAGTTCCCCCTCGATCAGCGCGGGGTCGCCCACCAACAGCACGCGCAGGCTCGCATCGTCGTGCAGCGCGTGGGACGCGCCGGCAACGTACTCGCGCGGCTGTTGGTCGCCGCTCATCACATCGATGGCGATCGGCAGCACGCGGGATGTAGGGGCGTCAGGATCTATCTAGCGAGAACCGCTTTATTCGGCGTCTTCGACTTCGGCGGGCTTCTCGATCACGCGCTTGCCGCGATAGAAGCCATCCGGAGTGATGCGATGACGCAGGTGGGTCTCACCCGACTGCGGATCGATCGAGAGGGCGGGCTTCGTGAGTCCGTCGTGCGAACGGTGCATACCGCGCGCCGAGGGCGTCTTGCGGCTCTTTTGAACGGGCATCTGATTAACTCCTACTCAAACTACTGGCGTTTCAACAACTCGGCGAGTTGCTCAAACGGCTTCTGTGTCTCTTCTTCACGCCCGTCATCCGCGAGCGGTGCCTCCGGAGCCAAGTCACAGGCGGCGTCTTCCGCGTGCAGCGGCACAATCGGCAACGTCAACAACAACTCTTCTTCAACCAACTCGCCGACACTGATGCGGCCCTCCGGAGCGAGCACCGGCTCGAGCTCCTCGGGCACGCGATTCGCGTCGGCCTCGGTAGCGATCAACCCCACTTCCGTCGAGGCCTCGACCTCAACCTCCATCGTTTCCAGACATCGCTGGCAAACGAGGCGCGCGGTCCCATTCACCGTCAACTCCGCGACCGGTATGCCGGCGGCACGCCGAAAATGCACGCGCCCGTGCACTTCTCCCGCCACGCTGGCGAGTTGCGCGCGCAGACGAGGAAGCTCGGCGAGCGGAATGACAAAATCGACGTCGGCTTCGGCTTCGGACAGCCGGTCGACATCGAGCGGCTTCAACCAGGGCGACGACATGGGGCGCGTATGATAGGTAGGCGCAGGTGCCAAGTCAAAATCCTTTTTGTGCCTAAGCCCTTGTTTCGCCGAACCATTTCCTTAGAGCCCTTCTTATCGTGACCCTTTTGGCATGAACCCGCTGATTCTAGCCTCGACTTCCCCTTACCGGCGCATGCTGCTGGAGCGCTTCGGACTGCCCTTCGAGACGGTCCGGCCCGAGGTCGGCGAAGAGCATATCGCGGGGGAAAGTCCCTCGGATCGGGCTCTGCGCCTCGCTACCGCCAAAGCCGAGGCCGTCGTTACGCGCCATCCGGGAGCGGTCGTGATCGGCAGCGACCAGGTGGCCGCTACCGGTCATAAGGTGCTCGATAAGCCCGGGGACGCGGCGACTTGCCGATCCCAGCTGGCCACTCTGAGTGGCACAGATGCCAAGTTTTATACAGGGTGCGCCGTCATTGGCCCGGCCGGGAGCGTCCGGCTCGTGCACCTCGATACGACGACGGTGTTCTTTCGATCGCTCTCGGCGAAGGAAATCGAGCGCTATGTGGAGCGGGAGAAGCCGTTCGATTGCGCGGGCGGGTTCAAGGTGGAGGCGCTGGGGATCACGCTCTTCGAGAGCGTCGAGAGCAAGGACCCGACCGGGTTGATCGGGTTGCCGCTGATATGGCTGGCTTGCGCGTTGCGACGCGCAGGGTATGCCTTGCCATAGGCGCGGTGCGCCCGCCGGGCGCCTGGCCTAGCGTCGAGAGCGGGCCTTCGGCAGGCTCTCGATTTTCCCCACCACTGCCGACAGCTCCGGCGGCAGCGGTGTGTTCACGCTGAATTGTCCTCCGTCCGGCCAATCGAAGCTCACGCTGTGGGCGTGGAGGAACATCCTCTTGAGGCCCAGCTCGGACATGGCCTCGTTGAATTCCTCGTTCCCGTACTTCTCATCTCCGGCCACGGGGTGGCCGGCGTGCGTTGCGTGCACGCGGATCTGATGGGTGCGGCCGGTGAGGAGGCTTACCTCCATCAGGGTCGCGCGCTTACCGAAGAACTGCACTGGGCGAAACTCGCTCAGGGAGGGTTTGCCGGAAGCGTCGACCCTTACCGTACGCTCGCCGCTTACGCGGGTATCGGTGCGTAGGGGCGCATCGATCAGCTTCTTGCCCAGATCCCATTGACCTTGCAAGAGAGTGAGATAGCGCTTCTCGAACGAAGTGTCCTCCTCGCGGAGGAGCGCGTGAACGATGCGTAGGGCAGCCGTGCTGCGCGCCACGATGAGGCACCCGCTCGTGTCTCTGTCGAGGCGATGCGCCAGCTCGAGATGCTCTTCGGGTCGGAGTGCTCTTAACGCCTCGATGACGCCGAAGCTGATCCCGCTACCCCCATGGACGGCGATGCCGGACGGCTTATCCAGGACCAGGAGCTTGTCGTCCTCGTAGATGATGGCTTTGCGCATGCGCTCTTGGAGTTCCAAGGACGGGCGGCCGATCTCCTCCGGGGGACGTACGCGGACGGGCGGAATCCTGATCTTGTCGTTCGCCTGCAACCGGGTGTCCGGGCCGGCCCGGTGTCCGTTGACGCGGACTTCACCTTTACGGATTACCCGGTAAACGCGGCTCCGCGGGATGTCCCCCAGGTGCTTGTGCACGAAGTTATCGAGGCGCTGTCCGGCCTCCTCGGCGGTGACCTCGAATTGACGCACCGCTGTGCGTATTTCGGCTCCCTGTTGCTCGGGCACATCAACCTCGATGTAAGGCATTGTTTCTACAATAGTCTTGCGAGTATACTCCGTCTGCCCGTCCTTGCCGCTTAAGCCGGTAGGGACGCGTCAATGGTCGGCGAGCTTCGAAGCGGAAAGCGCCCGAAAGTCGCCGCATGTTAGTTGGACCTCCCTACCGAGGCCATCGTATTGGGCCGACAAGATCGCGCCAGCCGCGTCGAATCTCTTGCTCACAGAGCTAAAGGGGTCCGTGGCAGCGCCTTTCGGTTGAGTTCACAGAAGGTTTCCCGGCGCACCGCCCACCTGAGGCGGGCATCGACGTGAATAACGAGACTCGCGCGCCTTTGTTAATGATTCGAAATCTTCGCTGCCGCGGGGCTCTGCCCGTGCGGCCTCCCGCCGTGTGCTTGCCGGCCCCTCAATCTATAGAAGGGGCACATGAAAAGAATGCTCGTGAATGCAACTCAAGAGGAAGAGTTGCGCGTCGCTCTGGTTGACGGACAGAAACTGTTTGACCTGAGCATCGAATTACCCTCCCGTGAACAGAAGAAAGCGAACGTCTACAAAGGCCGGATCTCCCGGGTAGAACCCTCTCTCGAAGCCTGTTTCGTCGACTACGGAGCGCAGCGCCACGGATTTCTGCCGCTGAAGGAAGTCTCTCGCGACTTCTTCAGGCAGCAGCCTCAAGGCGGGCGGATGAACATCCGCGAGCTGCTCACGGAGGGCCAGGATCTCATCGTTCAAGTTGAGAAGGAGGAGCGCGGTACCAAGGGCGCAGCTCTTACGACCTTCGTCAGCCTCGCTGGACGCTTCCTGGTATTGATGCCGAACAACCCGCGCGCCGGTGGCGTCTCGCGGCGCATAGAGGGCGAAGACCGCGACCAGATGCGTGAGGTCATGGGTCAGTTGCAGATACCGGATGGCATGGGTGCGATCATTCGTACCGCCGGCGTCGGGCGTACCGTCGAAGAACTGCAGTGGGACCTCGATAACCTCAAGACACAATGGGAACAGATCGAAGCGGCAGCCAAAGACCGCCCTGCCCCGTTTCTGGTCTTCCGCGAGAGCGATGCCGTCACGCGCGCCATGCGCGACTACCTCTCGGACGATATCGGCGAGGTGCTCGTCGACAATGACGCCGCCTTCCAGAAGGCGCAGGAGTACATGCAGCGTTTCATGCCCTCGGAGGCACAGAGACGGCTGAAGATGTACACGGACGACATCCCGCTCTTTACCCGCTTCCAGATCGAGAGCCAGATCGAATCGGCTTACGCTCACAAGGTGAGCCTGCCCTCGGGCGGCAGCATCGTCATCGACTACACCGAAGCGCTCGTCTCGATCGACATCAATAGTGCGCGCGCTACACGCGGCAGCGATATCGAGATGACGGCGACGAATACCAACCTAGAGGCGGCCGACGAGATCGCGCGTCAGTTGCGCATTCGAGACATCGGCGGACTGATTGTCATCGACTTCATCGACATGGAGTCGACGAAGAATCAGCGTGAGGTGGAAGACCGTCTGCGTGATGCGGTGAAGATGGACCGCGCGCGCATTCAGATCGGACGCCTGTCGCGATTCGGATTGCTCGAGATGTCACGGCAGCGTTTGCGGCCGTCGCTGGGCGAGTCGAGCCATATCGTATGCCCGCGGTGCGTGGGCATCGGCAACATCCGCAGTATCGAGTCGCTGACTTTGTCGGTGCTGCGACTCATCGGTGAGGAACTGCGCAAGGACCGGACGTCGCGCGTAATCGTGCAGGTACCGGTCGACGTTGCCACCTACCTCTTCAACGAGAAGCGCGAATGGTTGCGCACACTCGAGGACAAGAGCGAGGCGGAGCTCATCATTGTTCCGAACGAGAACATGCAGACGCCGGAGTACACGATCGCACGGCTTCGGGATGACGAGGCAGAGCTGCCTGAGAACAAGCAGCTCAGCTATCTCATGCCGACGGCGCCTGTGATTGCGGAGCCGGGCACGGCGAAGGACAAGCGGCCTCCGGCCGAAGCGCCGGCGGTCGCTACGTTGCTACCTGCCACGACGGCACCTTTGCATCCGACGCCTGCGCCTGCGCCTGTGGCTGTGGCGCCGGAGGCGACTCCGGCACCGGTCGAGCCCGTTTCGAATGTCGGGTTCTGGGGGCGGCTGAAGAGGTTGTTCGCTGAAGAGCCGACACCTGCGCCGCAACCGGTGGTGACTGAGCCTGTGGTCGCCAAACCGGCGTCAAGCAGCAGTTCAACGTCACGTAACGATGGGCGGCGCGATGGGCGTCGTGAGCACTCGCGGGGCGGTCATCGGCATGCTGCTGATGGCGGGTCACGGCGAGACCGTGGAGATCGCGGTGGCGGCGATCGGGATCGTGGCGAGGGACGTGAGCGCTCGGAAGGACGCAGCGGCGGCGGCCGTGGTCGGAGCGGCGGTAATCGGGATCTAGATCGGAGGCCGCGCGGCGATCAGCCTGCGCAGGACGCGCAGGGTGGCGGCCGAAGCGAGGGCCAAGGACGTGGCGAAGGTCAGGGGCGGCGCGATGGGAATCGGGGCGATGCGAATCGCAGTGATTCCGGTCGGGGCGACGGCAACCGTAACGACTTCAGCCGCGGTGAAGGCCAGCGCGCTGACAGCAATCGTGGGGATGGAAATCGGGGCGACGGCAACCGCGGTGAGAGCAATCGCGCCGAGGGTGGCCGTAGTGACGGTAACCGCGGTGAGGGCAATCGCGCCGAGGGCGGCCGTAGTGACGGTAACCGCGGCGATGGAAATCGTGCTGAAGGCAACCGCGGCGAGGGACGTGGTGACTTCAATCGCGATGCCAATCGCTCGAGTAACTTCAACCGCGGAGGCGGCGGCGATGCTGCCCAACCCGGTGAGCCCGTCCGTGCGGACGAGCAAGCTAATCGTCCCGTCGACTCGACGGCGGCGCTGGCGGGTGGCGCGGGTGATGCTCGCGTAGAAGGTCAGGACCGTGGCGGTGATCGACCGAGCGGTGGCGAGCGTGGAGACCGGAATGGTGAGCCGCGTCGCGGGCGTCGTGGACGGCGTCGTGGTCGCCGCGGTGGCGGTGGTGGCGCTGGTGGCGCGCGAGACGGCGCAATGGGATCTTCGGCTAACGGCGGTCCCGGCGGTGCCGAAGGCGGCGGTGGCGGCGAGTACGCCGAGCAGTCGTTTGGCGGCGAAGTGCACGGTGATCGTGGTGGGCCGCAGATGGCCAACGGCCACGATCATCAGGCTGCGCAGGGTGAAGGTGGGCATGAGCATCATGACCACGAAAGCGTGGACCACAGTGGCCATAGCCATGAGCACCAAGGGCACGAGCATGACTCGCACTCGCATGGTGGACAGAGTGAGGCGGGCGGAGCCGGAGAGTCGCGCGAGGAGCGCGGATCGTACGAAGCACGTGAGCCGCGTGAGCCAAGGGAGCCTCGGGAAGCACGTGAGCCTCGTGAGTCGCGCGAACCTCGGGAGGCTCGTGAACCGAGAGAGCCGCGTGAGCAGAGCGAGTCACAACGGTCGGAGCAGTATGAGCGTCCTCCGCAACGCGAAACGTCGCAGCCACTTGAGAGTGCGCCTCAGCGCGAGGTGTCGCAGCCGCGCGAGAGTTCGCCACAACGTGAATCGTCCGGGCAGAGCGAGCGATCGGGAGAGCAGTCGTCGGAGCCGTCTGGGCAAGCGCCCTCCTCTTCGTCGGCTGACGCGTCACGGCCGGCTAAGCCATTCGTGGTTTGGTCCTCCGCGCCGACGGGTGATCGACACGACGAGTAAAAGTTAGAAGCAGCTAGTGGAGCGGCGTGACGCGCGAGTTGATTGCGCGTCACGCCGTTTTTTTTAGTAGGCGGATTCCGGCGA
The DNA here is from genome assembly GCA_028293725.1 of Gammaproteobacteria bacterium. Next base: position 24,787 of record JAQGOE010000219.1, on the reverse strand, counting down.
TGCCGTGAGTTCGAGTGTGCGTTGGTTACGCCGCGCGACTGCGCTGGCGCAGATGTTGTAGAAGGCCTTGCGTGGCGGCTTCTACCAGGTCCAACACTTCCTCAAAGCCGTTGGGACCACCGTAGTAAGGATCGGGGACTTCGGTGACCATGGCGTTGGGAGCGAACTCAAGGAAGAGGCGCACGCGGTCGCGAGTATGTGCGGGGGCTCTGTGGTGGAGGACGCCCAAATTCTCGCGATCCATGGCGAGAATGAGGTCGAAGTCTTCGAAGTCACGGGGCTCGACGATACGCGCGCGTAGGGGCGACATGTCGTAACCGCGGCGGGTTGCCGCCTGCCTCGTGCGGAGGTCAGGCGGCTCGCCAATGTGATAGCCGGCGGTACCAGCAGAATCCACTTCGATCATCAGCTCGGGCGCTTCACGTGCCGCGACGGCGCGGAAGACGGCTTCCGCGGTCGGCGAGCGGCAAATGTTTCCGAGGCAGACGAAGAGGATCTTCACAGCCCTATTTTACGCTGTATCCGCGTCCTTCGAGGCAAGCGCCCATTGCACGGCTATAAGCGGCGTGAGCACTCGCATTCTGCTCAGGGGGCACACCACCACCCGACTGCGTCGGGTCGAAGCCCGACTGCTGGTTCGCCCACTTGTGACATTCGTACTTGTCGGTGGCCTGCTGCTCGTCGGATTGACCGTTCTTCGGGTAGATGAAGACGTCGTCGGTCACGGTCGTCGCAGCAGCCTGCGCGGCTGGGCCTGGCTGCATTTGCGCGGCGTTATCATCACCGGGGGGCTGCACGACTTCGTACTGATTCTGATCGGGAACCCACTGGTAGTAGGTGTCGTTCGCGTAGTAGTACGGAACGCCACCGTAGTACACCGTGTTGTAGTACGGCGGCAGAACCGGCACGAACAAGCCGAACGGCGCACCGATTACCACGAATGACGGTCCGCGGTGTTCGTACCAAATGCCGCTCGAATAGTAGTAGCGGCCACCACCGACGACGACGCGATCACGCGGTAAGTCGTGAAATGCATAACCGCGGGAGGGGTAGTAATGGTTGTGACCGAATCGCGCGTCCATGTGATCGAAGCCGGGACGCGGTCCGGGTCCGCCACGACCGCCGCCATAGCGTTCGCCGTGTGGGGGATCAGCGTTGGCAGTGCCCGCGGTGAACGCAAATGCGACAGCCACGGCACCGACGATGGACATCCACGGTTTGGCTTTCATGTTCCTACTCGACATTCCAGTGTTCGTCATATGAGTCATTTCACGCTATAGCCGCGACCTTCGAAGCAGGCTCCGAGGGCTCGGCGATAGTTCGACGCCCGCGCGTCGATGACAGCCATCTGCTGCGCGCTGCGGCTGTCGACAATCTGTTGAGCCTGGGCGTCGGCCTCGGCACGCTGCTGCTGTTCGGCGGCGGTGCCCACGACACCGCCCGCAACGCCACCCACGAGAAGGCCCGCGCCCGCGTTACGGGGACCCGCAATAACCGCACCGAGAATCGCGCCCGTAATGGCGCCCACCGCAGTGCCCGAGCCCGGCGCCGGTCCGGCTGCTACGACCCGGTAACGATCATGCGGCGGGACGTTCGGCCCGCTCGGGTCGAATCCCGATTGCTTCACGGCCCAGCTGTTGCACTCGTAACGATCACGCTCCTGTTGATCCGGAGTCTGATTGTTTTGCGGGTAGGCGTAGACATCGGTATTGGGTTTGTCGGGCGGCGGCGGCGCATAGACGCGTCGCGGGGGTGCCTCCACGCAGCCCGCCAGGAGCACGATCGCGGAAGCCGCGACCGCAGTAAGGGTGATACGCGAAAACACTTTGTTTCGAATCGTCATTTTTGAGCTTCCGTCAGTGAAGCGAGGTCCATGGTGCAAGAACGCGACCAGCGGTATCCAGGTTGACACCAGGTGCCGCGCCTGGGTTCCAGTCACACCTGAGTTCCGCTCAAGCCTGAGCCCAAGACCATGAACATCGCCTTAATTTCGCGCCGATTGTGAGAAATTGTCAAAATGCCCCAGGGCGTCACGCCGCATTGTAGATGAGGGCAAAAGCACTAATTTCGAGAGGCGGTGAGAGCCAGGACCCGCTCGAAATCCTCGGCGGTATTGACGTCCGGACCCGGCCGCTCGGTGGCGTCCGCCACCCGGATTTCGAGACCATTCTCGAGCGCACGCAATTGCTCGAGCCGCTCGGTCGTTTCCAACGCCGTGGGCGCGAGCGCGGCGACTTTTAGCAAAGCGCCAACCCGGTATGCATAGATCCCGACATGCCGTCGGGAGCCCGCAAATGCCCGTTGGGTCGCCAGTCCGGCGGAGGCACCGTCGCGGTTCCATGGGATCGGCGCCCGGCTGAAGTACAAGGCCCTACCCTGCCTGTCGGTGACGACTTTCACCACGTTGGGATTCAGGAACTCATCCAGCGACTCGATCGGCGTCGCGAGTGTCGCGATGTCGGCGCGCGGATGCGTTTCCAACATTTGCGCCACCTGTTTGATGAGGGCCGGCGGAATGAGGGGCTCGTCGCCCTGCACGTTCACGACGATCTGGTCCTCGGACCAGGCGCGCTTGCGGGCAACCTCGGCGATGCGATCGGTTCCCGAGGTGTGGGTCGAGTCTGTCATCACGACTTCGGAGCCAAATGAATGACCCGCGCTGAGAATCAGCGAATCGTCGGTGGCGATCAACACATCCTCGGCTCCGGACGCCCGCGCTCGCTCATACACCCACTGCACCATCGGTTTACCGCCGATGGACATGAGAGCCTTGCCGGGAAGTCGCGCCGAAGCATAGCGCGCTGGGATCACCACTCTAAACACGCTGTGCCCGCTCTTAGCGCTCAAGAAGGGGATCGTCGGCCGCGAGTTGCCGCGCCTCTTCTTCCAGCATGACGGGAACGTCGTCACGGATCGGATAGGCAAGCCGGTCCATCCGACAGACCAGCGCTTGCGCCTCGCGTTTATAAAGCAGTGTCCCCTTGCAGACAGGGCAGGCCAGTATCTCGAGCAAACGCGCATCCATCAGGATTTAACCTCCGGCACTCGACGGGACTCGATCTTACGCATCACATGATCGAGCAATTCACGCGCCTGCGCTTCGCTGAATGTTGCGGTAGTGGGAACTGACCATAACCGCGGATCGGCGAACGAGGCGCATTTTACGGCATCCTTCTCCGTCATGAGCACCGGAAGATCATCACCAAACGACAGATCATGCGCTGCAAACGGGTGATGATCGGGAAACGCGTGCTCAATGACATCGAGACCCCGACCGCGCAGGTCGCGAAAGAAACGAGCGGGATTGCCAATACCGGCAACGGCATGGACGGAGCGGCCTCGAAAGGCTTCGAGAGACCGCGGCGGTTCCCGCCCATCGAGCCGGACGGCGTCACCGGGTAACAAGGTCATCTGCAGCGCTCTGGCTTCTATAGACGATCCTACGCGCCGCAGGGACGAATGTTCCGCCGCGCCGTTAATAACGATGACGTCGGCGTCCGCTACGTGGGAAACAGGCTCTCGCAAGGGCCCGGCAGGCAGCATTCGCCCATTGCCAAAGCCACGGGTTCCATCGATGACGACGATTTCGCAATCCCGGGCCAGGCGGAGGTGTTGCAGCCCGTCGTCGGACACGATGACATCGACACCTCTCGTCACGAGGGCCCGCGCAGCGGCCACACGATCACGTCCGATGACGGTAACGCACTGGGTGCCGCGGTACAGAAGCAACGGCTCATCACCCACGTCCTGCCAGTTGGAAGTTTCGTTCACCAGGCGAGGCGCCTCTGCGGCTTCCGACCCATAGCCGCGAGACACGATTCCTACCCGCAAGCCACGCTCGGTCAGGTGGCGCGCCAGCCAGATGACCAGCGGGGTCTTGCCCGTGCCGCCTACCGTGAGATTCCCGACGACGACGACGGGTTTATCAACATGATGGGTGGTCAGCCAACGCCGCGCATAAGCGATGGCACGCACACGGATGGCAGTGGCGTAGAGCCATGAGAGGGGCTGCAACAACGAAGGTCCCGCAGCGTCGCGATACCAGAGCTTCGTGAGCCGTTGCTCCATCTCCGGTCAACTCAAACTTTGAACTGCATGCGGTGCAGTTGGGCGTAGATACCGTCCTTGTTGAGGAGTTCGGCGTGCGTGCCGGTCTCGATGATGTCACCGCCATCGAGAACGATGATGCGGTCGGCCTGCTCCACGGTTGAAAGCCTGTGAGCGATGATGAACGTGGTGCGGTTCTGGACGAGGCGCGCGAGGGCCGCCTGGATATAGCGCTCGGATTCGGTGTCGAGTGCCGAGGTCGCCTCGTCGAGGATGAGAATGGGCGCGTCCTTGAGCAAGGCCCGGGCGATGGAAATGCGTTGCCGCTGGCCTCCGGAGAGGAGCACGCCACGGTCACCTACCATGGTGTTGAGTCCGGCCGGCTGCTCGCCGGTGAACTCGAGAACACGCGCCGCGTCTGCCGCCTGCTCGAGGGCTTGGTCCGACACCTCCCGGCCGAAGGCGATGTTGTTTCGGATCGTATCGTTGAAGAGGACGACGTCCTGGCTCACGACGGCAATCTGTTCACGCAGGTTGCGCAGATCGTAGTCCCGTACATCGCGCCCGTCGATGCGGACCGAGCCCGACATGACGTCGTAAAACCGCGGCAGGAGGTTCACGAGGGTGGATTTTCCGCTGCCCGACTTGCCGACGATGGCGACGCTTTCGCCCGGGGCAACCTTGAGTGAGACGCCATTGAGCGCCGGGCCTTTGCCGCTCTCGTACGAGAAGGAGACGTTCGCGAATTCGACTTCGCCCCGGACCCGGGGTGTCGTAAAGCCACCGCCCTGCGACTCGGCCGGCTCGTCGAGAAGCTCGAACAGGCTCTGGCCGGCGGCAATGCCGTTCTGCAAAGCACCGCTGACTCCGACCAACTCCCGCAACGGCTGTGCGATGTTGACGAGCGCCGCGAAAAAGCCGAGCAGGTCGCCCATCGTCATGCGCCCGGCGATGGCGTCCGCGATGGCTATATAGAGAACGACGGCGACGCCGAGTGCGGTCACGAGTTGCACGGTCGGGTTCGCGAGACTCCTGGTCAGCACGAGGCGCATGTTCGAGCGCAGGTTGTACTGGTTCACAACATCGAACTGACGGTCCAGATGCTCCTGGGCGTTGTAGACCTTGATGAGTCGTGGCGCCTCGAAGCTCTCCTTGGATACACGGGTTACGTCGCCGACCGAGTCCTGGATACGGCGGCTATAACGGCGGAAGCGCCGGTTGATGACCGAGATGAGCCATCCCATCAGGGGGCCGATGGTGAGCGCCATCAAAGCCAGGCGCGCGTTGAGCCACAGCAGTAATCCGATCGAGAAGGTGATCGTGAGCGTCGTCGTGAGCACCGACACGACGGAATCGGTGGTGGCCTGCCCTATCTGCTCGGTGTTGTAGGTCAGCCGTGAAAGCAGCGCACCGGCCGAGTTGCGATCGAAGTAGCTGATCGGAAACTGCAGAACGCGGCGGAAGACTTCACCGCGCAGGCGTGTCACGACCCGCCGGCCGACATAACCCATGAAGTAGGTCTGCGTGAAATCGCCCAGGCCGCGCAGAACGAAGAGCGCGACGAGGATGAGCGGAGCCCAGGTGATGGTGCGCGGGTCTCGCTGGATGAGGGTGTTGTCGCCGAGGCTCTTGGCCCAGTAGCCGATACTGCCCATGACGGCGGAATACAAAATGCCACCCAGGATCGCAATCGTGAAATGGCCGCGGTAGGGGCGGACATAACTCAGCAGGCGCAGATAGGTGTGGAGCGCACCCTCCGGCGCCGGCTTGTTGGCCCCCCCGGTGGTGCTCAAGGCTTTCCCGCCGGACCTTCCTTGATGGTGGCGATATTGAGCTCGGCGAAGCCGAGGCGGCCCAGCACGTCCATGGCTGTAATCACTGACTGGTGTGTGGCGCGGCCATCGGCGCGGAGCGTCACCCGGACGCCGCGATTCGAGCCGGTCTCTTTCAACACCGCGGCGCGCAGAGTCTCTGGACTGGAGTTGATGAGCTCTTTCTCATTGACCCGGTAGGTGCCCTCCTGGGTTACCGTGACCACCAGCGGCTCGCTCTGGGCGGTCTGCGGAGGAACCGCATTCGCCTGCGGCAGGCGCACGCGCATCCGACCCTCGTCCGTGAAACGGCTCGAGAGCATGAAGAAGACCACGAGGAGGAGCACGACGTCGATGAGGGAGACGACGTTGATCTCCGGCTCTTCGTGGCGGCGGGGCTTCAGGTTCACGGACGGCTCGAGGTCATACGTGGGCCGAGGTCATCGGGGCGCTCAAGCCGCGACAGCGGCGGCGGCCGTGCTGGACGACGACCGTCCTTCCCTCGCCTGCGACGCCTCAACAGCATCGGCCATCCGCATCGCATTCTTCTCCATCTCCACCACGATGCGCTCAACTTTGCCGCGCAAGTAACGGTAGGCGATGAGCGAGGGGATGGCGACGCATAGACCGGCGACCGTGGCGATCAACGCTTCAGCTATACCGCCGGACAGCGCACGAGGATCACCCATGCCGCCCGATTGAATGGCGTTGAACGAGCGAATGATGCCCGTGACGGTGCCGAGCAGGCCGAGCAGCGGCGAGATGCTGGCGATGGTGCCGAGCGAGTTCAGGAAGCGCTCGAGCTCATACACCACGTGACGGCCGGTGTCCTCCAGGCGCTCCATGAGGATCTCACGCGGACGATGGCGATTCGCCAATCCGGCCGCGAAGAGTTTGCCCAACGGCGAATTCTGCTCGAGCGCGGCAATGACCTTGTCATTGACCTGGTTGGCTTCGATGAGCTTCCAGACCTGCGCCTGCAACTCGGGCGGCAACACACGCCGGTCCTGCAGTGTCCAGAGACGCTCCAGCACGATGGCTGCGGCAACGATCGAGCAAAAAATAATCGGCCACATCAGCGGGCCGCCGGCCCGCACGATTTCCCACATCCAAGTGACCTCACGCCGGTTAACCGGCAACAGCGACGCGGCATCATACCGGAGAGTCGCGGAGGCTCAAGATAACCTGCGTCTGATGTCGGGTCGCAGCGACGGCGCACGCGCCCTGACGGTCATCCGGTGTGTAGGGACCCGGCGGTGAGGACCAAGAGTCGCGGGTCGACCCGGGCCCGAGACGGTACGGCACGGAACCTGCGACCAGTGTCTGAGAAGGAACCGCGTCTCAAGACAAAATTAGATTGTCAAGGGTGGCTCCTTCCAGGGGGTTAAAAGAACCGTTGCGACCGAGTACAGATTCTTTGCGAATTGTTCTGGTAGAGTCCTTCCGCCTCATGCCGCGCCGCCTACTAAAAAAGATCTGTCCCTCTCCCGGCTCGCTGCAGAAGCGCTGGTATCTGCGGCCGTTTGGGGACCGAATCGCTGATCCGCGCCTGTGGACGCTCCACCGGCGAGCGGTCACCAGCGCCTTTGGCGTGGGCCTGGCCATCTGTTTCATCCCCCTGCCTGTCCACTTGCTGGTCGCGGGGATTATCGCCATCGCCTTACGGATCAATCTCCCGGCGATCTACGGGACGACCCTGCTGGTCAACCCCCTGACCTGCGTACCCGTGTATTACACGGCGTACCGGGTAGGAACGACGCTCCTCGGGATCAGCCCGGAAAGCTTCAATTTCCACCCGACCTGGGCGTGGTTCGAAACGAGCCTGGGGCCCGTTTGGAAGCCCTTCCTGCTGGGGTGCGTGGCCTGCGCGATCGTGACCGGGCTGCTGGGGTGGATAACCATGGAGCTCGTCTGGCGATGGCGAGTGAAGACGCGGTATCGGGCGAGGCACATGGCCCCGGCCGTATAGGAGCCTCTAGGCTCGCGACCTCGACCGAGCGTCGCGCTTCGACTGAGCCCCGCACCTCGACGGCGGACTCCACACCCCGACCGCAGGCTCTACACCTCGACCGCAGACACCGGTTTCTCCGTCAGAACCCCGCGCTCGATCGCGAAAATCCGCTCCATTCGACTCGCCAGCCGCAGATCGTGGGTCACCACGATGAGGCTCGTACCTAACTCCCGATTGAGCTCCAGCATCAGGGCGAAGACGGACTCGGCGTTGCTGCCGTCCAGGTTTCCGGTGGGCTCGTCGGCCAACACGATCTTCGGCTCCGTCACGAGCGCGCGGGCGACGGCAGCGCGTTGGCGCTCACCGCCTGAGAGTTGGTCGGGTCGGTGATCCAGACGCTGACCTAACCCTACCCTGTCCAGCAACCGACGCGCCTTGGCGCGGGCGTCGGCGACTTTCATCCGGCGCACGAGCAAGGGCATCGCCACGTTCTCGAGCGCGGAGAACTCGGGCAGCAGGTGATGGAACTGGTAGACGAAGCCCAGGGCACGATTGCGCAGATCACCGCGCTCCTTCTCGGTCTGCTCGTGGATGTCCTTGCCGTCTACCAGGACATGGCCTGTGGTGGGACGGTCGAGGCCACCGAGAATCTGGAGCAACGTGGTTTTGCCGGAGCCCGATGAGCCGACAATGGCGATGCGCTCACCGGTGCCAATGGAGATCGCAACGCCCTGCAGGACTTCGAGGGTAACAGGACCCTGCCGAAAGCTTTTATGGACGTTGCGGGCTTCGAGAACGGGGACAGTCATTAGGCGTCACTCATGTCGCAGGGCCTGCGCGGGCGCTGTACGGGAGGCGCGCCACGCGGGGTAGATCGTCGCGAGGGCGCACAGGACGAAGGCGACGCCGCAAATCTGCAGCACGTCGGAGCCCTCGACGTAGGTCGGGAGATCGCTGATGAAGTAGACACGAGCGTCGATGAACTGCGTGTCGAACAGGCGCTCCAGGGCACCAACAATCGCGCCGAGGTGGTCCGACAACAGCTTGCCCAGAACCGCACCCAGCACCGTGCCACCCAGGCCGATCAGGACCCCCTGGACCGCGAAGGTGAACAGGATGTTGGGCGGCCCGGCACCGAGGGTGCGCAGGATCGCAATGTCGGTCTGCTTCTCTTTCACGATCATGACGAGCGTGGCCACGATATTAAACGCAGCGACGCCGACGATCATGAAGAGGATGATGAACATCATCTTCTTCATGCTGTCGATGGAGCGGAAGAAGATCTCGTGATCCATCGTCCAGTCTTTGACGTAGAAGTTGCCGCCCAAGGCCTTGGCGACCGCGCGAACGGTGGCGGGAGCACGCTGCGGATCCTGCAGCGCCAAGCGCATACCGGTGACGCGGTCATTCAATCGGAACAGGCGCCCGGCATCCGTCATGTGGACCAGGGCGAGACCACGATCGATTTCATAGATGCCCGATTCGACGATTCCGACCACGGTAAAGCGGCGCATACGCGGAACGACACCGGTTGGTGTGGCGATTCCGTCGGGGGCGATGAGGACTACCGAGCCGCCGACATGGACATTGAGGTCTTTGGCGAGCGCGTTGCCCAGGATGGTGTTGTATTCGCCGGCTTTGAGATCAGAGAATGTCCCCTCGGTCACGCGTTGAGAGAGGCCGTCGGCGGTCTTCTCCTGTTCCGGAAGGATGCCGCGTACGACCGCTCCATCGATATGCGCGCCGTTGGCGAGCATCGCCTGCTCTTCGATGTACGGGGCGGCCGCAACGACACCGGGTTGCTTCAGCACTTCGCGCTGGACGGTCTGCCAGTTCGACAGGTTACCTTCGAGGCCCATCATGGTCGCGTGGGAGCTGACACTGAGGATGCGACTGCGGATCTCGCGCTGGAAGCCGTTCATCACGGACAGGACGACGATAAGAGTCGCTACGCCGAGCGCGAGGCCGAGTACGGAGACGACCGCGACGAAAGAGACGAATCCGCGTCGATGCGTCGAGCGCAGATACCGCGTGCCGATGAGCCATTCATAGGGCGTCGCCATGACTCACTCGTACCGTAGCGCTTCGGCGGGTGGGGTGCGCGATGCGCGGATGGCGGGATATAACGTCGCAATGCCGGTGAGCAGGAACGCCGCCAATCCGATGGTAATGATATTCGGCCAGCGAACATCCGAGGGGATGGTCGTGATGTAGTAGACATCGGAATCGAAGATCTGGAAGCCGAAGGTGTGTTCGAGAAAGGGCTCGATGGTCCCGACGTTGAAGGCGATCAGGAGGCCGAGCGCCAGGCCCACAGCGACACCGAGCCAGCCGATGACCAGCCCCTGAGTGATGAAGACGCCCAGGATCTTCCGGGGAGACGCGCCGAAGGTGCGCAGGATGGCGATGTCAGTGCGCTTGTCAGTCACCACCATCACGAGCATGGCAACGATGTTGAAGGCGGCAACGGCCACGATGAGGAAAAGGATCAGCGACATCATGGTCCGCTCGATCCGGGTCGCGCGGAAGTAGGTGGCGTTGTCCTGGGTCCAGTCTGTTACATCGAATCCCTTCGGCAGCAGGGTGCGCAACCGAGCCGAGAGAGCCGATGCGGCCAGAACGTCATTGAAACGGATTCTCAAACCGACACCGTTGCGCTGCCCGGGGGCGATGGCCTTGACGTCGTCGATGTGGGCGAAAACGAAAACGCCATCGAGCTCCTGCATCCCGGCTTCAAACACGCCAGCGACCTCGAGTTGCCGCAGTTTCGGCGCGGGGGCCCCGTCGGGCGTTACGGTTGGGATGAGTAACGTCATAGCGTCGCCGCGCGTGAGGCCGAGACGATCCGCTATGACCGCGCCGATGAGGACCCGGTCCGATCCGGGAGTCAGGTCGGACAGTTGGCCCATTTTGATTGACTGGACGATCTCGGTGACCTGCGGCTCAGCGGTGGGGTCGATACCGCGGAGGACCACGGGGAGCATTTCCGGCGTTCGCAGAGCGAGCGCCTGGATCTCTGCGTACGGCGCTACGCCCGCAACGCCGGGCATACCTCGGATGATTCGCTCGGCGTCTTGCCACTCGGCCGGAGTGGGTGCCGTCGCACTCTCGTTGGATGTCACGCGGGCGTGCGCGCCGAGAGAGAGCAGTCGGTCCCGCAGCTCATTCTCGAAGCCATTCATGACAGAGAGAATGACGATCAGGGCGGCGACGCCGACACCGACACCAACGAGCGAGGCCCAGGTAATGAACGAGACGAAAAACTTGTGCGACCGCGCCCGGACGTAGCGCAGGCCTATGTAAAGCGAAAGCGGGTGAAACATCGTCGCGATTTAACCACAACTGGGACGCTGGATCGCCGAAACACGAACCGCGTCACACATTGCAGGGGGTTACTGGGCGGACCTGGGCTTTGACAGATTTCGGTGGATGGTAATATGCCCGCTCAGGACGGCCCGGAGCTTCCGTATGCAGACTCGAAATCTCGCCGCACTCCTTTGCACGCTGGTCTGTATTCTGGGCTACTGCCTGGGCACGGCCAGCACCGCCTTGGCCGAAACGATCGTCGTGGACGACCAGGTCCAGGTGCGCGACTCACAGTCCGAGAAACCCAAGCGCGGCGTTACCATGACGCAGGTGGAAGCCAAGTTCGGCGCGCCGGTTACAAAGCACGACGCAGTCGGTGCGCCACCGATCTCGCGTTGGGACTATCCGGGCTTCTCGGTGTTCTTCGAGCACGATCGGGTCATCCACGCAGTAACCACTGCGGGGTGAAATCCCCACCTTGTTACTGCCGCGTTCATGCGGCTGAAACAAACGGGGTCTTAGAACGGGGGGCGTTGCTCACCGACGAGATTGACCGGCCTTAAGTCTCTCATAACCCAGAAAAATCACAGGTCCCTTGCGGGTGCCAGTGGAGAGTGCACGTGCACCGGTGATACGCTCCCGGTGTTCGATAAGAATCTGGGGATATAAACAGTGTCGGGTGACGAGCCGTTAAGGAACCGTATCGAGGCGCTCGTGCGCGCGGGCACCGTACGTCGCAAAATCGCGGCGGTGCAGCTTGAAGCAGAGATCAGGCGTCGTGAAGAAGTCATGCGGCAGACTTTTCGCCGCTATGTATCTCCACGCCTCGCGGACAAGATCCTGGAAGACGCGCAATTGCGCGATACCCTGCTGTCGACCGCTGACGTACGCACGCACGCGGTCGTGCTGTTCGCGGACCTGCGGGGGTTCACCAGCATTTCCGAGCGGCTCGAGCCCCACGAAGTGGTGCCGCTGCTGAACGAATATTTCTCGCTCCTCACGGAAATCACCTTTCGGCATGACGGAACGGTGTTCCACATGGCGGGCGACAGCCTGATGCTGGGTTTCGGTGTGCCGATGGAGCAGCCCGACAGTCCGCAACGCGCCGTCCGCGCCGCCCGGGAAATGCTCGAGAGCTTCGGCGAACTCGCTCGCTCCTGGAAAGAGCGCTATCAGATCGAGGCCGGCCTCGGGATCGGCATCAACGAGGGCGATGTGGTTGCCGGCAACATCGGCTCGACCGCCTACATGAACTACACGATCATTGGCGACACGGTGAACATCGCCGCCCGCCTCTGCCAACGTGCCCGTGCCGGCGAGATGCTGTTCTCGCTGGCGCTGAAAAAATCCCTCGATAAGGATGGGTTCGACGTGGGCTGCACCCATCTCCCGGCGATGCAACTGCGCGGCCGGACCGCGCCGATCGATATCTACTGCGTGCCGACGGAAGCCCGCGTACAGGTCAGCGAGCCAGCGGTACTGTAACGACCCCGCGGGCGTCGATGCCCTGCATCTCCCGGCGGGATTGCGCATGACCCAGGGAAGGCGTCTTGTCCCCTTCGGGTACGCGGCGGGTCCGCCAAGGGCCCTTTTCCCCGCGGGCCCACGCCCCCATGAACCACGCCGCGGATTCCGTCAGCCCAGGCGCGAAGTCCGCTGGTAAGCTTTCGCGCCCTTCGTTGACCTGGCTCCTAACGTTTTCGAATGCCCGCACTCCTCAACCCCCCAGTACCCTCGGCTGCAAAGCCTCGTCTGCGCTGGCACCAGCTCTACGGCAGCGCTGCTGCCCTGGCGCTAGCCGAAGCCACACGCGGTGATCGCCGCCTCTATGTCGTAGTCGTCGACGCCGCGCGAGAACTCGAGCGCTTCACCGCCGAGCTGAAATTCTTTGCCAGCGAGTCGCTGCCGCTGTTACGGCTACCGGACTGGGAAGTGCTGCCGTATGACCTGTTCTCCCCGCATCCAGACATCATCTCCGAGAGGCTGAGAACACTCTTCGAGCTTCCCCGTGCTCAACACGGATGCCTCATCGTCACGGCCGACACGCTCATGCAACGCCTCCTCCCACGGACCTACGTGCAAGGACGGGCGTTCGAGCTCTCCGTGGGCGACGCTCTCGCGCTCGAGCCGTTTCGACAAAGGCTCGCGGAGGCGGGTTACGCGAGCGTCAGTCAGGTTGTGAGCCCCGGCGAGTTCGCCGTGCGCGGCTCGCTATTGGATGTCTACCCGATGGGGACGACCGCCCCACTCCGAATCGATCTCTTCGATGACGAGATCGAGGCGATTCGGACGTTCGACCCCGAGAGTCAGCGCTCCCTGGATTCGCTAGAGAACATTCGCCTCCTCCCCGCGCGCGAGGTCCCGCTCGACCCGGACGCGATCAAGGAGTTTCGCCGCCGCTTCCGCACCCGGTTCGAGGGCGATCCGACCAAGACCTCCATCTATCGGGGCGTGACTGAAGGCATTGCGCCGGCCGGAGTTGAGTTCTACCTGCCGCTGTTTTTCGAAGGCACGGCGACGCTGTTCGATTATCTCCCGCCCAACGCGGTCATCGTGCACGACGCGGCATTGCCCGGTGCGCTCATCAAGAATTGGGAGGACATCGAGGCGCGCTACGAGGATCGCCGCCACGATATCGAACGGCCGATCCTGCGGCCGGCTGAGTTGTTTCTCGAGCCGGCGGAGCTCGATGCCAGGCTCGCGACGTTCTCCTCCATCACGCTCGAGGCCTTCAAGGCTGACACTGAGTTGCAGGGGCCGTCGGAGACCGTGCGTAACTTCCCGACGAGCGCGCCCCGCGAGCTGCGGATAGATGTGCGGGCGGAGAAGCCTTTCGCGCCGTTCGACGCGTTTCTGGGGGATTTTGGTGGACGAGTTCTGATCGCAGCGGACTCGCCCGGACGCCGGGAAGTGCTGCAGGAAATGTTACGGGCGCAGGGTCATACGATCGCGGCCGTTCAGAGTTGGGATGCGTTCGCAAATGGCAAGGCGGCCCTGGCACTGACGGTGGCGCCTGACCTGCAGGGGCTGACGCTCACCGATCCTCATATAGCTGTCGTTTCGGAAGCGCAGTTATTCGGCGCACGGGCGCGGCAGGAACGGCGCCGCAAGCGTGCGGCTGCTGATCCCGAAGCCATACTGCGTGATCTTCAGGATCTCAATCCGGGCGCGCCGGTGGTTCACGAGGAATACGGTGTCGGCCGTTATGTTGGCATGCAGGTGATGGAGATCGCCGGGCAGCAGGGCGAGTTCCTCGTCCTCGAGTACATGGACGGCGATCGGGTGTACGTGCCGGTGCATTCATTGCACCTGGTGAGTCGCTATACGGGCTCGGCGCCCGAGTCTGCGCCGCTACATAAACTCGGGACGGACCAGTGGGCGAAGGCGCGCAAGCGGGCCGCCGAGAAGATCCGGGATGTGGCGGCCGAGCTGCTCGATCTGTATGCGCGGCGCAAGGCCCAACAAGGGTTGAGTCTGCCGTTCCAGGAACTCGATTACCAGGCGTTTGCCAACGCATTCCCATTCGAGGAAACAGAAGACCAGGCGACGGCAATCAACGCCGTGCTGGCGGATTTGCGCAGCAATCGGCCGATGGATCGCATCGTCTGCGGCGATGTCGGATTCGGGAAAACGGAAGTTGCGATGCGCGCGGCGTTCGCGGCCGCCCAGGGGGGCAAACAGGTCGCGGTGCTGGCACCGACGACACTGCTCGCTCAGCAGCATCTGGCGAACTTCCGCGACCGGTTCGCGGATTGGCCGGTGCGGATCGAGGCGTTGTCGCGTTTCGGGAATGCCAAGGAGACGCAGGCGACGTTGGAAGGTATTGAGCGCGGCACTGTCGATATTGTCATTGCCACGCATCGGTTGCTCCATTCACATGCGCGGTTCAAGGATCTGGGCCTCATCATCGTCGATGAGGAGCACCGCTTCGGAGTGCGTGACAAGGAGCGATTGCAGGCATTACGCGCGAACGTACACGTGTTGACTCTGACGGCGACGCCGATACCGCGCACGCTCAACATGGCGTTGGGCGGGTTGCGCGATCTGTCGCTGATTACGACGCCGCCGGCCGAGCGGTTGGCCATCAAGACGTTCGTGGTCGAGTGGCACGGGCCGACACTGCGCGAAGCGGCGCTGCGCGAACTGCGTCGCGGCGGGCAGATGTACTTTGTGCACAATGAAGTCCGCACGATCGAAAAGATCGCGGGCGAGGTGCAGGCGCTGGTCCCCGAGGCGAGTGTCAGGATCGGGCACGGCCAGATGCGAGCGCGCGACCTCGAGCAGTTGATGGTGGATTTCTATCATCGGCGCTTCAACCTGCTGGTCTGTACGACGATCATCGAGAGCGGCATCGACGTGCCGACCGCCAACACGATCATGATCAACCGGGCGGATCACATGGGGCTGGCGCAGCTGCACCAGTTGCGGGGGCGTGTGGGACGGTCGCATCACCGCGCCTATGCTTATCTGATCGCGCCCCCGCGCAAGGCATTGTCGGGAGACGCGGCCAAGCGGTTGGAAGCGATCGAGTCGATGGAGGAGCTGGGGGCCGGGTTTGTGCTCGCGACGCATGACTTGGAGATTCGCGGCGCGGGTGAGCTGTTGGGAGAGCAGCAGAGTGGCCAGATGACCGAGGTCGGCCTGGCGATGTATCTCGATATGCTCGACCACGCGGTGAAAGCGCTCAAGGAAGGTCGTGAGCCCCAGCTCGACAGACCGCTCGGTGCGGCGACCGAGGTGGAACTGCGGCTGCCGGCGTTCGTGCCGGAAACGTACATCGCGGATGTGCACGTCAGGCTGAGCCTCTACAAGCGAATCGCCGCGGCGAAGGACAACGAGGCGGTCGATGAGCTGAACGCCGAGATGTATGACCGCTTCGGGCCGTTGCCGGCCGCAGCCCAAAGCCTGTTGAAGATCGCGAAGTTGAAGCTCGCGGCGCGGGCGATTGGCGTGCGGCGGTTGGATATCGGGCCGCAGGGCGGCTCGGTGACGTTCGAGGAGAAAAACTCCATCGACTCGGGGACTGTCGTGAGGATGGTGCAGAAAGGGGCGCGGGATTACCGGCTGGAAGGGCCACTGAAGATGCGGCTGAGCAGGCAGTTGCCGACCGAGGAGCAGCGGTTTGTGTTCGCGGACGCGTTGCTGAAGTTGTTGGGGGAGAAAGCTAAGCCGGCGGAGGCCGTGCCTGTGGTCGCCAGCGCGAAAGCGGCGCCTGCTGTGGCCGGCACGAAAGCCGAGCCACCACGTGGGTCGAAACGGAAGTAGTCAGGCGTCGCCATTCGGCGCGAGAGCGGCCCTAGGGCGCCAAAGGCGAGCGGCCGGGCGGCGCGGACCGAAGCGGAAGTAGTCACCGTCGCTGTTGGGCGCCAAGTGCGCTGCCGTGAGGCGCCCTGCCCCGGCCCTGAAGTAGAATACGCGCCATGAAATCCCGCACCGCGCGTCTGCGGACGCTTTGCCTGATGCTCGCCGCTTTGGCCTGTGGGCTGCCTGCTGTGTCGCAGGAGTCGGCAGCACCCGCTTACAACATCGAGATCGTCGTCTTTCGAGCGACGTCGGCTCAGGGCGGCGCTGAAAATTGGGCGGCCGAGACGGGTACCGGCAACACCATCGCGGGTGACGAAGGCTCGAGTACCTCTTCACAGGTGGGACATTTCGTGGCGGCGATTCCGAGTTCCGCCTATCAGCTCACCGAGATCGAGGGCCGGCTGCGGTCGAGCGGCGCGTACGTGCCGATCGCGCATACGGCGTGGTCCCAGACGGCTAGCGGATGGGGCACGCGCGCGGGGTTTCCCGTGCAGCGGCTTGGGGTGGATGTGCCGGGGTTGACCGGGACGGTGTTTCTCGAGCGGGGGCAGTATCTGCACCTCGGGATGACGCTGACTTACGTGGATCCGTCACCACCGGGCGGACTGGGCGCGGCGTCGGGGACGACGTTTACGATCAATCAGAGTCGGCGCATCAAATTCTACGAGCGCAACTACTACGATCATCCGGCGTTTGGGGTCATAGCTTTGGTTTCACCGGCTCAAGGCAACAGGCCACCGGGAAGGTAATTACTGAAAGTCCGTCGCTTCGGCGGTTGAGATGCTGTTCTTCCCCAGCGACTTCGCACGCTTCAGCGAGGCGCGACAGGCTTTCAACAACGCATCGAGGGTGAGCTCGCGCGGCGGCACCAGGCTCGCCACTCCCGCACTCAGTGTCACGAAGCGGCCAGAGCCGGCACGCGGGTGATGCATCATCAGATCACGGACGCGCTGCGCCACCACTAGCGCATATTGGGAGGCTTTCTCCGCGGCGTCGCCCTGTGTCAGGACGGCGAACGTGCCTCCTTCCCAACGACCAACAAGATCACCACCCCGTCGATAGGATGCGCCGATAACACGGGCGATGCGGCGGATGCAGGCGTCTCCGGCGGCCTTGTCGAATGTTTCGTTGTAGGTGGCGAGGTCGTCGATATCGAACAACGTGAGTCCGATCTCGTGGGAATCGCGTTGCGCCAGCACCCAGTCGCGTTGCAAGAGCTCTTCGAAATAGGCGCGCGAGTGCAAGCCCGTAAGACGATCTTCACGTAGCCAGGGAGGCAGGCCCTGCGCGGACCGCTCGGCATTTTTCAAACGCTCGCTGGCGTCACGGTGATAGCCGATGAAGTGTGTAAGGCGGCCGCCGGCGTCGCGCACCGGTTGGATGACGATCTCGTTCCAGAACAGGGAGCCATCAGGGCGATAGTTGCGAATGAGGACCCGTGCCTGCTCGCCGCGCTCGACCGCTTCGCGCATGCGTTGGCGCGTCTCCTGGTCCCGGTCGTTGCCCTGCAGGACACGCAGGTTGGTACCGAGGATGGCGGCCGCGGGATAGCCGCACATCTGTGAGAAGGCGGCGTTCGCGTAAATAACGGGGTAGTCGGGCGCGGTGGCATCGCAGATCACGATGCCTTCGGGGGCGCCCTCGACGAGGGATCGCCATGCCTCCGCCGACCAATTGTTCATGTCTTCCCTGGCTCCACTTGGGTTGCTTCCAGCTTCAGGGCCGGGGTCGTGGCGTAACGGGTGAGCAGCTCCTGGCTGCGGGCCCATTCGGGCAGCGCTTTGAGCGCTTCGCGTGACACGCCCTCGCGCCCATGGAGGCGCACCAGCCGCAGACGTGAGGCGGGCTCGGGCTCGACTTTCAGCCCGTCGAGCAGCGCGATGACACTCGCGCGATTGTTGCAAACCGGTAGCATGTCGCAGCCTGCGGCAAGCGCCTTCTGGGCCCGGGTGACAACATCCCCGTACGCAGCGGCAGCCCCTCCCATTGAGAGATCGTCGGCAAACACTACACCTTGAAAGCGCAATTCACCGCGTAACACGTCGCGAATCCAACCAGACGAAAGGCTCGCGGGCGCAGCATCCAGTGCTGGAAACACTATGTGGGCGACCATCACAGACGGCAGACCGTTGGCTATCAGCCTTCGGTAGGGGGACAGGTCGTCGGCCATATCCACGAGTTCCCGGCGGTCGACCGGGAGGGTGTGGTGGGAGTCGGCGGAGACGGCTCCATGGCCGGGAAAGTGTTTGGCGGTAGCGGCCATGCCGGCGTCCCGCATGCCGTGCATATAGGAAACAGCCAGCTGACTTACGACTTCGGCACGCTTGTGGAAGGCGCGGGTGCCGATGGCCTCGTTCACCCCGAAATCGAGGTCGACCACGGGTGCGAAGGAGATATCGACCCCGTGGGATCGCAGTTCCGAGGCCATGAGCCAGCCGGTACGCCGCGCGAGCTCGAGGCCTCCCTTGGGGTCCTGATCAAAGGCATGGCCGATCAGACGGGCCGGTGGAAGGCGTGAGAAGCCAGGGATAAAGCGTTGTACCCGGCCGCCCTCCTGGTCGACCGCCACGATCAGCGGGGGACTGCGCTCGGCGTGGATGCCGGTCACGAGCTCCGTGAGCTGTTCCGGATCAACATAGTTGCGTGTGAACAGGATCACACCCCCGACCAGGGGGTGGCGCATCAGCTCGCGCTCTTCGGCGGTGATGGCGGTGCCCTGGAGGTCGATCATCAGGGGACCGAGGCTCATGAGGCGCGCGCCTTACGTTTGCCGGGGCTCAGAAGCGCCAGCGATTCAAAATGAGCCGTATGGGGAAACATATCGAGGACACCCGCAGCTTCGAGAGTGAATCCATGTTCGTTGACCAGCACGCCCAGGTCCCGTGCAAGGCTCCCCGGATGGCAGGAAATATACAACAGCCGTTGGGGCTCCAGGCTGACAACAGATGCCAACACCTCCCGGGCACCGGCGCGTGGGGGATCGAGCACGACGTGGGTGTAGCCCTTGCGGAGCCAGGGCGCATTGAAGATCGCCGCATTCGCGGGTGTGGGGGCGGCCCGGGAGTTGGGGCCGGAGGCCAGTGTCGACCCGGGTAAGCGCGTCAGGTCTGCTACGTGGAATTCCGTGTTTTCCAGCTTGTTTCGTTGGGCGTTGTGGCGGGCTCTGGCGACCAACGCTGCATCGCCCTCAACGCCAACCACGCGCTTTGCCAGTCTCGCCATGGGGAGGGTGAAGTTGCCTATCCCGCAGAATAGGTCCAGCACCTCCGCGGAGGGGGTCAGCTCCAGGAGCTCCACGGCACGCGAGACCAACGCCTCATTCACCGCGCCGTTGATCTGGACGAAATCGGTGGGCAGGAATTCGAGCTCCACCTTGAACTTGGGTAGCTCGTACCGGAGCGGCTCGCCAGGGGTGTCGAGCTCATGGACCGAGTCCAGTCCGCCCGGCTGCAAGTAAATGCGCAGGCCATGAACAGCCCGGAAAGCCCTTAGCCGCTCGAGGTCATCCGGGGACGGCGGGTCAAGAACGCGGAAAACCAGGGCGACGGCGTTGTCGGCAACAGCCACCTCGATCTGTGGGACGCGCTCGCGAATCCCGAGAGTCATGATCAGCTCGGCAAGCGGTGTAATGAGGTCGCCCACGGGGGGTGTCAGGACGTCGCAGTGTTGGACATCCGCGATGAAGGGCGCGAGCCGCTCGCGGAAACCTACAACCACCTTCCCCTTCTTGGTCACGAACTTCGCGCCGAGGCGAGCGCGGCGGCGGTAGCCCCAGACAGGTCCACGCAGCGGTGGCAGCCAGGTTTGCGGCGTTACCTTGCCGACGCGTTCCAGGTTGTCCTGCAACTCGGTTTGACGGGCTTCGAGTTGGGCTTCCGGCGACATATGTTGAAGTGCGCACCCGCCGCAGACTCCGAAGTGAGGACACCGGGGGACCACGCGCTCGGGCGCGGCGGTCAACACCTCCACCAGTTCCGCCTCGTCATGTTGGCGGTGGGTGCGGGTACGACGGAATTTGATGTTTTCGCCCGGCAACGCACCGGGGACGAAAACAGTCTTGCCGTCGCGGATGACCCCCTCGCCCGCGTGTGTGAGCGCGGCGACCGTCGCGGACTCGACGGTCTGGGTAACGACTTTACGACCGCTCAAGCCGGTGTTTCCCAGGCGCGCAGGAATTCGGCGAAATGAGGTTCCTTGCCGGCACCGGCACGTAAGAGCGCTTTCACCCGTTCCAGTTCCTCTGCGTAGCGCTCGCGCGTGAAGCGGCCGCGCATCATCTCGAAGCGCAGGTAGATGAGATAGGTGTTGAGAACATCAGTCTCGCAGTATTGGCGGATGCCGGCCAGGTTGCCGGCGAGCCAGGCATCCCAGACCTGGTCACCCGAGAAACCCAACTTTCCAGGCAGGCCGAGCAACATCGCCGCGTTCTGCAGGGAGACCCGGCCGCGACCCTGGTAAGCGGACAGAACGTCCATGAGATCCGTATGGCGCCAGTGAAAACGGCTCAGGTAGTTGTTGTAGCGGAAGGCGGTGTCGCTGTCGCCCGTTTCCCAGTAGCGCGGCGCCTGCACGCCGGCGGCGAGCGCGCGCAACGTCAATACTGGCAGGTCGAAGCCGGAGCCGTTCCAGGAAACGAGATCGGGTGAGTAGCGCTCGATGCCGTCGAAGAAACGCTCGACGAGCTCCGCCTCGGTGGAATTCAAGTCGCCGAGGCTCCAGACGGCGAGGCCATCGCGGCTGCGCAGGACGCAGGAGATGGCGACGATGCGCTGTTGCTCGTTGGGAAGGAATTCACTGCCGGTGCTCTGGCGACGCAGGGCGAACATGGCCTTTGCGACCTGTTCGTCGGGGAGGTCGCCGAGGTCGTGAATGCGGCGGCCTAACGCCACGTCGGGGATGGTTTCGATGTCGAAGACGAGGCAGTTCATGGGATGGGGGTGCTGTTCGGGGTGGCTCGCATCAACACGGCGACGGCCACAATGAGGCCGGCTTCATCGGTCAGGGTCACATGGCCTTCGCCGATGCCGAGTCCCTGGCGAACCCGTTCGCCGCGCTCGGAGAACACGACTTCCGGTTTGCCCCACGAGTTTTGGACTACCCCAACATCGCGAATCCAAACGCCGTGGGCAAAGCCGGTGCCCATGGCTTTGACGATTGCTTCCTTAGCGGCGAAGCGCATGGCCAGAAAACGCGCCGGGCGTTGGGTCTTGGCCAACTGCACCTGCTCGGCGGGCATGAGGAGGTGTTGGACGAAGCGCGTGCCAAACCTCGCCAGGGTCTCATCGATGCGCTTTGCCTCGAGGACGTCGACGCCAATGCCAAAAATCATTCGCGCGCCGCCACCATGAGAGCCTTCATCTCGCGCACAGCGGCCGTGAGGCCGTCAAAGATGGCGCGGGAGATGATGGAGTGGCCGATGTTGAGTTCGACGATCTCGCGGATGGCGGCGACGGGTTGCACGTTGTGATAGTGCAGGCCGTGGCCGGCGTGGACGGTGAGTCCGAAGCTGGCGGCGAGTTTGGCACCGGCGTGGAGGCGCTCGAGCTCGGTGGCCTGGCGGGAGCCGGCGGAGTCGGCGTAGGCGCCGGTATGCAACTCGACGACGGGGGCGCCAGCCTGGGCAGCGGCTTCGATCTGCACGGGGTCCGGGTCAATGAACAATGAGACGCGGATGCCCTGCCCCATCAGGACGGCGGTGGCTTCCTTAATGCGCTGCACCTGGCTCGCGACATCGAGCCCGCCTTCGGTGGTGATTTCCTGGCGGCGCTCGGGAACGAGGCAGCAGTCGGAGGGGCGGACGACGCGAGCGATATCGAGCATCTCGTCGGTCACGGCCATCTCGAGGTTCATGTGGGTTTTGATCAGGTCGCGGACGGAGCGGACGTCCTGCACCTGGATGTGGCGGCGGTCCTCACGCAAATGCAGGGTGATGCTGTCGGCGCCGGCCATTTCGGCGGCCAGGGCGGCGTGGACGGGGTCGGGGTAGCGGCCGCGGCGGGCTTGGCGGACGGTCGCGACGTGGTCGATGTTGATGCCGAGGGCTATGGATTTGTAGGTCATGGCGTGCGCTCGTGGATGCGCCTGGAGGCAGTGATTCGCGTGCCGGTGTCGGACGGCGACTGCGTGCTACTGCGGATGATGCGCGTGCGGGTCGGTGCCTGCGTCTGCATGCGGGTGTAGGTCGTGATCATGTCTGCGGTCTTGTCCGGGACTCTCTGCGGGCGACGGCTCTGGCAACTCCACGTGTGGCTAGCGGCCGGCCTTCCAGACATTGTGCCAGCGCGGCCTGCAACAGCCGCCGGGAATCGTCGAGCGCGCGAGCGCTCGAGAGGTGTTCGTTCGCCAGTCCGATCAGCGAGTGGCCGGCGAGCGCGCCGACGGCGTCGGCGACGGTCGGGACGAGCCCCTGCTCCGGCCGGAAATGATAGTACTCGCCGGGCTCGATGGGCTTGCCTGTCTGTGCTTCCGAATCGAGGTCGAGGCCGTAGCCGAGCGCCTCGAGTAATCGCTTTTCGAACACGCGTAACTCGCGCTCGAGCGGGGCCCCGTGGCGGAGGCTCTCGAGCGTTTCGTGGTACGTATCGAACACCGCCGGCAGCGGGTCGTGGCGCGTCGTGAGTTTCATCAGCAACTCGTTCAGATAGAACGAGGCCATGAGGCAGGGCGCGGGGACCGGCGGCGCGGCTTGCGCACTTTCAGCGCCGGTGAGTTGCGCCGCCTCGCCACGGCCGGTCCACGACAGCAGCAGCATTTGAAAGGGCTGCAGGATGGAGGCGAGCTTGGCCTTCGGGCCGCGAACGCCGCGGGCAAACAGAGAGAGTCGGCCGTGGTCGCGGCTCACGACCTCGAAGATGCGGCTGGTGTCGCGATACGGCCGGTGGTGGAGGATGTAGGCCGGCGCGAGCTGGATACGGCGGAGGTTGCGCGTCATATCAGCCCCGGTGCGAGCTCACCGATGCGGCGGAGATTGCGCGTCGCTGCAGCACCGATGCGAGCTCACTGTAGCGGCATCGATGGTGCGTCATTCGAGCCCGAGTTCCTGCAGGGCGCGGGCGTTATCCGCCCAGTTTTCGCGGACTTTCACCCAGAGTGTCAGGTGAAGCCGCTGGCCGAGAAGCTCGTTCAAGGCGAGTCGCGCGGAACGGCCGACTCGCTTCAAGCGCTCGCCTTTGGCGCCAATGACAATAGGCTTCTGCCCTTCCCTGTCGACCCAGATGGCGGCGTCGACCATGAGTTGGCCGTCTTCCTCCGCCAGGCGCTCGACTTCAACAGCAATGCCGTAGGGAACTTCCTGGTTGAGCTCCAGGGTCAACTTCTCACGGATCATTTCAGCGATGCGGAATTCGCGGCCGCGGTCGGTCAACTCGCCATCGGGAAACATCGCCGGGGATTTCGGGAGATGTTTGGCGATCGAGCGTTGCAAGGCGTCGGTGCCGTCGGCTTTCAACGCGGAAATGGGGACGACTTCGAGGAAGTCATGTTTCTGCGAGACGGAGGCGATGTAGGGCAACAGGCGATCGCGGGGGTGGACGCGATCGACTTTGTTCACTGCGAGGATGGCGGGTCGGCCGGAGCTCTTGATGCGTTCGAGGGCGAGTTCGTCTTCTGTGGTCCAGCGGGTGGCCTCGACGACCAGCACGACGAGGTCCGCGCCTTCGAGAGCGCTCGCGGCCGTGCGGTTCATGGCCTTGTTGAGCGCGCGCGTGGCGCCGTGATGTAGGCCGGGCGTGTCGACGAAGGCGATCTCAGCGTCGGGCAGGCGGGAGATGCCAACAATGCGGTGGCGGGTCGTCTGGGGGCGCGGGGTGACGATGCTCACCTTCTGGCCGACGAGGGCGTTGAGCAGAGTCGATTTGCCGACGTTGGGGCGGCCGACGAGCGCAGCGAAGCCGCTATGGAATTCGGGGGACGGGGATTGTGACATGGCGATAGCTTACAGGGGGCGCCGGCGCGGTGCGCGGGCGGGGTGGGCGGTGGAGGTGCCAGCGCGGGTCGCGTCGCGAGTGCGGGCGCGGCGGTACCAGCGCGGGCTGCGTCGCGAGTGGACGTGCGGCCCGGTCGAGTCGCTATCGTTTGGCCGCGGCGGCTTCGATGGGGAGAATGATGTGTTCGGCGGCTTCCTGCTCGGCGCGGCGGCGGCTCAAGCCCTGGCCGACGCTGTGGGCGCCCAGGTCGGGGACGTCGCAGGTCACGTGGAAGGTCTGCGCGTGGGCCTCGCCTTCGATGCGATCGACCGTGTACCGCGGCAGGGAGTAACCACGAGACTGCAGGTACTCCTGGAGGCGGGTTTTTGCATCCTTGAGCGTCTCCGGGGCCGGTAACGCGGCGATCCGGGGGGCAAAGAGCCTGCGGATGACGTCATCGGCTG
>JAQGOE010000182.1 GCA_028293725.1 Gammaproteobacteria bacterium | reverse complement strand
GCGGCCGAACGGCGCAGGACGGCCTTGACCCGGGCGAGCAGCTCGCGCTGATCGAAAGGCTTGGTCAAATAGTCATCGGCGCCGAGCTCCAGTCCCACTACCCGGTCTATCTGGTCCGCGACCGCGGTGAGCATGATGACTGGCAGGGTGGAGTTTGTCCGCAGACGGCGGCACAGGCTGAAACCGTCTTCGTGTCGGAGCATCACGTCCAGGATGATCAGATCTATCGCGTGCTTCTCGAGGGCCGCAAACATGCCTTCCCCGTTGGTGGCGACGGAGACCACGTGGCCGTGCTTGCGGAAGAAGTTCGTCAGCAAGGACAGAATATCCTCATCGTCGTCGACGAGCAGGAGATGGGGCATCGAGTGCATCCTCGCAGCAGAACACAGAGCGTTTTCCGCCTGATGTCCGGAGGGAAGTCATTTGTTACAGGACGTACACATGCTAGTCCAGACGGCGACGCGAGGCTCGCGGGCGGCCGCGAGTCCCTGGTCAGGACCCCAATATTGATAATATGAATCAAGATTGACTGCAAGCTGTTCGAAAAGTACGGTTAATGCACAAAAGAAAGATAAAGCGATGTATTGATCGTAGTAGTCAATGTAAGGGGGCGGTGGCATGAGAAAGGTGGCGTCGTCGTCGTTGAAATTCGGCCTTGCCGCGGCAGTACTGTTTCCATCCGTTGTGATGGCGAACGCCGAGGACGAGGCGGCCGAGTCGCGCAGGGGTACTCTCGAAGAGGTGGTCGTGACCGCGCGGAAGCGCGCCAGCAATCTCGAGGAAACACCGATAGCGGTGTCCGTCTTCACACCGGACTCCATAGAGCGCAACCGGATCCAGGGCATCGACGATATAGCGTTGCGGACGCCGAGCGTGACGTTCGTGCAACTCAACAAAGGCGAGGCCTATATCTCCATTCGCGGCACGCTGGTCAATGGAAGCCGCCTCGCGTCTTCTCGAAGAGATCATCAGTACGCCGGACCCCCGGGATTCGATCGTTGCGCGATTCCGCAACGGCGAGCAACTGGTTGGTTTCGCCTCACCTGCCCAGGACAGCCTGGACCCGCGTGCCGCCGTGTTGATGGACGCGCTTGGAGAAAGGCTCGCTGACGATGTTGAGCTGAAACGGCTGAACCGGGCTGCCGACACGGCCGCCGAGATTTCCGGGGCGCGGATGGGCATCATCCTGCCGGCGATTTTTGTCGGCCGGAAGCTGGGGCTGAAGGGACAGGAGTTAGCCCTCAGTTCCCTGGGGCGCATGGCCGGCTGGATCGCCCACGCGATGGAGCAATACCACGGCCGTGCGTTGATCCGGCCCAGGACGCGATACACGGGCCCCTTGCCGACCTGACGGTCACATCGGGGCGAGGACCGAAGGCTCGCGCGGGCGCGTGGCCGTCGGCTTTAGGACGCGTTGACTCCTGGTGCCTGCTCCGATGAATCGCACTCCCCGATCAGAGACAGCAAGTGCGCGGGGTCGACCGGTTTGGTGAGATGACCCTCAAAACCCGAGGCCAATGCGAGTGCGCGATCTTCAGGTCGACCGTAGCCGCTGACAGCGTACACACGCAGCGGCCGCTCTGGATAGCGCTCGCGAATGGTCTGCGCCACCAGATATCCGTCCATGCCTGGAAGGCCAATGTCCAGCAGCACCCAATCGGCGGCGAAGGTCTCGAGCGCTTGCAGAGCTTCCACGCCATCGTGTGTTATCCGAGCCTCATGGCCGGCCGTAGACAGCAACATCGCGAGCGACTCGGCCGAGTCCACATTGTCCTCTACGATGAGTACACGCCGACCGACCGCGCCCGGCGGCTGCCGCAGCGGCGCGGGAACCGGTGCACTCTTTGCGACTTGCAGCGGTAAGTGCACGATGAACTCGCTGCCCTGCCCG
This sequence comes from Gammaproteobacteria bacterium, assembly GCA_028293725.1. The sequence continues at coordinate 31,301 of JAQGOE010000182.1, read as the reverse complement.
AGACCCTCGCTGTGGGCCTCCACAGTTCCGCCATGCAGATCGACCAACTGTTTGACGATGGTCAACCCCACGCCCAAACCGCCCTCGGCGCGATCCAACGACCGATCCGCCTGCATGAACAGATCAAATACGCGTGGCAGTGTTTGCGGATCGATGCCGCTGCCTTCATCTCGGACATGCACGGAGACGAGCTCGCCGGTGCTGCTGAAGGACACGTGGATCGTCGAGCGATCCGGAGAATACTTCGCGGCGTTGGACAACAAGTTCTCGAAGATCTGGCTGAGGCGTGCGGGATCCGCACTCACCACGAGAGGCTGTTCGGTCTGTTCGCGGCTCACAATCTGCCGCTTCAGACTCAACAGCGGTCGGGCGGTCTCGATCGCCCGGTCCACGACATCGGCGAGCGCGACAGATTCCTTCTTGAGTTGGATCACGCCGCGGGTGATGCGTGCCACTTCCAGGAGATCATCCAGGAGGTGCGCGAGATGAGTCGTTTGGCGTATCAGCAGTTCGCCCGCGCGACGCACCTCCACCGCGTCTACACGGCCCCCCGCCAGCACCTGTGCCACGTTGCGGATTGGTGCGAGCGGATTGCGCAGTTCATGGGCCAGCATTGCGAGGAACTCGTCCTTGCGGCGCTCGGCGGCGCGGAGTGCGTCTTCCGCCTGTTTGCGCGCGGTCACATCCGTGACGCAGCCCAGAATGTGCGTAACGGTGTGGTTGTCCCCGATGATCGGGGTGAGCGTGACCTCTCCATGCCGACGCCCCGCCGGCAGTTCCGCCACATCCTCATACACTACCGCGCGGCGAGTGGTGATCACCTCGTTGAAGTGCTCGCGCAGCAGTGCCTGATTGGCCGCAGGCACACCGGCCTCCATCAGTTGTCCTTGCACTGCCTCGCGTTCGAGTCCACGGGTGCGCAGGAACGGCTCGTTTACCGACACAAGCCGAAATCGATCTTTGGGCTCGATCTGTGCCAAGAACAGTGAGTCGGATGAATTGTCGTAGATGAGTTTCAACATCCGCTCTCGGTCTTGAAGTGCGCGCTCAGCTTGCACGCGTTTCGTGATGTCGCGCACCATGGCGTAGAAGCCGCGGGCGCCGGAGCTCGCGTCACCATCTGGAACGTAGGTCAGCTCACACTCGCGGACCCCGAGTGCGCGGTGGTTCTCAGGTGCCACGAACGACACCAGTTCTCCGCGCAATACGGCCTCTATGTACGGGCGCCGATGTTGATGGACGGTCTCGCCGAGGACCTGCTGCATCGGCCGACCGACAATCGAGGCGGCATCCTCGAACCACTGCATGTAGGCGGCGTTGGTGAATTGGTAAACCTCGTCGCGATCGATGTAGGCAATGAGAGCCGGTAGATGATCGGCCATCAGGCGTAGTCGCCGTTCGCTCTGACGCAGCGCGAGGAGAGATCGGTGTTCCGCGGCATACGCTCGCTGCAACTGGTGCACGATGAAGCTTACCAGCACGCCGAATCCGAGAAAGAATGCAACATGGCCAGCCCACTCTCCCGCATGAGTGCCAGTCGGCCAGGAAGTGAAAAGGATCGTGGCCAGCACTGCGCTGAACGCGCTGGCGAGCAGCCCGGGGCCGAGTCCGCCAAGATAGGTTCCGACAAAAATCGCAAGCACAAAGGGCAACAGAGGCGCCTGGGGTCCCAGGATCGGCAGCAAGGCAAATCGCGCTAAACCGATTGCCGGCACCACTGCCATGGACAAGCTGTAACGTAGCCACGCAGGCAGATCCTTAAGCAATGGACCGATCAGCAGGAGTCCCCGCGGGAACTGAAATTGGCGTTCAGCCGCTGCAGAAAGTGGATTGGACTGCACGTATGCCGGCGCAGGCTCGATGGGCGAGTATCTCATCGATGGGTCGTAGCCCTTTCGTCGGACGAACAAACGGGTGTGGCTGCAGCAATCGACGTGCCACCCATCGGCAGCAGCTTGCAGTACAGGTCCACCATCCGCAGCGCGCGCTCGGAGGGGCGATGGGGCTTGCGGAAATGGGTCGACAACACGCCCAGCAGTTCGCCCTTGCGGCTCGTGATGGGAGTGGATTGAACCGCACGAAAGCCGGCGGAGGCCGCAATTGCCCGGTGTGGGGCGAAACCAGGGTAGGTCTGCACGTCCTCCACTATCGCCGACTGCCCCTGATGTGCGGCGTGCGCGCAGACTGCGCTCGGGTCAGCCCCGACACCTCGGAAGTGCTCGAGGAAGTCTTCGCGGAAGCCTCGATGAGCGACGATCTGCGACTTGCGCGTCCGGGGATCGAAGAGCTGCACATTGCCCATGTCCGCGTCGAGAAGTGCGATGGCTGCATCCAACACTTCCTCCAAAGAGGTTTGCAAATCGTTGCACTCGAGCAAGCGGCTCACCAGCTCGTGCAGGCGCCGCGTCGAGTCCATTTCGGCGGCGAGGCGCCGTTGGTTCTCTCTGAGTTGCTCTTCACGAGCATGCAGCTCGACGAGTGCATGTTGGAGATCTCCTTTGATTTGCTTGCGCTCACCGATGTCGCGAAAACTGGCAGCTTCCGTACGCAACTGCGCGGAGCGCACCATTGAGCCAATGAGGGCGCGTAGCTCGCGCTCTGTGTATGGCTTGGCGAGAAAGCCATCCGCGCCTTTCTCGAACCCCTCGATGCGCTGAGCTTCGGGGGCGCGCCCGGAAATCAACAACACGGGAATGCCACGGGTGCCCGGTGACTGCCGCAATGTCTTGAGCAGCTCGACACCATCCATATCCGGCATGACAATATCCGTCACGACGATTGCGGGTTTGGCCCGCATCACCGCCAACAGCGCGTCGTTGCCATTTCCCGCCGTATCAACGACGTACTCATCGGAGAGACGCTCCGCCAAGTGCTCGCGCAGCGTCGCTTCATCCTCCACGAACAACAGGCGCGGCTTGGGCGCATTCACTTCCGGCATACCCTGTTCAGACATAGCTTGCGCGTATGCGTCATAGTGGTTGAGTGTAACGTACTCAACAACCCGCCAGCTATGCGCGAATTGGGTGCAAAGACGGCCGACACTAACCTCAGGTTCGACCTGGACAGTTCCCGCGGTTTACAGCCGATCCCCCGACTGAACCCGCCATGGCAACCCGGCCCAGCTTCGCACCACGGGTTCGTGCTCGGCCCGTGTTGCCGCAGCCATCATGAAACCGGGACGAACTTTCAGCCCGCAGTCCCGCAGAAGGGGTACTGGAAGTGCTGTCGTCGAATACATGAAGAATCGCCGTTGAGTGCGGCGCGCCCGCTCGACTAACGCAGCAACTGCCACATCGTGATCCTCCGGATCTCCATCCAGCCACTGCAATCGATCGGTTTCATCGACACGCTCGATGATTGCGCGGCTAGTGTTACCCACTCGCAGCAGTTCTACGGGATGTGGGCGGTCAATGAATTGCGAGCGCCATGCGTTGACGTCCGGATAGCGAAATCCGGCTGCAGTGTTGGAACATTGGGCTCGTAACGCGCCATTGGCATAATCTCGCCAGGCACCGTAGGCGACGTCTGCAACCTCTCGTGCGACGGCTGGCGACTCAGGTGGCGGGTCGTCGGAAATGACATACGAGCTTGGGATTTGCACCGCACGGGCTCGCCGCAGTATGAGGCACGATGCGTTGTCCGCCGTGACGAACCCGAGCAACGCCGTGCAGTCACGCGTAGCGCAGTAGTTAACGGCGCCCTTCCAAAGCCGGAGAAAGCGACCACGCCCAAGTTCACGGGGCGGTACGCACGCCGCGACCATGATGCCGACACGGTGCACCGTCCCGTCGGGCGTTCGGAGTTGCCGGTACGCGATTCCCGCCGTCGCCAACACTGGAGCGGCGGCAGCCGTGACGTCCCCAGCGGGGACTTGTCGGCCTTCGGCGAGAACCAGCCGATCGGGCGCCTCGCCGTGAAATTCGCGCTTCAGGTACCAGTGATACATGACCGGATTCCAGCTCTCGCCAAAGCAACGCGTCAGAAAATCAACACCAATTTCCGCCTCCATGTCCGGCGGATTGACAAGCAGCCTCAACGCGTTGTCGTTCGGCATCGGTCCGCAACCTCAGAGAGCGAGGTCCACCAGAGACGCCCGCCGTAGCGGCGATCGAGCTCGCGGCACAGCAGATCGAGGTAATTGATATATGCGTGGTCGAGCCCATCGGCCAGCGTGATGCCGCCGCCGGACTTGAAGATGTGCGCCTTGATCGAGAGCAATCCCCCTGCGTCGATGATCTCGAGTGCGCGTTCGATGGTCGATGTGGCCTGGAAATTCGTCGTGATGTGCACCAGTGCGCGCTCGTGCGGATGCCTACCGGCTTCGCAATCGGCGCCTGATGTCATGATCCAGGTGGGAGCGATGAGCGAAGCGCCCACGAGTCCACTCATCGCGGTCCGCGCCCCGGCATCGACGGCTGTAAGCACGTCGCGCGCCGAGCACAGGAATCGAAAGCCCTCGTCGCACAGCGCTTCGCAAAGAGCCGGCGGCGCGTGCCAGGCCGGGGCCTGAAACCCGGGCACATGTCGCAGTCCGCCGGCGTCGAATATCGCGGTGGCTGCGCGTAGCAGCGCGCGGCATTCGCGGCGATTCTGCCGCTGAAACTCGACAGCCATGCGCTCACCGGGATGCGTGTGTGTGAGGCCGTGAACCGCAACTTCGATATTGCGCATGCCGTTGAGATACGCGACAAAGGCGGGGAAACGATCGACGCAAAAGTGTCCCTGGCGTCGGATCGGCGCCCAATGCACAAGATCCCGGATGCCCGGAATTCGAGTCAGCCATCTCCGTGTCGGTACAAGGTGTTTCAGCCGCCAATCGGGCGTTACGAACAGGGTCGCGCGCAGTTGACGGTGTCGATCAAGAAGCCGTTCGAGGCGCCCGAGCGCGCCACGCGCAAAGTCGCCGCCGGCCTCGTACTCATCGGAAGAGGTTGCCGGATGAACGTCATCGACGCTGAAACAGATCGCACCTTGCTTTCCAACGGGCAACCAATCACGGCAGGGGATCAAAGATTGCGGCGGCGTGCGCACATCGAGAGAGCGACCATCTTCAGCACGCATTAGCATGTATGCGACCGCTGGGAGCCTGTCTGAGTAATGATCGCCGTAGCGAGGGCGGCCGCAGTAGGCGAGCATTGCTCAGACAGGCTCCTCGTGTTGATTCAGCGCGCGCGGCGGCGGCCGGCCCGCCGGATCCCGGGCGCGCCGTTGCGCGCCGCGTCAGATACATCCGGCTCCGTGGATTCTGAAGGAGAAGGCGATTCATCTCTTGATTCGGGCGCCGAGGCGGATTCGGCTGGCTCCGCGAGCGTCGGGGAGTCATGGATCGGCAATGCAAGCTCGTCGAGTGACAGCAACTGCGTTGGCGAATCGTCAGTCGGGAGCGCCAGCGGGACAGGCGGCAACTCCTGCGTCTCGTCAGACTTCGCCGGCATCGGGGAATCACAGACGGGCAGCACTTGCGTCTCGTCCGACTTCGCCGGCGTCGGGGGATCATAGACGGGCAGTACCTGCGTCTCATCCGACTTCGCTGGCGTCGGGAAATCGTCAACCGCTAGTACCACGGTCTCTTCTGACATCGGCGTCGGCAAGCTGTCACGCGCGTCAGTGGCCATAGGCACGTCGATCACATCTGCCGGTGGCACTGTCGGCGTGTCCATCTCAGCAGCGCTTCCAGTCTCAGCGGGCGCCTCGACCTCTTCGCTGACCCCGCGACGTTGATTCACAGGCGCGCGCGGCACTCTGAGATCCTGCGCGCGCAGGTGTCTCAGCGCTTCTTCGGATTCCACCGGCTCGCAAAAGAAGTAGCCCTGCCCGAAGTCGCAACCCGCTCGCTGAAGCGCCTGCGCACCCGCCTCAGTCTCCACCACCTCACCGATCGTCTTCAGCCCCAGGCTCGACACCATCCGTACCATCGCGCTCATGATCTGGTGGTCCGCCTGCTGCGAGCCGCTACGGCTCGCCAGTGGCCGGTCGATCTTCACGTAGTCGAATGGAAACAGCTGCAGGTGAGTGAGCGAGGAGTACCCGGTGCCAAAGTCGTCGAGCATCAGCTGAATGCCCATCTCGTGCAGGCGCTCGAGAATCTCCCTCGCGGCGCCGATGTTGCTGATGAGCCCGCTCTCCGTCAGCTCGAATTTCAGCGCACGAGCGGGCGTGCTCGTCTCCGCGAGGACCCTTGCCACATGGTCGACAAGACCGGGGTCGCGCAACGCCGCGGCAGACAAATTGATGCTGATGCAGAAGTCGGTTTCAGGCGGGAGACGTCGGCGCCATTCGCACACCACCCGGCACGAGCTCTCGATCGTCCAGCGGGTGATTGGCACGATGAGACCGGCTTCTTCCGCGATCGCCAAAAACCTGTCTGGCTTGAGCATGCCTTCCACGGGATGCCGCCAGCGAAGCAGCGCCTCCACGCCGACGATGTGGCCTTTGCGCAGATCGACGATCGGCTGGAACAACAGCAGCAGTTCGTCTCGCTCGAGCGCGACATGCAGGTCGGCCTCGAGACTCACGAGACCCAGCACGTCGCCGCCCATTGTCGAGTCGTATGCAACCACTGGCGTGTCGTCTTGCGACTTGGCCATCGACAGCGCGATGTCAGCCTCGCGCAGCACGTCTTCAGCCCGCTGCGATCCCACCTCGACGCAGGTGACGCCCACGCGCGCAGCAATACTCACATGGTGCTTGCGGAGCTTGAACGGCGACCGCAGTGACGCTCTTAGCAGCTTCGCTACCGAAATTGCTGTGTCGCTCGAGTGAACATCGAACAGGAGGAGAGCGAACTGATCGCCACCCCAGCGAGCGAGCACACCCTCAAATGCCGCGGAGGCAAGCTCGAAGCGGCGGGCGGCCTGGACCATCACTTCGTCACCAGCCGTGTGACCGAGTGTGTCGTTGATCAGCCTGAAGCGGTCGATATCGATGAGCACTATCGCGATCCGGTACCTCTGTCGTGTGCGCAACTCATGTAGCGCGCGTTCGAGCTGAACGACGAAATAGCCTCTGTTCGGCAGCCCGGTGAAGGCATCGTGATAACGCGCGTGATCGAAGCTCTTCTGCAAGGTCTGGCGGTGCTCGATCTCCTTGGTGAGACGTCGGTTGACCGCCTGCAAACGTCGCTTGCCGGCTGCCAGCGCGGCACGCAAACGGTTCGAGTCGCGAATCACGTCGTTGGCGCCAAGTGTCAGCAGCCACGTGGCTACCACGAGTAGGACGGCGTCGGCCGTGAGTGTACCTGCCGGGTACCAGCCGGCTTGTGGGCGCGCGGCGATCGTCAGCTCGGCGCCGCGAAGGCCTTGCGGGAGATCAGCCGGTAGTTGGATCGGACGAGTGACCGGATCCGCGAGCCGCCGCGCGGCGGAGGAGCTCCACAACACCCGTGAGCGACGGCTCGCCGGATCGCGTTGCAAGAGCTCGAAGTCGTAGCCATCGCGGGCGAGGTTGCCGAGCCCGGCGCTCGATAGCAGCCCATCCATCGCCTGGTACGCAATCGACCAGCCAGCCTGTTGCGGAACACCTTTCGCGTTGGTCTCCATGACTGGAACACGGACTGCGACGAACCATTGGCTTCCGTAGCGGATCGGGCCGAGGTATCCGGCCGTAGCCGCGCCCGAGTGAGCATCGGCCGAGGCCCATTCTTTCATGACGGCCTGCACGATCGCGGCGTCCCAATCCTCCGAGTTGATCACCGCGCCGTCGGCAGTCAATCGGAACGTTTTGCGTCCCCACTGCAGCGACGCAGACGCCGGACGCTGCGCGTCGCTCGCGAGATCCTGCAGTCGCGATTCAATCGCGCGCCCGTAACGGCCGACGACAATCTCCGCCGACGCGCGTGCTTCTGCCGCGTGCTGCTGCACGCTGATCGTGATGAGTCTTGATCCGACCGTCAGGACCACCACCAGCACAATGGCAGTGGGGATCCAGTCTGCACGGCGCGCGCGCACTACGTGCATCCAGTCGACACGCCGACCGCTTACAACCGCGCCGATTTTCCCCAGGACGGTACTCATTTCGATGTGCCGCGCCCCCCCAGAGGTAAAGTGCAAGTCAGGGTCAGCGTGGTGCGCTTGTTGCCAGCCAGGTCCAGATAGTCGAGCACCAACTGCAGATTCGCGCGCGAAAACGGTTTGAAAACACCGACAAACACCTGTTTGAGGCTGAGCGCAGGGGGCTGCTCCAAGCCCGTCTGCAGATTGACGACGGCCGGGGTTGCGTGGCCGGTTGCACCGCCCGCCAGGAAACTGGCGCGTGCGCCAAAGATGTCTATTCGCGCTGTGGTCAATTCCGTCCCGAGATTGCCGCCAACGGAGTGCGCGTACGCCAACGAGGTCTGAAATCTCCGAGTCCAGGCGTAGGTGAGCCCGAGCTTCGGCAGATTGCCGTGGGTCGTGTCGATGTCAATCTGTCGATCCTCGAGCTGAACAGACAGTTCCTTGGTGAGCGTGCGGCTCGCGCCGAGCACCGCGAGTGAGTAATTGAAGCTTCTGCGCGCGATGTCGCCGGAACCCTCGTGAAGCTCACCGGAGAAGCTCGTGCGCGGGCCGGATTCCGCGCCGAGTGTTACTGCACCGATCACAGAACCGAGGGTCCAATGAGAATTCGCGATGGCCTGGTGCTCGGCGCCGACGCCGGCGAGCGTGCCGGCACCGAAGTCGTGCAACCATGTGACGGCGCCACCGCCGCCGCCGCTTCCTCCCGTGAGGGTCGAGCCGTTCGCACCCAATATCAGACGATCATCTCCGGCGGGTGATCCCTGTGCCCGAGCTGGGTGCGCAGTCATCGCGAGCGCGAGAGCGAGAATGACACCAGCCAACACGGAGGTAGACAGTTTCATTGCGGCTCGACCTCCGTCGCCCGGGGTGGGTTTGATGGGCCGGCGAATCCGAGGCGGGATTGCGCTTTCGAGGTTGGGCGAAGTGCGACGACATGCAGCGACTCTTCTTCGCCGGGCAGCGCGACCGAGGAGTTGGTGACCTCATAGCTGCGCTGCCGGATCTCCACGAGCGACTTACGCCGACCCGTGAGCCCCGATTGCCACCAGGTCGCGCCCCAGCCGGAGGGAGACAGCAGGCTCGATACGCTGGTGCCGATGTGTATACCGGGAAAGAGACTCAGCGCCGGCTTGTTGAGCGCCTTCACGCGGCCGCGCGAGTCGACGACGAGCGCCGCGTGCTCGGCCTGGTCGAGCGCGATCCTCACGCATGTTGCGTCAGTCACATCGCGGACGACCACCAGCGCAAAGCGGCGATCCATATAGGGAATGTGACGCACGCTCAGTTCCGCCGCGCGCAGTTCACCTGCTGCACGGATCATGACGTCCGGCACCACTCCGTCCGCGCCTTCAATGAGATTCTGCACTACATCCGGATAAGAGAAGCGCACCGTCTCGAAGAAGGCGCGCCCGACAGGGGAGTCGCCGGCGGGCAGACTGCCTATCGAGGCGTGCTCGCTCGCGCAGATCACGCGTAGGGTGTCGGCATCGACCAGGAATGCAGGAATCGGCAGATGCTCGGTCAGAGTCGCCCACAACTCCTGGCCGCGCTCCGCTTCGGCTCGCGCAGCCGCTGCTTGTGTGCGGAGCCGTTCGAGCACCGTGCTGACGTAGTCGGCCGCGACGGCGCAACCGAACAGCAGCACGGCGAACACCTGCAGCAGCACGGCAACATAGCCGAATGGCGCGTAAAAGCCGGGGATGGGTGCGGTGGCGGCGGAGCCTTTCACGGCAAAAACCGACGCAAGCCACGCGCCAGCAGCGCCGAACCCACCCACGTACCAGCGCAATTCCGGCTCCTGACTCATCGAGATGGCGAAGACGACGCTCACCGCGAGCGCAGCCGCGAGGTAAGGCTGCCAGCGTGAGATGAAGCTCGCCCCGATCACCGGTAGGGCGAAGGCCAGCAGGAACAGCGGATTTGCCGTCCCCCCGGCGTGCTGCCAGATGAAACCGAGCACCATGACGCCCATCGCGTGCAGAATCGCGAGCACACGTTTGCGCCACACGAGGCGCACACCCTTTGGCACGGCACCGGTCGAGAGTGCAACGTGGAGGACTCCAAGTGCGAATATCCCCCAGGCCGCGCTCGCGAAGTCAATGTCGAACGCGCTCACAAACCACGGCAACGCGGTCGCGAGCAGCACCGCGAAGATCGTCAGAAACCACGTGTCATCGAGAAGATGAACGTGCGGATCGTCTCTCGCCAGGGCCTCTGTCTTTGGCACATTCATCGCGGCGCGACCCCGGCCTTCGATCGATCGTTCGTCCCGGCGGCGACGGCCGGCGCGATGACCTCGAAGGTGTTGTTATCCAGGAACGGATTGGCGCGGATCTTCTGCGCTCCTTGCTCGAAATCCTGGGTGTGAAGTGGCGCCACCTGCGCGTAAACTCGATTTCCGCGCAGGATCGGCGAATCCCCGATGATGTCGATGCCGTAATGTCTCAGTGCAATGAGCGAGTTGTCCACGGCCGTGCTGGGATGCGCCTCATCGCCGAGCACGAAGGCCATGCCGTAACCGCAGTTGTGAATGCGATTGGCGCGAATCAGCACGTTGGCCGACCCGCGCACCATGATGGCGTACGCCGCGAGATGGTCGAGCTCATTGTTTTCCACGAGCGCGTCGCGAGCGTTCTCGGCGACGATGCCCATCGCTGCACCATCGCGTATGCGATTGCCGCGAACCACTACGCCTGCGCCGACAAGATGAATGGCGGCCTCGCGCGACCGGTCCAGGTCGTTGTCTTCGATGAGCAGCGACACGTTGCCCGCAACAATGCCCGCGCGGTCTCCGTCGAACTTGTTGGAACGCACGCTGATGGGCGCGTCCTTTTGCAGGTCGAGCGCACTACGCACCGCCCACACACCGCCGTCCGCATTCTCCGTGAACTCGTTGCGTGCAAGAGTTGCGTTGTGGTTCGTCGCCGCGAAACGAATCCCAATCCGGTTCCTGATGAACCGATTGCGTTCCAGCAGGAAATCGCTGGCGTTCTCGGCGATGTCAATTCCGACATCGCAGCTCTCGATGGTGGTCGACATGAGCCGGAATCGCCCGGCGCGCAGCAGCACGGCGGCATCGGGGCAATTGCGAATCGTCACACCCGTGATGGAGGTATTCACGCCGGCGACATCAAAGACCGCTCCGCCCGCGAGCGCATGTGCGTCGATCGTCGTGCCGGGCGCCTGGGCGCTGAGGGTCACGCCATGGGCATTTACGAATGGCGGCAGCGCGGTTTCGACGGCGATGTGGTCGACTCGTATCAAAATGGTGGCGCTGCCGCGAGCCCCGGCGGCAATGAATAGTGCCTCACGCAAACTTCCAGGGCCGCGGTCAGCGCCGCTGGTCACGGCCACCGACACGCTTCCTTCCGATTCGCCGACAGGCTCCGCGCGAGTGTGTTTGTACGATCTGGCGAGGAACACGAATGCGCCGAGCAGCAAGAGCGCACCGAGGCCCAGCACTGTTCGATGACTGATGCGCATGATGATCTCCTCAGGCCCGCCCGAGAACGAAGACCGCGTGCCACGAATGCTCGACGGCCAGCCGGCCGAACAACGTGTCGACCGGCACCGACAGCGCGGTTGCACACGCGAGCGCGGCGACAGAGACCGCTCGCGGCACTTTGCGCAGATGGGGCAGCAACCACGTTTTGAATGGCGCCGGATCTACGCCGGTAATCCTGTGGATCCGAAGTCCACACTCGGAGAACAGTTGCAGATACTCACCTCGCCGGCGCGCTCTGAACACTGTCGTGTCACACCTGGTGGCAGTGCACGTGGGTGCCGCTTCCAACAGGATCATCCGGCCCGTGCTTGCAAGGTGATCAGCCATTCGCTCGACCGCCGCACGCAAGGCGAGGGGGTCGAGGATATGCTGAAGCACTGTGACGCCCAGCACGAGATCGAACGGAGCGCCGGCATCGAGCTCGGTCGAGTCCTGAACGAGAAATCGGCAGCGGTTCGAAAGTCCCGCCTCAGCAGCGCGCTGCGTCGACTGCTCGATCATGGTGGGGCTGAGATCGACGCCTGTGACGAAAGCGCCACGCGAAGCGAGTAGCCGGCTCCAGCGTCCCACACCGCAGCCGACATCCAGGACCCGAGTTCCGGGCCTGACTTCAAACCATGGCTGCAGCGCGAGCCGCTGACTGAAGTGGATCATCCGGTTGTAGAATCCGGGCATTCCATAGGAGCACACCGCGGCGAGGCCATCTCCTTCGGCGGCGAAGCGGCGGGCGCGATCCTCCCAGTAGGTGGCGGGCCGGTAGGATTCCGGTGTGGGAATTGCGTTCAGGATCATCGAATGGCTCCGGCGTCTGGCGGGGATCGCGCGGGCTCGCCGGGCTCGTAGTGATCCCGATAGAGTCGGCGGCCCCACAATTTGAGTGCGATCCAGTTGCCGAAGCCCACCGTCATCGGCACGACGTGCAGCATGGAATAAAGCAGATACAAAGGAACGATTGGGGCTGTGTAGGTGCGCTCCGCTTTGGGAATGAGCGTCAACTGCGCGACGACGGAAAGAAGCAGATAGCTACCGATCGCCGAGACAAAGTACACCGGGTTGGTGGAGGCCACCCGAGGTATCCAGCCGACCGCGAACAAGCTGTCCAGCGTCGCGGTGAGGCTGATCAAGAGCAGCACGACGCTCACGATCTTGAACACATGGAACGCTAGCGACATCACTCCCAGATAGATGATGTACTGGTAGGTAGCGAACGGAGCCCGCCGGCTGATCCGCCGGATCTGACGGAAACGCTCGGTGTAGACCTTGATGAGCCCGTAGTACCAGCCGACCCGTTGCGAGAACCAGCGTCGCCACGTGCCGGGGCCCTCGGTGCCGATCAACAGTCGACCGTCGTAATAGATGCGCTCTCCCTGGCTCAGTAGAATCACGGCGTTCTCGAGATCTTCTGCGTAAACGGAGAGAGAGTGCTCGTCGAGGGCACGCGCGAGCGCGTCACGGCGATAGAATGCGACACCGGAGGTGACGTTGTAGTCGGCCAGACTCTCGCGCCCGATTCGGAATCCCAGCGCATACTCAAACGCTTGGAATCTGCCCAGAAATCCATCCGGCTCGATCATGATGCGCGGGCAGACTGCGGCAGCTCCCGACTGCTGAAAATCGCGGATATAGCGCTCGAGATCGACGTCACTCCCTTCGTTTCTCCCGCGGATCCTGACGTCCGGATCGATGACCATCACGGTCTCGATGTGCGCCGGGAGCCGCGCGAGGAGGCAGCGGAGCGCACCGGGTTTCCGCCGATTGACCCGTTCATCGAAGCAGCGCCAGCCCGCCTGGTGCAGACGCGTGACGGTGTTGTCCGTGGAGCCGTCGCTGATGAGCCATACTCGTTCGCGATAGGGCTCGAACACTTGCGTGAAGTCGTCGAGTTTGTCTTCGAGATTGAAAACCGAAGCAACGATTGCGTATGGCCGGATGGCGTCGAGACGACTGGGAACCGCCGGTAGCACGGCGCCAAGATCGATTGACAGATTGCGCCCACCCTCCATTCCTGCGGCCGTGGCCGTGTGCCGCCGATGCGCGTACCGCCGCAGGAGATAATCGATTCCGTCCGTGTACACGATGAAGTTGGCGAGTAGAAGCATCAGGACAGAGAAGCTCGGGGCTCGAACATTTGCGCCGGACAGGGCAATCCAGCCGGCCAGCAGTGCACAGGCGGCTGCGGGCGCAAACAGGGTCCAGGTTCGGTTGTCTTTCACGCGTTGGCGACGGCGGCTTGCGCCGACGCCCTCCGTGCCTGCGGGAGCCGCCCCTCCAACTCCGCGCGCACATCGGTTTCATCCGCGATCGGAAATCCCGCCCTGGCCATGACAGGCAACGAGCACAGGATCCAGACAAGCGAGCGCACACGCGACGGCAGATGAGCCACCTGCTGCTGAAGGGAGATTAATGCCGCGTCGAAGTCCTGCTCGATCTGCAGTATCGCCGCCCGCACCGTGGGATCTATGGGCAAAATCTTGACGGGCTGCTTCCAAGTGACATCTGTTCCTGCGACGTGACGCTCCGCGTACACCGTGTGTGCACTCAACTCGGGGTCGCGCGCCAGCGCGGCACCGGAAAACGGAATCACGTAGGGATACATTCCAATCTCGCAGCCGCGCTGCAGCCAACGATGGGCTTCGCGCAGGGTCTCGGCGAGGTCCTGCATGGTGCTGCGCGGTGAAGTCAGAATGAGATCGAGAAATGGCGTGATGCCTTGATCGAGTGCCGTGGTCAACATCGGTTCGATGTGGCGATGGATCTGCGCCTTGTTGAACTCGCTGAGTGTGTTCTTCGAGAAATTCTCGATGCCGAAGCCCAGCACCCGAAATCCGGCACGGCGCATGGCAGACAGGCGCTCGAATGACATGGCATCGATGCGGTTTGTGCTGATGAATTGCAGCTGCCGCGGAATCGCGCCACTTTGCTTCGCCGCTTCGATCGCCGCGCACAGGGGCAAAATGCGCCGATCCTTTGTAAATACGAATATGTCGTCCTGAAAAATGATCGTGCGCACTCGCGGGTGCGTGGCCACGATACGTGTGATCATGCTCATACATTCGTCCGCTTCGAGGCGCGCAAGGGCCGCCACGCTGCCTTGCGCTTCGTGCAGGAAGTTCGTGGAGGAACAGAAGCTGCAGCCCATCGGGCAGTAGTTGAGTGTGATCAGACGGACAGAGCGGATCTCGGCGAGCTGTGCCTCGCGGGCAGCCTTGCTCGGCAGAGCGCCGACACGGTAGGCGCGCTCGAGCCGATCCCAGTAGTCGCTGTAGGGCATCTTTTCGTAAGGCGTGCTGCGGATCGCGCTGCGCAGCTCCGCATGATCGAGAGCACGCTGCGGGAGCCTCAGGAGCGTCCCATCCGGCCTGTGCTCGGCAGTCCCGGCGATGCCACCCATCGATTCGCCGGCACGCAGTCGCCTCGCAATCTCGAGCATCGGTCGCTCGCCTTCTCCGAGCACGATGAGATCAAATGGCCCGAGCTCGAACACGATTTCCGGGCGAAACGTCGCCTCCATACCGCCGGCGACAATCATGGCGTCGGGTGCAAATCGGCGCACGAGATGGGCCAGCTCGAGATCGAACTTAAGGGTCATCCCCGTCGTGGAAACACCGATGACATCCCAGTCGCCGCGCAGCACCTCTCGTTCCAACGCGCGCTGCGGCGGTCCTGCGCAGCAGTTCGGATCGAAGACCTTGGTGCGTACGCCTGCGGCTTCGAGGACACCCGCCAAACGCCAGACGCCCAGCGGGGGTGCAAGAAAGGTGTATTCCCCGCAATGCGGGTCGTACGGCCCGATCAGGAGCACTCCAGGTGACGGAATTGCCATTCGACTCATCTATATGGGAAGTCGTTTTTCACTGGCCAAACCGAATAACCCCCCTGCGGTGGCGAAGCCCAGGTTGGAGTCGCAGCAAAAAATGATCCCGGACGGCGGCGGAGTTGGCTGCCTACCGGACAACCTTGGTCAAAGCAGTGATGGGGGCCCCGTGTTGCATTATCCGTTACGCGCTCCGGCCGCCTCACCCGGCTCCGTAACCAACATTCTCGGGCAGTTCGTCCGCTGTATGAAACCACGGAATCCGGCTTTCCACGAAGATGTGCTTGCGGGGCGGAAAAACTTCCGGAGTGTCGAACGAAGCCGTATTCACACTGATCTCCTCGGGCGATTTTGTGCTGGAGAACACCAGGTAACTACCGCAAGATGCGCAAAAACACCTTGTAGCATGAGCGGAGGAGGGATACTCGGCAGCATTTCCAGCGGTCCAGGCGAAGCCCGTCGACGGAAAGGTAGTCCATGCGACAACCGGCGCGCCGGAATTACGCTGACACATCCGGCAGTGACAATAACCGCAGTCCAGGGCCGCCGCTGTCACCCGAAATCGGACTTTTCCGCACAGGCAACCCCCGTCGTGGATGGGCATGATGATCTCCGGTTGGATGATGGATTCTCAAAATGCAGCCTTGGACTGCGCCACTGGAGTGAAGCCATACAGCCCAATGAGATGCTGCGCTTCGGGACTCATTACGAATAGAGCAAACCGCAACGCCGCCTCGCGATGCCCCAGCACCGACAGGCCGTAGTCAGCATTGACTGCCAGCTCCGGAGGCAGTTCCACGGTGGTGAAGTTTGGATCTGGCATGGTGTTGCGAGAGCTGCAGTAGCCGAGCGAGATGTCGATCTGGTGCTGCGCGAAAAAGTACGCCATGGCGTCCTGGCCGGCCGGAACCGGCGGATTGTTCTTGCCGCCCACCAGTTGCCGGGCCTTGGCTTCGAGGATTTTTCCGGCGCCCGGACGAGCCTGCTGCGCTCTGGCGAATACCATCCAGGCGTAGTCGCCACCGGGGTCGGCCTTGGGGGTCGACGTGCCGATACCGACCATCTTCGGATCGAGCATGCGGTCGAACACATTGGCCGTCGTGAGTCCGAAGCTGGGTAGCGCTTTGGCGCAGATTCGGTTGCGTGCCATGACCGTCGGAATAGTGGCCAGGCCCTTGTCGGCCAACGCCTGAGGATGCGCCATGTTGGCCGACGCGAAGATGTCCGGTCGTGCTCCGCCCTCGATCTGCTCGCGCAGCAATCCTGCGGGGCCAAACTCCGCCTGAACTTGGACGCCGGTTTTCTCGTGGTAGAGCTTGATGATGGCCGTCATGGCGCCCGTCAGACTGCCGGCCGCGAAAACCTCGAGTGGCGCCTCCGATGTGTCAGCGGCGCTTGCGCCCGTAAGCGTCCCTGCCGCAACGATGGCCCATATAATCCTCAGGAAACGTGTCATGTATCAAAACTCCACTTGCATATCCGCATGCACCATCCGCGGTGCACCTAACGTACCGTTACCGTTGCCAAGGCCAGTGTAGCCATTCTGCCCCGCCGGAGTGATAAGGGCCCAGTAGTGTCTGTTGGTAATGTTGTCGACCGCGAGATTCCACGTGACGGCCGTATTCCACAAGCGAGTGAGATAGCGCACGCCGATATCCGTAGTCGTATAGCCTGCGACACGGTAGGTGTTGGCATTGTCCCCATAACGGCTCGAGTCGTGGGTGACATGCAAACTGGCCGCAAGACCCGGCAGCATTGGGATACGATAGTCGAGCAACAGACTGCCAACGAGCTTGGACAAACCGAGAACCTGTTTGTCATCAGTAGTGGCAACCCCGGTGTGCGTTACGGTGGGATCGAGGTAGGTTACGCCGCCAAAGATCGCGAGGTCGTCGGTCACCGCTCCGCGGGCAGACAGCTCTATCCCGTCATTGACCTGCTGCCCCTGCACCTGGAAGACATTCGCGGCGATGACGGCATAGGGACGCCGGATGCGGAAGACGTCCGCCATCAGTTCCAGGCGTCCGAGTTCTACCTTGTAGCCCATTTCCTCCTGCTTGCTCCGGTAAGGCGCAAGCGCTACCCCCGCATTGAGCGGGCCCTGGGGTGCGATATCTCCTTGTTGCAGACTGTCTGCATACGAGACGTACACCGTCATGTGCGTCTGCGGCTTATAAGACAGGGTCGCGTTGGAGCTGATGCCGCTGTCGTCATAACGGCTGATGGCCGCGCCGGTCCTGTTCAGGTTGCGAACCTTGATCCAGCTCTCGCTCTCGATGACGCCGAGCGACCACTGCTCGCCCCACCCGACCGTGTCGCCTAACATCACCGATTGCTGACGGGTGACGAGCGCCTTGTAGCGAGACTGGAAATCGGGAAACACGGGCTCGGGAAAGATAACCGGAGCGGCGAGATTGCCTTTGCCAAGTGTGATCGCACCGGTCTGATACGGCGAGTAACGCACCCAATTGAAGCCGGTGTTGGCGAGCAGCAGGTCGTGCGTGAATGGCCCGGTGGCGAGGTGTCCGTCGAGCGCGAAGCGGTTGCTGACGAGGCGGTCGAGACTGAACGTGGTGGTCGCGGCCGTGGTCGTGTAGGCGCCGGTGTTGTTTGTCAGGAGGTTGGTCGGAACCGTCGAGGCGCGATCGCTGTCCTGCTGCAGAATGCCGGCCGTTGCATGCCAGTCGGCGCCAAAGTCGTGGATCAGACGTCCGCTCCAGGTTTTGGTGACGTTATCATCGCCGCCATAGGGTTGACCGAGACCGACCTCTTTAGGATCGGGAGCGCTCGGAAAGCGAACATTGCTGGCGACCGCGAACGTGCCGGGGTAACCCAGGTCGACGTAGTGGTAGCGGCTGCCGTCGAGCTCGACTCGAGTGTCCTGCGTCAACCTGAAGTCGAGCGCGAGACTGAGCAACGTTCGCTCCAGGCGGCTGAATTGCACGTAACCTTCGCCCCGGTCGGCGACCGCATTCAATCTATAACCGAAGCGTTTACCCTCGCCAACGGTGTCCCCCAGAGAGTCACCGACATCAACGACTGCGAGCGCGGAGCTTTGTGTCGCATAGCCCAGGGTGACGCTTCTATAGGGCTCGGGTGTCGGCCGTTTCAGAACGTAGTTGAAGGTGCCAGCCGGACTTGCCGGCCCGAAGATGGCGCCGGCAAGGCCATTCAGGACTTCGATGCGATCGAACTGTTCCACCGGGTAGTCGGTCGTGGCGGCGATATTCATGCCGTCGATGAGCGTGTTCTGCACGACTCCCGCCTGCAGGCCGCGCGTCTGCGGGCGGATGTTTTCTCCCTGCACGGAGGGCAGGTAGCGGAACACGTCCCGTACACTCTTCAGTTGCTGCACGATACTCAGGCGGTCGGGCACGACATCAATGGAGTAAGGCAGATCCATTACAGGCCGGGGTCCCAGGGGACCGACCTGGACGTCCTCGGTTCGGTAATCCGCCGTGTGATTACCGACAATCGTGACCTTGTCGAGTGTGGTGTCGTCTGCAGCGGCTACTGGGAGTGCTGCGGCGACGGTAAGAAGCGCGGTGAAAAGAGTAGAGGCGGAACGGGCAGAGTCGATTTTCATTGGAAATCTTTCGCTATATTCCAGTGTATATAGCGAAAGTATAAGCGATTCCGCCTCCTATGAAGTTGCCGTGGTAGGGGAGTGGCCTATGCCCTCACGCAAACTCTTCGGTATCGATCTCCGCTTGCGTCGCCGGAGGATATCGATCGCCGGCAATCTTCCCGACCTCGAAGAGCCGATCCAGCCGCTCGAGGACGTCGCTATCCAGTTGGACCCCGATCGCCCCCAGGTTCTCGTCGAAATGAGCCACGCTCCGAGTCCCGGGAATGGGCACGATGTGCGGAGCCCGATTCAACAGCCACGCCAGCGCGAGTTGCCCTGGGGTACAACCGACTGCGCCCCCCAGGCGCACGAACTCTTCCAGCACCGTTCGATTCTGTACGAAGTTTTCACTCTTGAAGCGGGGCATGCCTCTGCGGATGTCGGCGGTCCCGAGGTCGCTCAGCTGCAGGGTATTCGTGAGCCAGCCGCGTGCGAGCGGGCTGAAGGCAACAAAAGTAGCACCAATTTTCCGGCAAGCCTCGAGCACCCCGAGCTCAGCGTTACGGGTCCACAGCGAGTATTCTGTTTGCACGGCCGAAATCGGGTGCACAGCGTGCGCCCGCATGACGCTTTCCGCGGAAACCTCCGATAACCCCAGTGCGCGCGCTTTGCCCGCGCGCACCAACTCTCCCATCGCACCGACGCTGTCCTCGATGGGGACCTTCTTATCCCAACGATGCAGATAAAGAAGATCCACGCAGTCGGTTTGCAGACGACCCAAACTCAGATCCATCTGCTCCCTGATGGTTTCTGGCCGGCCGTCGATCACGCGCTTGCCATTCAGGATGTACAGCCCCGCCTTGCTGGCCAGGGTGAAGTTGGAGCGATGCGGGGCTAACGTATTGCCCAGGAGCTTCTCATTCTCTCCACCGCCGTAAAGGGGCGCCGTATCGAACAGTGTTACGCCGCGCTCCAGGGCATGCAACAGAAGCTGTGCACTGACTTCCGCGGTAGGGGGCGCGCCATACGCATGGTTCAGGTTCATACAACCGAGCCCGAGGCTCGAGACCGTGAAAGGGCCCAACGCCCGCGTGGGAAGTCTCAACATCGCTTGAACATCCGGTAAAGGGCCGACGATCTTGGGTAGTTTGCCGTATTTCTGGCCCGAGGCGCTATGGGATTCACTGGCCTCCGGGATGGCATCGGTCCGCCGCCCGTCTTGCTTTCCGCCCGGAGTTGGTGGACAACGGCTTCGATGGTTACGGATATACCCGCCGAAGAATCCGGCCCCTGGAACCCTGGCATCCAGTCGCAGTTGCCGGTGGAGCTGCGGGCGCTATGCACGATCTTCCGCCCGGAGAACGTGTTTACTCCGGTTGCGAGTGCGATCGAGCTGCAGACGCTGACCGGGTTCGCGCTCGGAGATCTCGTCGCGTTTCGACCCCAAAGACTGGTCCTGCATGAAGTCCTGGTGCGCGTCACCGCCGACTTGTCGGTGCCGGACGGATCGCGGATTGAAGACCTCGGCATCAATTTTCGCGAGATGACGCGGCGGCTCCTGGCAGGTTATCTCGATCCACGGATGGCGGACATTACCGCGGCTTTTGCAACAATCCGCCGGCAATTGGCATCATCCATCGATGCCGCGCTTTCCGATGTCATGGCTGGCGCGGTGACTATGGTGGCGGCTCCGACACAGTCATCGATGTTGAGATGGGCGGCACGCCTCACTGGTCGTCGCGAAGTGCGCCAGGTCTGCGCAAGCCAGGGTGGCTGGGGTCTTGCGGAGATTGCCGAATGCGAGCGCCGAGCCGGCGCTGCGAAAGAAGCTATTCACAGTGTGAGTTACCGATGCCTCGCACGTGTCATGTCGGCACTGTTCTCGGTGCAGGGGCACGCCTGGGGTACGCGCGCGGTGATTGGCTCACTCGCGACCGACATGGCCTGCAATATCCATGGGAGCGAAGTGATCGGGCAAAGCCTCGATTCCATTCTCCGGCACGCGGCTCGGGAGGAGGGTTATGAGTTGTTGCCGCGGCAGGAGCGGCCCATCGTCATCAACACCAAGGGGCCATCCGCTTCGGGAAAGAGCACATTGCGGCCGCTGCAAAAGCGGCTCGCGGGAGCCCTCGGCGTGCGCTGGAGCGATTTCGCGCTCATCAGCCCGGACATCTGGCGCAAGCAGCTGCTCGATTATGGCTCGCTGGGGAGTGCCTACAAGTACGCCGGTGCCCTGACCTCGGAGGAACTGCAGATTGTCGATCAAAAGCTCGACCGCTACATGGCGGGCAAACACCAGCGCGGGGAGATGTCCCACCTGTTGATCGACCGGTTCCGATTTGACAGCTTCGCCGCCGACTCGGACGAGGCGGGCAGCAACCTGTTGACCCGCTTCGGCCATTCCCTCCACCTGTTCTTCATGATCACTCCGCCCGAGCTGTTGGTCGAGCGTGCCTGGAAACGAGGACTCGAGGTGGGCCGCTATAAGGCGGTGGACGACACACTGGCTCACAGCGTCGAGGCCTACACCGGCATGCCCAACGTGTTCTTCACCTGGGTTCGCCGCAACGACAAACGCATTCATTTCGAGTTTCTGGACAACAGCGTGCTTCTCGGCGACCTTCCCCGCACGGTGGCCTTCGGTTACAACGACAGATTCCATGTGTTGGATGTCACGGGTATTCTCAACATCGAGCGCTACGGGCGAGTGAATGTCGATGCGGCGAATCCTCAGTCACTGTACCCGGATCCTCGCCTGCTGGCGCCCGAGCACAATGTGAGATTTCTAAAGAGGTGCATCGAGGGATTTCGCGAGGTCGTCTTTGCCGAGCAGGCGACCGGGCGTATCTACCTGCGCATCACCGCCGGCATGCCAGTGCTCGTCGACCGTGAGGCGTTGGAAATGGCGCTTGCCGATCCCGACGTCCGCGCCAGCGTGCAGATCGTGGCGCCTCGTGCGCTCGAGGGATCTGTCGCGGTCAGTCGCCGCGAAGAGTATTTGCGCGAGTCAGAGCACGACGTTGTATTCCCCACCATCGGTGAGTGGGGACGCGGCGCTCGCTGAGATTCGGATGCTAGCCGAGAAAGTCGCAGTAGCGATCGACGTGAGTAGCAAGGTCGAGCGTGTGCTGACGAGCCAGCCGCTCCGCCAACTCCGTGTCCCGCTTCTCGAGGGCTTCGATGATCTTCAGGTGATCGATGATCGAGCGCGAAGCTCGGTCACTTTGGGTTATGGTCGCGCGTCGGATCGCTCGAACATGGAGCAATAGATTGCGGGTGGCATCCACGATCATCTGCGACCCGCCGAGGCGGATTACTTCCGTGTGGAACGCGATGTTGGCGTCGGAATACTCATCCAGATGCTCGGAGGGCGGCGAATTGCGGAACTCATCGAACAGATGCCGCAGCTTGGCGATTTCCGAATCAGGCGCATGCAGCGTCGCAAGCCGCGCGGCCATCGATTCCAACGCGGCCCACATCTGGATCATTTCGATGATTTCGCGCTTCGACTTGCGAATGATGTAGATGCCACGGCGCGGAATCGTACGGATGAACCCTTCCTGCTCGAGAAGCGACAACGCTTCGCGAATCGGCGTACGGCTCACTCCGAGCGCCTTCGTAAGCTGTCGCTCGTCGAGTCGCAACTCCTGACTGGGGTTGTAGATGTCTGTATCCGCAATCGCGGATTTCAGAAGGGCGTAGGCCTGATCGCGCAGACTCGTTGCATTCAGCGGTGCCAGTGTGAGGGGCGCTGAGGCCGCTGCTCGCTGGAGGGCTCTTGCCGTAGTACTCATCACACCTCTCGCCGTGTTCTTCCAACCATCGCGGCCTGGCTGCTCAGGCAGCCTGTCTCGTCAGAGCACCCTCGGGCATCGAGTCCATGGGGGTAGCGTCCGGGAGCGGCACGTCCCGCTGCAGGCCACGGAAGCGACCATGAAGCTCAGCGAACTCCAGTAACGACTGAGGCAGAGCTGCGTAGAGCGCCACCGAAACGCCTGCCACCAGGGCCATGCCAATAAGAGTAAAGACCATTAAGCCAAAGACTTGCATCGAAATTGCCTTGGGGGAACCCGTTGTTGCATCAGATATATAAGGTTAACGTAATTGTCCCCGTTCCGCAGTGTCCGGATTCACATAGCGATTTCCGATTCCCGGGGTGCTTCGAATACGGAACGGTCCTGGCAATGATGCGCTCGGCTCTATCTAATACTTTGAATTACAAAGAATAAATGACGACCTAACTCTGTCTGGAGTGCATCGCCGCGGTCCCCGATGGAGGGCCAAAGCAACCCCTCGACACTCAGATGAAATTTTCTATAGGTTGACAAGAAAAAAAATCAATATATATGATATACCACACGTCGAGCATGGACTGACGTGAGTACTGCGTAGATAGCGGCCATCGGCTCCCGGAGCCCGGCCAGTTAGGGGGCATATACGTGAGCGAGTGCGCGCGCGTCGGTATCTTCCGCGACCCTTCGTCCGGATGGCTTTGCAGGCCACGCGTGCTCCTTGCGACCCGGATGCCTGCGCAAGCCATCAGCCCCTTGACCGTCGGTCCCGTCTCTCCCCCCAGCACCGCTCCTCCCCCGGCACCGAGCTGACAGCGACTACTTTTCCGATCGCAATCAGTTAGGTGTTGAACGAGCCGCGGCGCGAATCGCCCGGTCGGGACAGGCGAAGAGGGGGATGAGATGAACACGAATTCCAATCCGGTAACTCCCGCGCCATCACTGCTGGCCAATCCGTGGACGCAGTTGATTATCGGCGTCATCTGCATGGCTTGCGTTGCGAACCTCCAGTACGGCTGGACACTGTTCGTCAACCCGATCGACGCGAAATTCCACTGGGGCCGCCCGGCCATTCAGGTGGCCTTCACGCTCTTCGTTCTCATCGAGACCTGGCTCGTTCCAGTCGAGGGCTACCTCGTCGACCGCTTCGGGCCGCGCTGGGTCGTCCTCGGGGGCGCTGTGCTCGTTGCGATTGCGTGGGTTACCAATTCCGGCGCGAGCTCGCTTCCGGTCCTGTACTTCGCCGCTGCCATCGGCGGCATCGGTACCGGCTGTGTCTACGGCACGTGCGTCGGTAACGCACTCAAGTGGTTCCCCGGCCGACGCGGTCTCGCCGCCGGCATTACCGCTTCGGGCTTCGGCGCGGGAGCTGCGATCACCATCGTGCCGATCTCGAAAATGATCAACTCATCGGGCTACGAGCAGGCGTTTCTGTTCTTCGGACTGCTCCAGGGCGCCATTGTGTTCGTGATGGCCTGGGGCATGCTGGTCGCTCCCCCGGCGTTGATCGCAGCCAAAGTGAGGCCGAATCAGACCGCGTACGGCTACAAGCCAAGCGAGGTGCTGCGCAGCCCGGTGTTCTACGTGATGTACGTGATGTTCCTGCTGATCGCCGCGGGCGGCCTCACGATGGCCGCCTCGATGGCCCCCATTGCCAAGGACTTCAAGATCGAAAAGATCCCGGTCGAGTTGTTTGGCTTCACGATGCCCTGCCTGGTGTTCGCGTTGTCGCTCAACCGGATCTTTGACGGCGTCGGACGGCCGTTCTTTGGTTGGCTCTCGGACCAGATAGGCCGCGAGTACACCATGGCCCTGGCATTCGTCCTGGGCGCCCTGGCGCTGTTCACACTCAGCCAATCCGGCACGAACCCGGTTGTGTTTGTGTTGGTCACGGCACTCTACTTCGGCGTTTACGGCGAGATATTCAGTCTCTTCCCAGCAACCACTGGCGATACTTTTGGCTCCAGGTTTGCCGCTGCGAATGCCGGCATGCTCTACACCG
Source organism: Gammaproteobacteria bacterium (assembly GCA_028293725.1). The sequence continues at coordinate 6,627 of JAQGOE010000182.1, read as the reverse complement.
CCAAAGGTGCGGGCGCGCTGCTCGTCCCCGTCGCGGCCGGCATCGCAAAAGTCCACGGCTGGGGCCCCGTGTTCACGCTTGCGATGACCTTCAATTTGATCGCGGCTTTCCTGGCGCTCGTGGTCTTGAAACCCATGCGCGCGCGCCACTTTGCTGCCGGTCCCCCCGCGGAGCGGGTGTCGGTCGGTGGCGTCGGCGGCACGCGCACCACGTAATTCACGAATTTGGAGGCCAGATGGCTACCGTAGAACCAACATCGATTCAGACGAAGCGCTCGACAGCCGAGGACACCCTGCAGCGGAAGAGCCGGGACGCGGGGGTCGTCTCCGGCGGTCATTTGGTCGCCAAGGCGCTGAAGAACGAAGGCGTCGATACCATCTTCACCCTCTGCGGCGGCCACATCATCGACATATATGATGGTTGCGTCGACGAGGGCATTCGCATCATTGACGTGCGCCACGAGCAAGTTGCCGCGCATGCTGCTGACGGATACGCGCGCCAGACGGGAAAACTCGGTTGTGTCGTGACGACCGCAGGCCCTGGCTGCACCAACGCCGTGACCGGCATCGCCACTGCCTTCAGGTCGGAAAGCGCGATTCTGCACATCGGCGGCCAGGGTGCCCTGACACAACACAAGATGGGCTCACTCCAGGATCTGCCGCACGTCGACCTGATGACGCCGATCACGAAGTTCGCGGCCACGGTGCCGAGCACCGAGCGGGTAGCTGACATGGTGTCGATGGCCGCGCGAGAGGCTTTCAACGGCGCGCCTGGGCCGGTCTACCTCGAGATTCCACGCGACATCCTCGACCGCGAAGTGGATCTGACCAAGGCCGTGATCCCGAAGCCGGGTCACTACCGCGCCTCGACCCGCTCGATCGGCGACCCCCGCGATATCGAGAAACTCGCCGACATTCTCGTCAACTCGGAGCGTCCCGCAATCCTGTACGGCCAGCAGGTCTGGTCGGCGCGCGGCCATGAGGAGGCCATAGCGCTCCTGCGCGGCCTCGACATACCCGGCTATTTCAACGGTGGCAGTCGTGGGCTGCTGCCGCCCGGCGACCCGCATCACTTCGATCGGACTCGCGGGAATGCCTTCGGCGATGCCGATGTCATTGTTATCGTGGGTACGCCCTTCGATTTCCGTATGGGTTACGGGAAGCGCATCAGCACGAAGCTCACGCTCGTGCAGATTGACATGGACTACCGGACCGTGGGCAAGAATCGCGACATCGATCTGGGCCTGGTCGGGGATCCGGGCGCCATTCTGGGTGCCGTCCTGCAAGCGGCCTCCGGCCGTCTCAAACAGGACAAGCGCCAGGCGCGCCAGCAGTGGATGAAAAAGCTCAGCGCGGCGGAGGAAGCGGCCGGCGAGAAGCTGATGCCACTGTTCAAATCCAACAATACGCCGATCCACCCGTACCGGGTCGCCTACGAGCTGAATGAGTTCCTGGCCGACAACACCATCTATATCGGTGATGGCGGCGATGTCGTGACGATCTCCGCGCAGGCGGTACGTCCGCGACGTCCGGGTCAATGGATGGATCCGGGCGCTCTGGGCTCGCTCGGTGTCGGCACGGGCTTCGCCATCGCCGCTGGCCTCGCCCACCCAAACAAGGAAGTGCTCTGTTACTACGGCGACGGCTCCTTCGGAATGACGGCGTTCGACATGGAGACCGCCAACCGCTTCGGCGTGCCCTACATCGCCGTCATCGGCAACAACTCCGCCATGAACCAGATCCGCTACGGCCAGTTGGCCAAATACGGCGAACAGCGCGGCAGCGTCGGCAATCTGCTGGGGGATGTGCCGTTTGGAAAATTCGCGGAGATGTTGGGCGGCTACGGTGAGGAGGTACGCGATCCCGCGCAGATCGCACCGGCGTTGCAGCGGGCGCGCGAGTCGGTACAACGCCTGCGCAAGTCGGCGGTGATCAACATCTGGGTGGATCCACGCGAATACGCTCCCGGTACCAAGAACCAGACGATGTACAAGTAAAGAGTTGCGGAGAGATGCATGGGTAAAGCATTAGACGGAGTGCGGATCCTCGATTTCACACACGTGCAGTCGGGCCCGACCTGTACTCAGTTGCTGGCTTGGTTAGGCGCCGACGTGATCAAGGTCGAGCGGGCGGGTGCGGGGGACGTCACACGGGAGCAGCTGCGTGACATTCCCGATGTCGACAGTCTCTATTTCACGATGCTCAACCATAACAAGCGGTCGATCACGCTGGATACCAAGAGCGAGGCGGGCAAGAAGATTCTCGAGAAGCTGGTCAAGCGCTGCGATGTGCTCGTCGAGAATTTCGCGCCGGGCGCGCTCGACCGCATGGGCTTCACCTGGGAGCGGATCCAACAGCTCAATCCGCAGATGATTGTAGCGTCCGTGAAGGGCTTCGGGCCGGGGCCCTACGAGGACTGTAAGGTTTACGAGAATGTGGCCCAGTGCGCAGGTGGGGCCGCTTCGACTACCGGGTTCGACGATGGCCCGCCGCTCGTTACGGGTGCGCAAATCGGCGATAGCGGTACGGGTCTGCACCTCGCGTTGGGTATCGTCGCGGCACTCTATCAGCGTAAGACTACGGGTCGTGGGCAGAAGGTACTCGCTGCGATGCAGGATGGCGTGCTCAACTTGTGCCGCGTAAAGCTGAGAGACCAACAGAGGTTGGCCCGGACCGGAGTCATGAAGGAGTACCCGCAATATCCGCACGGAAAATTCGGCGAGTCGGTGCCGCGTGCCGCCAACGCCTCGGGAGGCGGGCAGCCGGGCTCCATCGTCAAATGCAAAGGATGGGAGAGCGATCCAAACGCCTATCTCTATTTCATCGCCCAGGCGCCGGTGTGGAAGGAGATCTGCAAGGTCATCGGCAAGGAGGGCTGGATCACCGATCCCGACTACGCAACTCCGGACGCACGTCTGCCCCGATTGAAGGAAGTCTTCGCTGCGATCGAGGCGTGGACGCAGACGAAGACGAAGTTCGAAGCCATGGAGCTGTTGAATCAACACGATATTCCGTGCGGCCCGATCCTTTCCATGCAGGAGCTCGCCGCGGAGCCGTCGCTGCGCGCGACCGGAACGATTGTCGAGGTGGATCATCCCAAGCGCGGTAAGTATCTGACAGTGGGAAACCCTATCAAGCTCAGTGACAGTGCCACCGATGTTACGCGCTCGCCGCTGCTCGGTGAGCACACCGACGAAGTCCTCGCGGAGCTCGGATTCGGCTCGCAGGAGATCGCGGGGTTTCGTTCCAGCAAAGTGATCTGATCCGGGCGCTGCACAGGAGGTTTCACCGATGTCGTACGACAAGAGTTCCGTTCGTAGAATTCTCGATCACGCCCGCTCTTCCGGACGCACGGCGCTGACCGCGCCCGAAGCCAAAGGGCTGTGTGAGGCCTACGGCATCGTTATACCGCGTGAAGGCGTGGCAACGAACGCAACCGACGCGGGGACCCTTGCGGCACGGATCGGCTTTCCGGTCGTCATGAAGATCGTCTCGCCGCAGATTCTGCATAAGACGGAGGCAGGCGGTGTTCTCGTCGGCGTCAAGTCGGCGGAAGACGCCGCACGAGGCTATGCAACCATCATCGACAACGCCCGTAAGTACGATCCGCAAGCCGAAATTCTCGGTGTCCAGGTGCAGCAGATGCTGTCCGGTGGCCAGGAAGTCATCATCGGCGCCGTCACCGACCCCGCCTTCGGCAAGTTGGTTGCCTTCGGGATGGGCGGCATTCTCGTCGAGGTGCTGAAGGACATTACTTTCCGTCTCGCGCCGGCCTCGGAGCAGGACGCGTTCTCCATGTTGGATAGCATCGCTGCTGCTGAGATTCTGCGCGGGGTACGTGGCGCGCCACCTGTAGACCGGGCCGCGCTCGCCAGCATGATAGAGCGGGTGTCCACGCTGGTTGCCGACTTTCCGGAAATCGCCGAGCTCGATCTGAACCCGGTGTTTGCGAGCGAGCGGGGCGCGACGGCTGCCGATGTACGCGTCGTGCTAAACTTCACCCCCCCGCCGGCGCGCTACCGTCCCGAGCCGGATCTGGTTGTGAAGCAGATGAACCGCATCATGAAGCCGGATGCGGTTGCGGTGATCGGCGCCTCACCCGAAAACGGCAAGATCGGCAACTCGGTCATGAAGAACCTGATCAACGGGGGCTACCAGGGCGCCATTTACCCGATTCATCCGAGCGCCAGCGAAATCCTGGGCAAAAAAGCCTACAAGAGTGTCAAGGACGTGCCCGGCGAGATCGATGTCGCCGTGTTCGCGATTCCCGCAAAATTCGTCGCCCAGGCCCTCATCGAGGTGGGGGAGAAGAAGATTCCAGGCGCGGTGTTGATTCCGTCGGGTTTCGCCGAGACCGGCAACGTCGCGGGCCAGGAGGAACTCGTCTCGATCGGGCGCAAATACGGTGTGCGGCTCATGGGGCCCAACATCTACGGCTTCTACTACACTCCCAAGAACCTGTGCGCGACCTTTTGCACCGCCTACGACGTCAAGGGCAAGGCCGCACTCTCGTCGCAGTCCGGCGGTATCGGCATGGCCATCATTGGCTTCTCGCGCTCTGCGAAGATGGGCGTCTCGGCCATTGTCGGCCTGGGCAACAAGTCGGATATCGACGAGGACGATCTGCTCGCCTTCTTCGAGCAGGACGACAACACCCAGATCATCGCCCAGCACTGCGAGGACCTGAAGGACGGGCGCGCGTTCGCGGAAGTCGCCAAGCGGGTCTCGAAGAAGAAGCCGGTGGTGATGCTCAAAGCGGGTCGAACCAACATGGGCGCCCGGGCGGCCAGCTCCCACACCGGTGCGCTTGCGGGTAACGACAAAATCTATGACGACGTGCTCAAGCAGTCCGGCGTCATACGCGCGCACACTCTGCGCGACCTGCTCGAGTTTGCACGCGGCATCCCCGTTTTGCCGACCCCGAAGGGGAATAACGTCGTCATCATAACGGGCGCCGGGGGCTCTGGAGTGTTGCTTTCGGATGCCTGCGTGGACAACGGCTTGTCACTGATGGCGATGCCGCCGGATCTCGACGCGGCGTTCCGCAAATTCATTCCACCGTTCGGCGCGGCCGGCAATCCGGTTGACATCACCGGGGGCGAGCCGCCGACGACTTATCAGAATACGGTGCGGCTCGGTCTCGAGGATCCGCGCATTCACGCGCTCATTCTGGGTTACTGGCACACGATCATCACTCCGCCGATGGTGTTTGCACGACTCATGGCGGAGGTTGTGGCGGAAATGCGGGCCAAGGGTATCGAGAAGCCCGTGGTGGCCTCGCTGGCGGGTGACGTTGAGGTCGAGGAGGCGGCGGAATACCTGTATCAGCACGGTATCCCGGCATATGCCTACTCGACGGAGATTCCGGTGGCGGTGTTGGGAGCGAAATATCGTTGGGCGCGCGGTGCCGGGCTCATTCCGGCGGCGTGAGAGGACTGCGCTCTATCGATCACGGAGGAGTCGAATACGTAGGGAGTGAGTGAGCGTTCGGCAGTAAACAGTCGGTAAGGGGGAACTCTCATGAAGATTGGCGCCAAAGCGCTTTGCGCGCTGTGTATGGCCGTCGTGTTTTTAGCGGCGCTTCCCGTCACCAGTCGTGCTTCCGACGACGACGAGATCCGTGCGCTCCAGCAACAGATGCAGGAGATGGCCAAGCGACTCGATGCCTTGCAAAAGAAACAGGAACAACAGGAGGCGGCGCAAAAGCAGGCGGCCGTCCAGGCCCAGAGTCAGGCACCCGTCGCGGCGGCCACGCCGGGACCGACTCCCAAGGCCCAGCAGGCAGCTTCCGCGGACTCCCGCTTCGATAAATTCATGAAGGGATTCTTCGGCACACTCGATCTCTCGGTCGACTACACGACTAAGGGCATGGGGAACTTGGAGGCGTTTCCCTATGGCTACGCAAGCGGCGCGCCCGGAAGCCCGTTCGTGATCACGGGTCCGGCGAAGGCGGGCCCTTACGGCAAGGTCGGCTGGCTCGGGGCGATGTCGAGTAACGGCTCGAATTTCGGCTATCGGGGCACGCATCAAATAGGCACTTCGGACTTCGACTTGATCTACCAGGTTTCCACCGCGTTCAGCCTGTCGGCGGCCCCAGGCCTGCAAAATACGTGGACCAAGTCGTCGAACACCGTGCAGGGAGCGATTGGACTGGGCGACACTTTTGTCGGCTTCCAGCAGCATTCGCTGGGCAAACTGAAGTTCGGCGAGATGTATCTGCCCTACAAGACTTCCACGGACCGGCTCAACCCCTTCGGCGGCGGGCTGGGCAACTACTCCACCATCATGGGCAACACGGGCGGCGACAACCGGGTTGAGTTTGGTACACGCTCGGACGACGTTGTCCAGTACAGTTCGCCCAACCTGCACGGCTTCAGTTTTGATGTTGCCTACGCTTTCGGCCAGAACATCGATCCGAACAACAACCTCACGCCGCTGGGATCGTCGGATTGCGCGGGTTCGAACAGCCCTGGCAGTGGTAACTTGTTCCTGAGCTGCGATGACGGTGGCTACGACGACGCGTATAGCGCCGACCTCAAGTTCGAGTCCGGCGGGCTCTACCTGGTCGCGGCTTACGAGATGCACAAGCGCGTAAACCGCAGCAGCGATGGCATCGGCTCCAACAACC
>JAQGOE010000190.1 GCA_028293725.1 Gammaproteobacteria bacterium | reverse complement strand
TTCTACCTCAAGCCCATCTACCACGTTCCGTCGATGCAGATCATCGCTCATCGCGTCGCCTGGGCGTGTGTGCTCTGTCTGATCTGGCTCGTGGCGCGCGGGGATGTCGGAAATTTGCGCAAGTTGTTCGGCGACCGCGCGCTCGTGGGTCGACTGGCGATCTCGGCGTTGCTGATCACCATCAACTGGGTGGCGTACGTGTGGGGAGTAGGGCACGGGCGTGTCGTCGAGACGAGCCTGGGCTACTTCATCAGTCCGCTCGTCAACGTCCTGTTAGGTGTTGTTGTTCTGCGCGAGCGACTGAACGTCATGCAGTGGACGTCCGTCGGTATAGCCGCGTTGGCCGTGGTCTATGTTAGCGTGGCTACGGGAGTGCTACCCTGGATCGCGCTCATTATCGCGTTGAGCTTCTCGCTCTACGGTTTTTTGCGAAAGATCATGCACGTCGAGGCTCTGCAAGGGCTCGCTGTCGAGACTTTGCTGCTGATGCCACTGGCGTCGGGATATCTCATCTGGTGTGAGGCGATGGGCACTGGCGTGTTAGGTCATTCGAGCCTGGCCGTCGACGCATTACTCGTCGGATGCGGTCCGATGACGGCGGTACCGTTGTTTTTGTTCGCCTTCGCAGCCCGCGTGATCCCGTACTCGACGCTCGGGCTCATGCTCTATATCGCGCCGAGCCTGCAGCTACTGTCGGGGATTTTCGTGTATCACGAGCCGTTCGAGGGCGCGCGGGCGCTCGGCTTCGTGCTCATCTGGCTGGCGTTGCTGATCTATGCGGGCGATGGAGTTTGGCGCGCCCGCCGCGCGTGAGATTGGCGGGCGCGTCAGGGTCTTAGTCTTACTGCTTCGCGCGCGAAACGTACTCGCCGCTACGCGTGTCGATACGAAGAGTTTCGCCTTCGTTGATGAACAGCGGTACGCGCACCACGGCACCGGTTTCGAGCTTCGCCGGCTTCTGGCCACCCGTCGCCGTATCGCCGCGCAGACCGGGGTCGGTCTCGACAACCTTCAGGTCAATGTGCGCCGGCGGCATCACCAGCAGTGGCTCGCCATTCCAAAGGGTCACGATGCACACAATCCCGTCTTTGAGCCACTGCGCTTGGTCGCCCACGGCGGACTTGCCGGCGGTGTACTGCTCGAAGTTGTCCTGCACCATGAAATTCCAGAAGTCCCCTTCCTGGTAGAGGTACTGCATTTCCATGTCGACGACGTCCGCGGCTTCGATCGACTCGCCCGAACGGAAAGTGCGCTCAATAGTGCGGCCGGTTTTGAGATTGCGGACCTTGATGCGGTTGAACGCCTGCCCCTTGCCGGGCTTGACGAACTCGTTCTCGATGACGGCGTAGGGCTCCGCATCGAGCAGAAGCTTCATGCCCGAACGAATCTCGCTTGTGGTGTAACTGGCCATTTCTTTCTCACGGCTGGGGCTGCAGAATGCGCGGCCCACAAAAGGGCCGCGTATGATAACGGCATCACCCCCCACCCGCCAGCACGACCGAGAAGCCCCCGGTTCGCGCCCCGCCAGCCAGCCGGCGCGCTGGCAAGCGGAAATGGCTGACGCGATTGCGAGTCCGGACGACCTGGTCGCCGCGCTCGGCCTCGATCCGCGTCTCTTGCAGCCCGCTCAGGCGGCCGCTGCGGCGTTTCGGGTGCGTGTTCCCCGTAGCTACGTGTCCCGGATGCGGCCCGGTGATCCAGACGACCCGTTGTTGCGTCAGATTTTGCCGATAGCGCGTGAGCTCGAGGACGTCGAAGACTACGTGACAGACCCGTTGGGCGAGCACGCGGCCTTGCGTGCCCCGGGTCTGCTCCAGAAGTACCGGGGCCGGGCTCTGATCATCACGACCTCTGCCTGCGCGGTGCACTGCCGCTACTGCTTTCGACGCGAATTTCCCTATTCCGAGCAAACGAGCGATGCCCCGCGTTGGAGTGCCGCTCTGTCTGAGATTGGGCGGGACAGCTCGCTCGAGGAAGTGATTCTCAGCGGTGGTGATCCGCTCTCCTTGAGCGACGCTCGCTTGAAGAGCCTGACAGATGCCTTGGCCACGATCCCGCATGTGCGCCGATTGCGTGTGCATACCCGGCAACCCATCGTTTTGCCGTCGCGCGTCGACGATGGTCTTGTGGGTTGGCTGCGCTCCGTAGGTTTGCCTACGGTGTTCGTGCTTCACGCGAACCACCCGAATGAGATCAATTCGGACGTCCGGGCCGCATGCGAAAAGTTGCGTGCGGGCGGAGTGACGCTCCTCAACCAGTCGGTCCTCCTTCGTGGCGTAAACGATGACGTTGACGTGCTTGCGGAGCTGTCCCGCAGGCTATTCGACGTGGGAGTGCTGCCGTACTACCTTCATGTGCTGGATCGCGTGCGCGGAGCAGCGCACTTTGAGATTCCCGAACCGGAGGCGCGGCTCATAGCCGGCGAGCTCGCTTCTCGGCTACCGGGTTATCTCGTGCCCCGGCTGGTCCGGGAGATCTACGGAGCCCCGGCCAAGGTCACTCTCTCCCCGCAATTTCCCGAATAGTTTCCGGTAGTTCCGGGCTCCCGGGACTCGCCAATTGAGAGACGGCGCAAGGAGGGCAGCGGGGTTGGGTGCTAGGATCACGTCTCCTGTTACCGTCGTTTTGGAGTCCGTTTTGACAGAGCAGAACGCGGTTCCTCTCATCGTGATGAGCTCCGCGCGTGATCCCGTCGAGGCGATCAACAGCATTCTGCGGCGTGCGGGTCATCCGGTTCACTGTACTTGGATTGCCTCTCTGCGCGATCTCGGGGAGGCCATTATCAAGGTCAGTCCCGAGCTGTTGGTCCATGTCGGCCCGAACGATGAGTTGCCTTCAGTCATCAACATTCGGGACCAGGCTGCGCCGACCCTGCCGGTAGTCGTGCTGGCCGAGGGGGTCGATGAGGCGCGCATTGCCGCGGCGATGACCGGAGGCGCGCGCGACGCCGTGACTTTGTCGAATCCAGTGCGGCTGCAGGCCGTGATGCTTCGGGAGCTGCGCGCCTTCCGTCTCGAACGCGCGCTCAACACCACTTTGAAGTCCGCGCACGACGCGCGCAGTCAACTCGAAACTGTTCTGGAGCGCTCGAATGACGCGATCGTGCAAATCCAGGAAGGCATCGTCGTTGATGCCAACCCCGCGTGGGTTGAGCTTTTCGGCGTTGAGGAAGGACTGCTGGGTCACCCCGTCATGGACCTGTTCGACGAGGCGACGCAGCCCGCACTGCGTGGCGCGTTGGCCGCATGCTTGCAGGGCCGCTGGAACGACCACACGCTCAAGGTCAACGCCATCCTCGGCGACGGCTCGAGGCTTCCTGTCGAGGTCGTGCTGGCGCTCGGTGAGCATGAGGGCGAGCCCTCCATCCGGCTGGTGCTGCCGTCGAAACCGCGGGATGAGGCGAAACTCGTCGAGGAACTGTCGGATGTAGTGCGCTCCGATTCGACGACCGGACTGTTGCGTCGGCGCGAGCTGCTTGTCGCGGTGACGGAGCGACTCGGAAGTGCCGTGGCAGGCGGTATGCGTTGTATCGCCCTGATCAAACTCGATAAGTTCTCGACCATCGAGCGCGATGTGGGCGTGACTGCCAGCGACGACGTGCTGACCGAGTTTGCAAAGTTGCTGAAGGAGACGCTCAACGCCAAGGAGGTCGTGGGACGTTTCGGGGGAGTGCGGTTTCTCGTACTGCTCGAGCGGGGCAATGAGCACGACATCGAGGCCTGGGGCGAACAATTCATCGCGCGGGTCCAGAAGCACGTTATTCGCATCAAGGACAAGGCGATCTCGCTGACCTGCACGGTGGGGTTATCTGTAGTGCCGGCGCAGGCGAACCTCGACGCGGTGATCGCCGATGCGATCGAAGCCTGTCGCAAGGGCATCGGGCGGGGTGGGAATCAGACTGTTACGTCGGATCGCGCTGACAATGACAACCGGGTGCAGTCGTACGACAAGGTCTGGGTGAAGCACATCAAGGCGGCTCTCATGGAGAACCGCTTCCGCCTCGTGCAACAGCCGGTCGCCAGCCTGCAGGGCGACGATCCCGTCATGTTCGACGTCCTCGTGCGCATGGTCGACACGCAGGGTAAAGAGGTATTGCCGGCGGAATTCATGGCGGCCGCCGAGCGTAACGATCTGTTGAAGAACATCGATCGGTGGGTAGTGGGAGCGTCGTTGTCGTTTGCCGCGCAACGCAAGCCGGGATGTTTGTTCGTGCGGTTGTCGAAGGACACTCTGAAAGACGGCTCGTTTCTCGACTGGCTCGAGAATCACGTGCGCTCGAGCCGGGCCGAGCCACAGCGGCTGTGCTTTCAAGTTACGGAAGAGTTGGCTTCCAGCTATGTCACGCAGGTCAAGGCGCTGGCGGGGGCCCTGCGGCAGAAAGGCTTCAGGTTCGCCCTTGATGGCTTTGGTTCCGGGCGGGACAGCCAGGGATTGCTCGACTCCGTGCCGCTGGACTTCGTGAAGATCGATGGAGCGTTGGTGCAGGGACTCACCGGAGACCCACTGTTGCAGCAGCGGGTGCGGACGTTGGTGGAGGGCGCTACCAAGAGGCTCATCCAGACCATCGGGGAGCGTGTTGAGGATGCCAACACCATGGCGGTGTTATGGCAGGTGGGTGTTCAGTACATCCAGGGATATTTTGTCAACGAGCCCGAGCAGGTGGTGCTCAAGGCCGAAGGGCGCTAGCTGCTTCGGTCTCGCGTCGATCGCCGGGCGTCACGCCCCGCCAGCTTCAGGCCCGCTCAGTTGGAAAGGGCAAAACCTCGTCAATGGTTTTCGCGCCGGTGGCCAGCATCAGGGTGCGGTCGAAACCCAGCGCCACTCCGGAGCATTCGGGCAAACCCGCCTCCAGGGCGGCGAGCAGGAATTCGTCGGGAGGGAAGGCTGGAAGTCCCATGCGGCGCCGTTCGGCGATGTCGTGGGTGAAGCGAGCGCGTTGCTCGGTCGCGGAGGCCAGCTCGTTGAACCCGTTGGCCAGCTCGACGCCTTCGCAATAGAGCTCGAAACGCAGGGCGGCGCGCGGGTCGTGAGGATCCAGGCGCGCCAGTGCGGCCTGCGTCGCAGGGTAGCCGTGCACGAACGTCAGGGCGTTGGCACCGAGACGCGGTCCGACAACGGCGCCCATGAGGAAGTCGAGCAATTCGTCGCGGTGAGGATGGCTCGCGGAGCCCACCGATTTTGCGGCTCCCGCCGATGTTGCTGCTCCCACGGTCGGCGCGGCCGGCACGTCTGCGGGGCCTTTCGAGTCGGCCCCAGCGAATCCTGACTGCCGCGCCGCCTCTCCCAACTCGTCCAGGCCCGCTACAAACGGATCAAGTTGCAATTCCCGAATGAACGCCTCGCGGTAAGTGATGCGCTCGCTCGCGTGGCCGCTGGCCACCGGCCCGAGTAACGCTCGCACCAACGCGTCGACTTCGTTCATGAGATCGTCGAGGGTGAAACCGAGGCGATACCACTCCACGAGTGTGAACTCGGCGTTATGAAAACGCCCGCGCTCGAAGCCGCGCACGACGTGACAGATCTGGTAAATATCACCGCTGCCCGCCGCGAGAAGTCGCTTCATCGCGTACTCGGGCGAAGTGTGCAGGAAGAACGCACGCCTCGCCTCTGCGGAACCGGCCGCCACCGCCTGCCCGGCGCCAGCGCCAGTCAACGGCGCCCCCAGGTCCACCAACGCGGAATGAATGTTCACGTCCGAAACGGGCGCATTCACCACCATGGGCGTGTCCACCTCCAGCACCCCGCCGTCGGCAAAAAAGCCGCGCGCCCGTGCCAGGAGGATGGCGCGTTGCTCGAGCATCGCTCGGGTGGCGGTCGGGCGCCACGGTATTGCCGCAGCACTCGGGTTCTTGGAAGCGCTCGCGTCGGAGTGCTTCCGGCTGCTCACCGCAGTCTCGCCAACATCTGTCCGACCTCCACGCGGCTACCCGTCGCAAACTTCGGCAGCCAGTTCAGCAGGTCCGGGGGCGTCAACAGGATGACCGTCGAGCCCATGTTGAATCGCCCCATCTCCGCGCCCTTGCTGAGTTTCAAAGGCGAGCGGCTCGTGTCGAGCGGTAAGTCAACTCGCTGGCGTGGGCTGCGCGGCGCGACGTCACCGTGCCAGACCGTAGCGATGCTACCTACGAACAGCGCGCCGACGAGCACCATGGCAAAGGCACGTGGGCCGTCCTCGAATACGCAGACTACCCGCTCGTTCTTCGCGAACAAGCCTGGCACCGCCGCAGCCGTTACCGCGTTGACGCTGAAGAGATTTCCCGGAACGAACCACGCTGCGCGCAGCGTGCCGGCGATCGGCATGTGGATGCGGTGATAGTTGTAGGGTGCCAGATAGAGCGTCGCAAACGCTCCGCCTGCAAAGAGTTGCGCCCACTCCGGTGCTCCGTCGAGAAGCGCTTCGAGCGTGTAGTCGTGTCCCTTTGCCTGCAGCAGTTTCGAGCCGTCGAGCCGGCCGATCTGGCTGACGGTGCCATCCACGGGTGACACGAGCGCGCCGGGGTCGATGTCAATCGCTCGTGCGCCGTGCCGCAGTGCCCGGGTAAAAAACGCGTTGAAGCTCGGATATTGCAGCGGGTTAGGCTGCGCGGCCTCGCTCATGTTGACTTTGAAGCCGCGCAGGAAGCTCCGGATCAGCAGATTCTTTACCGGCCACAGGCGGATGCGCGTCACGCGCAGCACGATGCGCGACAGAAAGTGTTGCGGCAGCGCATGCTGCATTGCCACGAACAGCCGGTCGCGCAGCGACGGCAGAGGCGGGACACTCATATCGCGCGCCTCAGGACTTGGGTAGGTAGGGGGCTGCACGATCTAAATCCGCCGCGAGCCGGGGAATGTCGAAAGGGGGCGTGAAAATCCCGGCGACCTCCCCCTGATTGTTGAGCAAAAACACGACCGCCGAGTGATCCATCGTATAGTCCCCGCCCGGCAGATCGACCTTGCTGACGGCGACGCCAAAATCCGCCGCCATCCGGTTGATGGATTTCTCATCGCCGGTGAGGCCGATGAAGTCAGGGTCGAAGGCGTGCACATAGAGCCCGACGGCGGGTGGTGTGTCGCGCGCCGGGTCGACAGTGACGAACACCACGCGCAGACCTGAAATCGCAGCCGTCTTTTTCGCCTGCGCCAGCTTCAGCAGCGTCGTGGGGCACACATCCGGACAGCGTGTGAAGCCGAAGAACACCAGGGTCGGCTTGCCTTGCAGATCGCGCAGCGAGAAGGGCTTGCCGAGGTTATCGATCAGATGAAAGTCGGCAATCGGCTTGGGCCGTGGCAGCCAGGTGCCGCTTGCAAGCTCGGGGCCTGAGCTGTCAAGTTCGCGGGCAAGCCAAAAGCCTGCAAGCGCGGCGCAGAGGGCAGCCACGCCGAGGATCCACCAAGTACGTCGAGTCGTCATGAGCGAATTATTCCACAGGGCCGGCAGCGCCATACGACGCTCTCAACCCGTTTCAGTCCGTACACTCATTGAGCGTGGCGCCCGCCGGTTGCGCCGCGCCGAGGTTTTCTTCGGTCATGGGACCGATAACGCCTTCGACGAATCAGCCGCGCTCGTGTTCCATGCTCTGGGGCTTTCGCATGACGCGGGCGCATCGGTCTACGCCAAGCGGGTCGGGACGGATGCTGAGCGGCGCGTGCGCGATCTCATCACGCGGCGTATCGGAGAAAGAGTGCCTGCCGTCTACCTTACCGGCGAAACCTGGTTCGCTGGACTCGCATTCAAGGTGGATCCGCGCGTGCTCATCCCACGTTCGCCAATCGCCGAGCTCATCGAGCGGCGCTTCGCTCCCTGGATCGATCCAGGTCGAGTGAGGCGCGTGCTCGACATCGGTACGGGCTCCGGATGCATCGCTATCGCTTGCGCGAAAGCTTTTCCCCGTGCTCGCGTTGACGGCGTCGACATATCGGACGCCGCCCTCGAGGTCGCTCGTATCAACGGACGTCGCCATCGGCTGGGGCGGCGCCTACGGTTGCTGAAGTCGGATCACTTCAGCGCACTGGGTGATGAAAGCTACGATATTATTGTTACTAACCCGCCGTACGTGGGGGATCGCGAGCTGAAGAGTCTGCCGGCCGAGTATCGCCACGAGCCGCGGGTCGCGCTCGCCGCGGGTCGCGCGGGCCTGGACTCCGTACGGGTCATTTTGCAGGAAGCAGGCCGGCATCTGCGGCCGCGAGGACTGCTGGTCGTCGAGGTGGGGAACACCGAGACGGCGGTGCGACGGGCATTCCGCCAGCTCCCTTTCATGTGGCTCGACTTTGAACGCGGCGGTGGCGGTGTTTTCCTGCTGACCGCTGAACAACTTTTTAGACAATAGAGATGTCTGGTAACACGATCGGCAAACTGTTCACGGTTACGACGTTCGGCGAGAGCCACGGACCGGCATTGGGCTGCATCGTCGACGGCTGTCCTCCGGGGTTGCCTCTCAGCGAGGCCGACCTGCAGCCTGACATCGATCGCCGTCGCACCGGCACTTCGCACTTCGTGAGCCAGCGCCGCGAGGGCGACGAGGTGCGCATTCTGTCGGGTGTCTTCGAGGGACACACGACCGGCACACCGATCGGCATTCTTATAGAGAATACTGACGCGCGCTCGCGCGACTACGAGAAGATCAAAGATCGCTTTCGGCCCGGCCACGCCGACTACACCTATCAGCAGAAGTACGGCACCCGCGATTATCGCGGCGGTGGTCGATCCTCGGCACGCGAGACCGTGATGCGTGTCGCGGCCGGCGCGATTGCCCGAAAGTATCTCAGCAACCGGCTGAACGTCCGCATCTACGGTTACCTGAGCCAGATCGGCGCGCTGACACTCGAAGCCGTGGACCCTGCATTCGCGTATCAGAACCCGTTCTTTTGCCCGGATCCGGCCCGCATTCCCGAGCTCGAGGCGCTGCTGTGGAAGTTGCGGAGCGACGGCGATTCCATCGGCGCGCAGGTGACAGTCATTGCTACCGGAGTACCGCCGGGACTGGGCGAGCCGGTGTTCGATCGGCTGGATGCCGACATCGCTCACGCGCTGATGAGCATCAACGCGGTAAAAGCCGTGGAAATCGGTGCCGGCAGCCATTCGGTCCAGCAGCTTGGCAGCCAGCATCGCGACGAGCTCACCCCGACCGGCTTCAGAAGCAACAATGCAGGCGGCGTGCTGGGCGGCATCTCATCGGGGCAGGATATCGTGGCCCATATGGCGCTGAAGCCGACTTCCAGCATCCAGGTGCCGGGCAACACCATCGACGTGGCCGGCAATCCGACCGAGGTCGTGACCACCGGGCGTCACGACCCCTGCGTTGGCCTGCGGGCAACTCCCATCGCGGAGGCCATGCTCGCCATTGTGCTCATGGACCACTACCTGCGGCAGCGTGCTCAGAATGCCGACGTCAGGTCATCAACACCGGATATCACGCGCCAATGAGCAGAGAGTTCAAAGTCGCCATCGTCGGAGCCACAGGCCTGGTCGGTGAGACCATGGTCAAGGTGCTCGAGGAACGTCACTTCCCGGTATCTGATCTTCATCTGCTCGCGAGCAACCGCTCGGTCGGCAAGAGAGTCGAATATAAAGGCAGCACCCTGCCGGTGCGCGAGCTCGCGCACTTCGACTTCAGCAAGGTCGATATCGCCCTGTTTTCCCCTGGTGCGACGGTGTCCCGGCAGTACGCTCCACAGGCCGCCGCGGCTGGCTGCATCGTCATCGATAACACCTCGGAGTTCCGCTACTACGATGACGTCCCTCTCATCGTTCCCGAGGTCAATCCGCACGCCATCGTCCACTACAAGAACCGTGGAATCATCGCCAACCCGAACTGCTCAACCATCCAGCTCGTAGTGGCCCTCAAGCCGATCCACGACGCGGTGGGAATAGAGCGGATCAACGTTGCGACGTACCAGTCCGTTTCCGGAGCCGGCAGGGAGGCTATCGACGAACTGGCGCAACAATCAATCACTCTCCTGAGCGGCCAGGGTCCGGTCGAGGCGCACGTGATACCTAAACAGATCGCCTTTAATTGTGTGCCGCAGATCGATAGCTTCGAGGACAACGGCTTCACGCGGGAGGAGATGAAAGTGGTGTGGGAGACGCGCAAGATCTTCGAGGATCCTGCTATCCGCATCAACGTAACCGCGGTCAGGGTGCCGGTATTCTATGGGCACTCGGAAGCGGTCAGCATAGAAACCCGGACGAAGATCACACCCGAGGAAGCTCGCGCTTTGCTGGAGAAAGCCCCTGGGGTAGAGGTGATGGACGAGCGGCGCCCAGGGGGGTACCCAACGGCCGCCACCGAGGCAGCGAACCGCGACACAGTTTATGTCGGCAGAATACGTCAAGATGCGTCCACGGAGAGGGGACTTAACTTATGGGTTGTCGCGGACAATGTGCGCAAAGGGGCTGCTACGAACAGCATCCAGATTGCCGAACTTTTGGCGCAGCAGCCGATTTAAGTTATATTGCCGCCCCAGTTGCGGTGGACTTGCGAATTGCAGGCCACCCAATTGTTTTAACAAGATATTTCACCCACTGATACCTCCCGGGGTGTCTTAATGGTCGCCAAACGCTCAAGCCGGGCAGTGGCATTGCTGCTGATGTTGCCATCAGCAGCGTTTGCCCTCGGTTTTGGAGACATCCGTCTCCTGTCCCCTCTTAACGCACCGCTCGATGCGCAGATCGAGCTGCTCGATGTCACGCCTGAGGAGCTGCAAACGCTTCAGGCGCAGATTGCTTCGCGCGACACGTTCGCTCGTCACGGGCTCGAATGGCCTGTATTCGTGAGCAGCGTGCAGGTGAAGACGACGCGCTCGAGCGATGGCCATACGGTCATCACGATGAAGTCCACGGATCCGGTAACGGAGCCGTTCATCACTCTCCTCATCGAGGTGGACTGGGCTCGTGGCCATTTGCTTCGCGAATATACGATGCTGCTCGATCCGCCGGTGTTCACACCCGGGCAGAGCGCGGCGAGCAATGCGCCGGTAGCCACGCCTTCGGCTGGTGGCGGTACGCGAGAGGGTGCGATCGCTCGCGGCGCTGACGCGGCCCCGCCCGCGGCGTCCGCGCCGACGCCTGGAGCGAATCTCGCTTCTTCGCCGGCCACGGGATCGACTTCTGAATCCTCCGCTGGCGCAGACGCGGCCGCTGCCTCCACGGGGCGTCACAAGGGTCGTTCGAAGACCGCCAAATCCATTGCTCCGCCGCCTGCCGCGGCTGACGCAGGCGGTAACACTCACCTCGTGCAACGTGGCGAGACGCTGTCGTCGATCGCATCGGGCGCCGCCGGCTCGAGTGAGAATTCGCCCGAGGTGCACAGTTGGATGTTGGCTATTTACCAGGCCAATCCGCGTGCCTTCGAACAGAACATGAATGTACTGCGCTCTGGCGCCGTGCTGCGGATGCCTGAAGGTTCCGAGGTTTCTGCAGTGTCGCCCGCGACGGCGGCCACCGAGATCCGCCGGCAGTATGCCGCGTGGCGTGGTGGTGCTGCCCCCGAGGGTGCGCCCACCGCTAAGCAGTCCGGTCAGTTGCACCTGGTGACCCCGTCGGACGATTCCGCCGGCCCCGCCACCGGATCGAGCACCGAAGTGAAGGCGCTGAAGGGCAGGGTTCACGAGCTCGAAGGGCAGCTCAGCGAATCCAAGCGTCTGCTCGATCTCAAGAACTCCGAGCTCGCCGACCTGCAGGCCAAGTCGGCCGCCAGCTCCAGGGGTGCGGCTGCTGCTCCGCCGCCGGCAGCTGCGCAGACCCGTACCGCGCCGCCGCCGCCGGTCGAGGAGCCCCCGGTTGCCCAGACAGAGCCGCCGGCTACCGCTCCTCCCCCGTCGGCCGAAGAGCCTGCCGCGCAGGCCAGTGAGGCGACGCCGCCTCCGCCGCCACCCGCCGCCGAGACTCCGCAGCCGACGCATCGTCCGAAGACGGTCGAAGTGCAGCAGGGTGGCTCGTTCGTCGACACATTGATGGATTACTGGTGGGCGCTCGCTCTGATCGTCGTGGCCGTCGCCGGCTACTTCGGGTTCAAGAGCTGGCGCTCGCGCCGGCAATCGGAATTCGATGACTCCTTGAGCCGTCTCGCTGTGGCTGGAGCGAGCTCCGCCGAACGCGGTTTCGCGGCCGGTGACACCGCTCCGATGCGGCCCATCGGAGGCGAAGACCCCGAGGGCGCTTTCCTCGTCGAGGAGTCGGGTACCCATCAGCGGCCTCGCTTTGGCGGGGCTGCGCCCGCCGCTTCGACGGCCCGGCATGTATCCACCTCCGACGAGACGATCAGCAGCGAAGCGGCGATCAATCTCGATCAGGGCGATCCGCTGGCCGAAGCCGATTTCCACATGGCCTACGGCCTGTACGATCAGGCCGCCGACCTCATTCGCATCGCCATCAACCGCGAGCCCAATCGCCGCGATCTGAAACTGAAGCTGCTCGAAGTCTTCTTCGTCTGGGGCAACAAAGAGCAGTTTCTGCACGCCGCGCATGAGTTGGCCGCGACCCGCGCCGAAGCCGCGCCGGGCGAGTGGGAAAAGATTGTCATCATGGGCAAGCAGCTCGCCCCCGAGGACGCGCTGTTTGCGGGTGGCGGGACGATGGGCGCCACGGCCGGTGGTGTGGACCTCGATCTCGAAGGAGGCCAGAGCCGCGTCGACTTCGATCTGCTGGGTGAGCCCGTACCGGGCGCGCATGGCACCGATGTTGACCTCGATATTGGCTCGGCGCTGGGCGATGACGAGGGAAGTCATGCCTCGGGTACGTCGACGGACCGCAACGTCGCGCTCGACAGCGGCTTCCAAAGCAGCCCCAACTCCACGGGCACGACGCGGCAGATGACTGCGCGGATTCCGCGTGAATCCGACGAAGACCTGATGTCGGAGTTCGGTTCCGAGACAGAAGGTCCGACAGTCGAGCAGCCCGCGCTCGCCTCGCACGACAATCCGACCATCCGACAGAAAGTCGCGATGGCGCTGAAGCAAACTCCTCCCGCCGAGCAGACGGCGGAGCTGGCGATCGATGACCTCGGTCTGGACCTCGCCGGCCTCGACACCATGGACCAGCCTGGGCTAGGCGCCTCTTCGGATGCTCCTACCCTCGTCGCGGGTATGGACGATCGCTCGCGCCGGATCATGGAGGAAGCGCAGCGGCGCGCGGTGTCGGAAGATACCTCGCTCTCCACCGGCGCATGGCAGCTCGATGAAAACGAGCTCGATGCGGCCCTTGCTGGAGGCAACCGGGAAGAAGCGGAGCCGGACGGAAATGTAACCTCACGTCTGTCGGCGCTGACGGGTCGCGATGTTGATTACGATCTGGGTGACGCTCACGGCGAGCACGCTACGAACGGCTCGGGACTGGATCTCGACCTGGGCACGCAGACCGTGCCGGATGCCGCTTTCACGGCCACGCAGAAGTTGAATTCGGACGATCTCGCGCTGCCGGACCTCGAGCCAGTGACCATGAGCGAAGTCGGCACGAAGCTCGATCTCGCGCGCGCCTACATGGACATGGGTGACCCGGACGGTGCGAAGAACATCCTCGAGGAAGTTCTGCACGAGGGCTCCATGACCCAGAAGCAGGAAGCGCAACGGCTCATGGAATCGTTGCCCGGATAATTTCTAGACGTCTCACGCGGGGTTCGTGCCCTTGGCGGGCCTCGCTTCCTTTGCGCCTGTGAGTGACTCAACCATGATGAGGCTCGCCGTCGGCGTGGAGTACGACGGCACCGCGTACGCGGGCTGGCAGACTCAACAATCCGCTCGCAGCGTGCAGCAGATCACCGAGGCGGCCTTCAGTCTCATCGCCGCCGAGCCTGTCGGTCTGATCTGCGCAGGGCGTACCGACGCCGGTGTGCACGCACGCTGGCAGGTCGCTCACTTCGATACTCACGCGAATCGTCGCCTGCGCGCTTGGTTGCTGGGAGCCAACTCCGAGCTGCCCCGCGATGTCAGCATTCCCTGGATACGACCCGTACCGATGCATTTTCACGCGCGCTATTCGGCGGAGGCGCGTACGTATCGTTATGTGATCCTGAACCGCGGCATTCGCTCCGCCTTTGCCGCGAACCGAGCCGCCTTTATTTTCCGACCGCTCGACAGCGACCGTATGGCGGAAGCCGCGACCGCGTTGGTGGGCTCACACGACTTCAGCGCCTTCCGGTCCTCACAGTGCCAGGCCAAGTCACCGATTCGCCGGATGGAAAAGCTCACGGTCGTGCGGCAGGCGGAGTGGATCGTCATTGAGGCGACCGCCAATGCTTACCTGCACCACATGATGCGCAACATCGCGGGTCTCCTCATTGCCATCGGCAAGGGCGACGCGCCGCCCACCCGGGCTCGGGAGGTGCTGGAGGGGCGGGACCGGAAGCAGAACGCCGCGACGGCTCCTGCGGAGGGCCTCTACTTCTGGGGCGTGCGCTACCCGACCGCGTTCGCGCTGCCGGAACCGCCCGAGGATGACTCGGCGAGCCTCAGCCGTGAGCCTCGCGGCGTCCCGGGTCCCGGTTAGCGGGCGCCCACCCCGCAATCCGCTATCATCCGCCCCATCAATAACGACCCCGGGGCACCCCCATGTCGTGGTTCGAAAAAATCATGCCCTCCCGGATCAAGACGGAGCGCCGCACGCGCTCGGTTCCGGAAGGCCTTTGGATCAAGTGTCCGGCTTGCGATGCCGTGCTGTATCGGGCGGAGCTCGAGCGCAACCTGTACGTCTGCCCCAAGTGCAGTCATCACATGCGTATCGGCGGCCGTGACCGGCTGGAGCGCTTTCTCGATCCCGGCGAGACGCATGAGATCGGCGCTGAGGTCACGCCAGAGGACCCTCTGAAATTCCGTGACAGCAAGCGCTACAAAGACCGCATCGTCCAAGCCCAGAAGGCGACGGGTGAGTCAGATGCGCTCATCGTGCTCGCGGGCACGCTCCTCGAGTTGCCGATCGTTGCCTGTGCGTTCGAGTTTCAGTTCCTCGGCGGCTCCATGGGCTCGGTGGTCGGCGAGCGTTTCAAGCGCGGCGTGGATCACTGCATCGAGCACCGCAAGCCCTTCGTGTGTTTCACCGCGAGCGGCGGAGCACGTATGCAGGAGGCCCTCTACTCGCTCATGCAGATGGCGAAGACGGCTGTCTCACTGTCACGCCTGGCGCAGGCCCATTTGCCGTACGTTTCGGTCATGACCGATCCGACGACCGGTGGCGTGTCGGCCAGCCTGGCGATGCTGGGTGATCTGAACATTGCCGAGCCCCGCGCCCTGATCGGTTTCGCGGGTGCGCGTGTCATTCAACAGACGGTGCGCGAGACGCTTCCCGAGGGCTTCCAGAGAAGCGAGTTCCTGCTCGAGCACGGGGCTCTCGACATGATCGTCGACCGGCGCGATATGCGCGACCGGATCGGCTCGATGCTACGTCTGCTGTTGAAACAACAGCCTGCTTCCGCCGCTGCTGTCACGGCGGACGCTGCCTGACGAGGTCGAACGACACCCGTTGCGCACTCTCGCTGAATGGCTGACTCTGCAAGAGTCGGTTCATCCCAAGACTATCGACATGGGGCTCGCGCGCGTCACCGCGGTGGCGCGTTTGTTGGGTGTCGATAAACCGCGGTATCCGGTCATCACCGTCGGTGGCACGAACGGCAAAGGGTCGACCGTAGTACACCTGGATACGTTGCTGCGGACAGCCGGCGTCACCACCGGCATGTTCACGTCGCCGCACTTTATTCGCTACAACGAGCGCATCCAGGTCGGTGGCATCGAGGTGACCGACGAGGAGTTGGTCGCGGCATTCGAGCGGATCGAGCAGGCACGCGGCTCGATTACCCTGACGTTTTTCGAATTCAACGTGCTGGCCGCGTTGGTTATTTTCGCCGACCGCGCGATCGACGTCGGGATTCTCGAGGTGGGCCTGGGTGGCCGGCTCGACGCGGCGAACCTCGTCGACGCGGATGTGGCGATCGTGTGCTCGATCGGCTTAGACCATCGCGATTATCTGGGCGATACGCTCGAGCTCATCGGTGCCGAGAAGGCGGGCATCTTTCGTCCCGGGCGCCCCGCGGTGCTGGGTACGGATGACATGCCGGCGAGCGTGTTCTCGGCGATCACGTCCTTACAGGCGCGGCCGGTAGTGGCTGGAAAGGACTTCACGTGGCGTGTGGAGGAAGCTGCTGAGGCAAGCACGCCAGCGGGCGGCGCGCCCTGGAGTTATAACGGCCTTCGTCTGTCGCTGCGCAACCTGCCGCCGTCAGCATTGGCCGGTTCGATTCAATATCGCAACGCCGCGACTGCCCTGGCGGCATTGGAAGCGCTCGAGGCGATGCTCCCTACCATCGCCGCCACGCCCGGACGGCAGCTGTCGGCGGCACTCCGCGGCCCACTCGCGTTGAGCGAGCACACGGTGACCGTGGCGTTGCGCAGTGTCAGTTTGCCCGGTCGTTTCCAGACCGTGCACGTGGCCTCGGTCGAGTGGATTCTGGACATCGCGCACAACGAGCCCGCCGCCGCGATATTTGCCGGTCACGTGCGGGAGCGTCCCACCGAGGGTCGGACGTTCGCCGTAGTGGGAATTCTCGGCGACAAGGACGCGGGCGCAATCGCCCGGCTGGTCGGGCCGGTGGTGGATCATTGGATTTTGTGCGCCATCCCGGGGCCGCGGGGCACTTCAGCCGAGGACCTTGCGAAAAGAATGTCTCTGCCGGATTCCCGGACGACTCTGGCGGCGTCGGTGGAGGCGGGCTGCGAAGTCGCCCGGGCGACGGCCAAGCCTGGCGATCGCGTCCTCGTCTTCGGGTCATTCCATACAGTGGGGCCAGCCCTGCAGTGGCTTGGGCCCGCGGCGGGTAAGCTATACTCGGGGTCGTAGCGCTCTGACGCTTGAATGAAGCGGTTCCGCCCCTATTTTGGATAGCCTGGTGAAAGAACGACTGACCGGCGCGATCATCCTCGTTGTGCTGATCGTGTTGTTGGTCCCCGAGCTGCTCAGCGGACCGTCCCGGTCCGTGCCTGCGCCGCAGGCGGCAGCCACCTCTTCCGAGGAACCGCCATTACGCTCGTACACCATAAACCTCGCGGACGACTCGCACAGCGAGGACTCGTCAGGGGGGACGTCGAAGGCGTCGCCGCAGGCCAGCGGACCGGAGCAGCCAACTCCCATCGCCGAGTCGCCCACACCGGCGCAGCAGGGGGATTCGGACGCGCCGACGGAGGGCTCGCCCAACTCGCCTCAAGGCTCGCCGCCGGCGGCAACACAAACGCAGGCGTCGGCTCCAAGCCCAACCTCTTCGCAGGAGCAGCCGAGACCGATGGCCCCGCGCGGATCGCCGCCGCTCGCGCAGCAGCGGCTGTCTGCCGCAGAGAAAGGCGCGGCGGGTCAGAGGTCCGCTGCGCCGGAGCGGCCGACGGCGGCGCCAGCGCGGCCCATGTCAACGGACCGGGCCGAGGCTACCGACAGGTCCTCCTCAACCGGCGGCTGGATGGTGCAGCTCGGCGTCTTCTCCATTCAGGCGAACGCGGAGCGCCTTGCGCAGGAGCTCAAGAGTCAGGGATTTCACGCGCAGGTGTCGGAAAGCAGCGGCGGGGGACGCCCTCTCTGGCGCGTACGGAGCGGGCCTGTGGCGGAGCGCGCGGCCGCCGAGCAGCTCAACGCCAGATTGCGGGCCGCGGGTCACGCTGGCTCAGTTGTACCGAAGTAGGGCGTTTGGCTGGGCGGCATACCGCCGGACGTGACGAGCTGCATGAGCAGCGAGACGACTGCTCTTGTACAATCCGCGCGCGCTCAAGCACGGTCGAGTCTTGCTCCGATGAACATAACCGACTACCTCGTGATCGCAGCCATCCTGATTTCGGCGGTGGTTGGATCCTTGCGCGGATTCCTACGCGAGGCGATTGCACTCGTGACGTGGATCATCGCGCTTTTTCTGGGCTGGCATTTTTCCGATCTGATAGCACCGCACCTGGGCGGGTTGCTGGCCGGGTCTCCGGTGGCGACCTGGGCGGCGCGCGTCATCATCGTGGCGCTCGTGCTGCTCCTGGGAGCGGGTATCGGGGTAGCGGCGGCGCACTTCGTGAGGTTGTCGATATTCAGCGGCATGGACCGCTTCCTGGGCTTCCTGTTCGGCGCTTTCCGCGGCTTCGTGATGCTCGGGGTCTTCGTGATCCTGGGACAGTTGCTGCGCCTGGATGGCGAGCACTGGTGGCGGAAGTCGGTGCTCATGCCGTACGGCGAGTCCATCGCGAATGGACTGCGCGCGGTGATCGGGGAAGAGCGGGTGCGACACGCGAGTCGTGCGGTGTTCAGGGCCTGATGGCCAGATGCAGGGCCTAACGGCCAAAGGCGGTTAAGCATGTGCGGAATTGTCGGCGTCGTCGGTACCAGTGCGGTCAATCAACGAATTTATGACGGACTGACAGTCCTGCAGCACCGTGGGCAGGACGCCGCGGGCATCGCGACCTCCGGGGATGGCGAACTCTGCGTGCGCAAAGGCAGCGGCCTGGTACGCGACGTCTTCCAGCAGCACCACATGCTCGAGTTGAAAGGCAATGTCGGCATCGGCCACGTGCGCTACCCGACTGCGGGCTGCGATGGAATCGCCGAGGCGCAACCGTTCTACGTCAACGCCCCCTACGGAATCTGCCTCGCGCACAACGGCAACCTGACGAACGCCGCCGAACTCGCTGAAATCATCATTCGTGAGGATCGGCGGCATCTCAACACCACGTCGGATTCGGAAGTGTTGTTGAATGTGTTTGCGTCGGAGCTGCAGCGAATCGGGACGCCGCGCATCACTCCGGCGGACGTGTTTGCCGCCCTGAATGCCGTGTATCGGCGCTGCCGCGGCGGCTATGCGGTGGTGGCGATGATCGTCGGGCATGGAATCCTGGGTTTCCGCGACCCGAACGGCATCCGGCCTCTCGTGCTCGGTCGGCGCGATACCCCTCGGGGACCGGAGTGGATGCTGGCCTCGGAGAGCGTCGCTCTCGACAGCCTCTCGTTCCAGCTCGTGCGTGACATCGCCCCCGGCGAGGCTGTTTTCATCGACGAGAAAGGCCGCCTGCACTCGCACCAATGCGTCGCGACCGTGCGGCATACCCCCTGCATCTTCGAGTACGTTTACTTCGCCCGTCCCGATTCAAAGATCGACAACATTTCGGTTTACCGCGCCCGCATGCGTATGGGCGACCGGCTCGCCGAGAAGATTCTGCGCGAGCGCCCGAATCACGACATCGATGTTGTCATTCCGATTCCCGACACCAGCCGCACCAGTGCCTTGCAGCTGGCGCAACGCCTCGGGCTGAAGTATCGCGAGGGGTTCACCAAGAATCGCTACATCGGCCGCACCTTCATCATGCCGGGCCAGGAGCAGCGTGAGAAATCGGTGCGCCGCAAGTTGAATGCCATCGGCCTGGAGTTCCGCGGCAAGAACGTGCTCCTGGTGGATGACTCCATTGTGCGCGGTACGACGTCGGCGCAGATCATCGAGCTTGCGCGCGAGGCCGGTGCACGCCAGGTGTACTTCGCTTCAGCTGCTCCGCCGGTGCGCTTCCCTAACGTCTACGGCATCGATATGCCGGCGGCGCAGGAGCTCGTCGCAGCGGGTCGCAGCCACGATGAGATCGCGCGCCTCATCGGCGCCGACTGGCTCGTTTACCAGGATATCGAGGATCTCATCGCCGCGTGCAAGCACGAGGATGCGCGCATCGAGGAGTTCGATACTTCCTGCTTCTCCGGAGAGTACGTCACGGGTGATGTGACTCCCGAGTACCTCGAGCGTCTCGAGCTCGAGCGCTCCGACGATGCCAGGGCTCTACGGAGCGAGCGTCGCGGAAAGCTAAAAGTCATACGCTGACCCGGTGAGCGCTGCAGATCCTCGCCGCGAAATCCTTCTCGAGCTCTTCCAAGCAGGTCTAGCACGGGTTGATGGGCGGCGTTGCGTGCGGGATGCGTTGGTTACTGACTCCGCCTCACGGGCGGCCCGACCTGTTTGGGTCGCTGCGATCGGTAAGGCCGCGTCGTCCATGGCACTCGGTGCGCGCGATGCACTCGGAACCGCGATCGAGCGTGCTCTCGTCATTACCAAAGATGGTCACGTGGCGCCGCAGTTGCTGGCGATTCCCGGGGTGGAGGTTCATGAGAGCGCGCATCCGATGCCCGATGAGCGCTCGCTCGCGGCCGGCGCGCGCCTGTTGCAGTGGGTGGAGGAGTTGCCCGAGTTCGTGGACCCCCTGTTTCTCGTGTCTGGAGGCTCGTCGAGCCTCGTGGATGTCCTCGAACCGGGTAAGTCGCTCGACGACCTCGAGCGACTGACGGCTGAGGGGCTCGCCGCGGGTATTGCGATCGGTGAATTGAATGCGCGCCGGACCCGGCATTCCCTCATAAAGGGGGGGCGGCTGACCGCCCGACTCAATGGCCGTCCCGCGCGGGCCCTCTTCATATCCGACGTCCCCGGCGACGATCCCCGGGTCATCGGTTCCGGTTTACTGGGGCCGGCCCCGGAAGGGCCCGATCGCGTCGAGCGCGCAGTGGTCGCATCCATCGACCACGCTGTGGAGACAGTTGCCGCTGCAGCCTTGGAACTCGGGCTCGCAGCCGAGCCGTCGCTGCGGCGCTTCGATGGCGATGTCATGCGGCTTGCTGTGCGCTTTTCCCACGAGCTCGATCTGAGTCCGGTTGAAGTCCGGGTGTGGGGCGGCGAGTCGACCGTGCAACTCCCGGAGAACCCGGGACGCGGCGGACGCAATCAACATCTAGGCCTGGCGGTCGCGCGGCTGATCGCGGGACATCCGGATTTACTGCTGCTCACGGCGGGCACCGATGGCACTGATGGAGTGACGGACGACGCAGGAGCGCTCGTCGACGCCGAGACGTGGTCGCGGCTGACGCTTGCTGAGATCGATGCCGACTCGTGTTTGCGGCGGGCCGATTCGGGCACCGCGCTGGCCGCTGTCGGAGATCTCGTTCACACCGGCCCGACGGGTACGAATGTGGGTGATCTCGTGATCGGCCTGAAGCTGTCAGTGGACGCCGCCCGAGATTTGCAGAGCAGCCGTAGCGGTATACGCTCGCGCATGCTGTAGTGTAGCGATGCGCTTGCTGTTGATAGAAGAAGACAAGCGCCGCTGTGACGATTTTCGCCAGCGGCTCGCCTCATGGCGGCCCGAGGCTGAGTTGGTCGTACGCGATCCCGTGGCACAGGGTCGGTTGCCGCTGGAGTTTCTGGCGCAAGGCTACGACGCCGTACTGCTGTCCGACGAATGGTCCGGGGGCGGCGGCCTCGTCTGGGCCAAGGAGCTCGCCGGCAGGTCGGGATTCGCACCGCTGATACTGCTGAGCGGCCAGGACTCGGCAGCCTATGAGGCCATTCCCTTCGGAGTGCAGATAGTCGTTCGCGACGACCCGGCGCCCGGTAGGTTGATCGAGGTGCTGACCGCTGCCGAGCAGCGGCAATCGTTTGCGCGTGCGGTATGGCGCACCAGCGTCGCCGGCCGTGATTCGCAGCGCTTCGGCGGTGCATTCATTCGTGGCTATCGCCATATTCGACGCATTGCAACAGGGACGGTGTCTGATCTCTATCTCGGTGAGAGCGAGGCGGCGGGGGAGCTCGTGGCGCTGAAGGTGGCGCGCGACCGTCATGCCGAACAAGGAGAGCTCGACGACTCCTTCCGGCGCTTTCTCCAAGAGTACGAGATCGTTCAGCGGATTCGCAGCCCAGGGGTCGTGCGCCTCTACGACCTGGGTGTCAGCGATGAGCACGCGTGGCTTGTCATGGAGTATTTCGCAGCCGGAGATCTACGGGGGCGCATGCGTGCCGGACTCTCGGTCCGTCGGGCACTTTACAACTCCATCTCGATCGCCCGTGCGCTGCAGGCGATACATGCCGGCGGGGTGTTGCATCGGGATCTCAAGCCCGGCAACGTCATGTTGCGCGATGACGGCAGCATCGCCCTCATCGATTTCGGTCTGTCGAAGGACGCCGCGCTGGCACGCGACGATACGGACCGCGGGATGATTTTCGGAACTCCACACTACATGAGCCCGGAACAGGGGCATGGCGAGCCGATCGACGCCCGCAGCGACCTCTACAGTCTCGGCGTCATCCTGTTCGAGATGTTGGCGCGGGAGAAGCCCTACAAGGCTGAGAACCCCATGGCGCTCATTTACAAACATCGCAAGGAGCCGGTTCCCCGCTTGCCCGTGGCGTTGGAGGGGGCGGTCTATCGCACGCTGCAGCCCATCATCGATCGCCTCCTGGCGAAGGTGCCCGAGGACCGGTATGCGGACGCCGGCGAAGCGGCCACCGCGCTCGAAGGTGCGTTCCGGCTGGTGTTGAAGAGCGAGGTCGAGGTTTGAGCGCGGAGTCGATTTTGCTGGCGGCGACGCCGGCGGCCTGGGTCGACGCCGCAGTGGCCGGTTGGCAGGAGTTGCTCGTCGATCACGCCAACTGCGAGAAGAAAGCGGCCTCCACGGCGGTGGCGCTCATTTTCGCCTACCCGGAGGATACGGAGTTAGGTTTAGCGCTGTCGCGGTTGGCCCGCGAGGAGTTGCGACACTTCGAGCAGGTGCAAACCGCGATGACCGACCTCGGCGTGGCGTTCATACGGCAGAAGCCCGGGCGTTACGCGGCCGGGCTGCGGCGTGAGCTGCGTACCTCGGAGCCCGGGAGGAAGCTCGACTTATTGCTCTCCGGGGCGCTCATCGAAGCGCGCTCCTGTGAGCGCTTCAAATTGCTGGCGGACCGTTTACCGGCGCCGCTGGGGCGCTTCTATGGGCGCCTGGCCGAATCGGAAGCGCGCCATTTCGAGTTGTATGTTGGATTGGCGAGCCGGCGTGGCCCCGACGAGTGGCAGGCGCGGCTGGCGGTGTTGGCCCAAACGGAGGCGCAGTTAGCCACCGCGCCGGATGGAGAGTTACGGTTTCATTCAGGGCCGCCGGGCTAGAGCTCTCCGCCTAGGCCCACCGGCCGGGGCGAGGCTGCAGGCTCGGCCGCCTGCATTGGCCCAGGCGCCGCCCGCCCCGATAAGCCTGTCGCAGGCGGTCCGCCTCCCGGCGTCGCGTGCCCTAGCGGGGCGTGCGCACCCGGTCGTAGACGCGTTTGAAGTCGATGGGGCCTTTCTTCACGTGGGTGACCAGCGTCGCGAAGATGAGGTGACCGTCCCCGTCGAGCGCAAAGTCATCTTCCTTGCTGGGGCCTTTGTGCGCTTTCGTGATCACCACGAAGTAGTTATCGCGCCAGCCGGCGCTGCGGTCGGCTGCGGTCTGGCCGAAGGAAATCGTACGCTGCTCGCCGGCGGTGTACTCATCGGAGGTGCCGTCGGTGGTCGACTTCACGATGACCTTCGAGCCGGCCTGCGAGATCGTCAGGAGCGCCGGGGCGGCCAGCATTTGCGCGACGGGACCGCGGGGGCCGGCTTTTCCGGCCGGACCGCTATCGCTGGCACTGCTGGGCAGGGGAGCGTCCTGCGCGTACAGAACCGGCACGAAACCGGAGGTGCTGTCGGCGCGCGTCAGATTCTCGCCGCCGCCGCCAGGGCCACCCGGGTCGATGCCACCACCCGCGCCGGGATGGCCGGTGCCGGGTCGGCCGAACCCGCCCGGGTTACGGCCGGGCGCTGGGGCTTTCAGCGGCGTGTCCTTCGTCTCGTCAAAGGCTCGCGACGGGTCGTCGCTCAGGTTTTCGTTCAGGCGCCATTCGCCGCTCAGATCCACGCCCGCTGGTGTGGCGGTGACGAGCCGGTCGGTAGCGCAGCTCGTCAGAATCGCTGCCACGAAGGCACCGGCGGCGGTAACGAGGAATAGATGAGCTTTGCGCGAGCGGGAAGCGGGCGGCTTCGATGACATTTACAGTGTTCCTGTTGCGGGAGGTCCCAGTTGAGCCTGCGGTTTTTTGACCGGGCGCACGCACGCGAGTTCGCCGTGCGGGTGCGGGGCGCATCCTAATACTTCGCCGCCGCGCGCGGCAATGAATTGCCGCCTCGGGCCGAAGTGCCGGCACGTCCGTGCCGCCGCGATGCCCCTCGTCACAACCTTACAACTGTTAACACACGGACTGTTTCTTTCGGTGGACACTGCCATGCCATTCTAGGCCACCGAAGGAGTGAGTCATGATCGACGGTATCGGCAGCAGTACGAGTTACCTTAGCTCGCTGTTCGCCACCAACGGCTCGAGCGCCAGCGGCAGCACCACCGGCAGCGCCTCGAGTCTTGCGCAGACCGAAGAACAGCTGTTCGCCGCCATCGATTCGAGCGGTGACGGCAGCATCAGCCAGAGCGAGTTCAGCAGTTTTCTCGGCCAGGCCTCCGGGGCTTCGGGCAGCAGCCAGACGCAGGCGGCCAACACCCTGTTCTCACAGATGTCGAACGGCAGCAGCTCGATCAATTTGCAACAGTTCGAGGCCAACGCGGGCGACCTCGTAAGTGCGTTGCAGAGTGGGACGGCCGCCGCGGCGTCGTCGGGCAGCAGCTCCGCGTCGATGTCGGCCCTTCTTGCCCAGCTCACACAGAGCGCGCAGGCGCTGGCGGCGGGGAGCGCGGCGGGAATCGCGAGCTCCCAGAACAGCACTTCGACCTCCAACACCAATAACTCGAGCAGCAGCACGAGCCACCACCATCACCATGGCGGCAGCTCGTTGATCTCGCAGTTCATGCAGCAGTACCAGGCTGCGGGCGCGACGACGGCGGCGGCGGTTCCGACGATCAGCGCTACCGCTTGAGCACCTTGTGAGCGACGTCCGAGGCGCGCGCCTCGGACGCCAATCACATTTCGTTACAAACTTGCGGCGGCGCGTCAGCCGCTGTTTCGGGCCCCCGATGTCAACGCTGGACGGCGTGTTGACGTTCCTCGGGGAGCGCCGACGTTAACTTTGGTAAAAGTCGGGCACATTCGGCGACACTGGGCCTCCGACGCGGCACGAATTACTCTGTCAACGGTCGGAAGCTTCGGTATCTTAAGCGCCATACGCGAGGCACGATGAACGACCGTCCGCACCTCCTGATCGTCGATGACGATCGCGAGATCCGTACCCTCCTGGGACAATATCTCGAGAAGCACGAATTCCGCACCTCTGTCGTCCCGGATGGCAAAGAGATGCGGCGGGTGATGGAGCGCTCGCGGGTCGATCTCATTGTGCTCGATCTCATGCTCCCGGGTGAGGACGGCCTGTCGATCTGCCGCGAGGTGCGAAGCCGCTCGCAGGTGCCGATCATCATGCTCACGGCTCGGGGTGAGGATGTGGATCGTATCGTCGGCCTCGAGCTCGGCGCCGACGACTACCTGGCGAAACCGTTCAATCCGCGCGAGCTGCTCGTACGCATCAAGGCCGTGTTACGCAGAGCTGCTCACGCGCCTCGCGACCCAACGCCGGACTCGGTGCGGGGATTCGTATTCAACGGCTGGAGGCTCGATACGACGACTCGCACGTTGACCGATTCCGCGGGGACGGACGTTGCCTTGAGCGGCGCGGAATATCGTCTGCTGGCCGTGCTACTCGCATCTGCAAATCGCGTGCTTTCGCGTGCGCAGCTTACGGAGCTTCTGCGCGGACGAGAGGCGGACCCCTTCGATCGAAGCATCGACGTGCGCGTGAGTCGCCTGCGGCAGATTCTCGGCGATGACGCGCGAGCACCGCAGATCATCAAGACGGTTTATGGCGAAGGCTACGTCGTCGGCGTCACGGTCGAAGCGCAATAAATGAAGTGCAGTAGCGAATGCGGATAGCCCTCTGGCCGCGGTCGCTGCTGGGTAGGCTAATTGCCGCGTCGGTTCTCGCTGTGCTGGTGGCCGAGCTCACGGCCTTCGCGCTCATTGCCCGCGAGCGCGAGAATTTCGTATTGCAAGGAAATGTGCGCGAGTGGACCCGTCGGGTCGCAGAAATCACTTTCATGTTGCAGCCGTTGAGCGCCGCTGAGCGCGAGGCGGCCACCACACGACTGATCGAGCAGCCGCGGCGATTTGCCCGCTCTCTGGGGAGCGCGGGCGCGCGACGCAGGCGGGCCGCGGCCGAAATGGCACAGGTCCAAGGGGCGGACGCAACGGTCACGTCGGAAGCGCCAACACCGGACGATCATCCACCTATCGACGTGCCGCCTCAGGGGCCTCCGCCGGATGGGCAAGTTGAACCAGGCGGCGCGGCGGGGGGGCCGGGTGGACCGGGTGGGCCCGGCGGACCACGGGGAGCAGGTGGACCCGGGGAGGCGGGTGGACCCGGCAACCCAGGCGGACCGCCTCCGGACGCCGAGTGGACGCGTTCCACGCGTCAGTCCTTCTCGTCCCAACTCATTTTCATCCCGCTGCCGCTGTCACCGGACTTCGAGCCAACACTCAAGCAGCAACTGCAGACGACGCTCGGCACCGCCTACCAGGTTTCGATCCAGCCGACCGCGGACGCGTCCAAGCGGGCCATTCCGATTCCAACGCCGTTTTTCGATCCGCGTGATGCAACGGGCGTTCGGCTATTCGACATCAGTGTGGGTTTTCCCGACGGTGATTCGGCGGTCTTTCGTATAGGCCACTTGCCGAGAGGTGCGCCGCTGTCCCGCAACCTCTTCTTCAACCTGGCACTGCTCGTCGTCCTACTCGTGATCGCCCTGTACGTGACGGCACGTAGCATCACGCGGCCGCTTTCGAAGTTAGTTAGTGCCGCGGAGGGCCTCGGGCGCAACGTGCGTCAGCCGAAGCTCGAGGAAAAAGGCGCTCGCGAACTGCGGGATGCCGCTCGTGCCTTCAACACCATGCAGGACCGGCTGCAGCGCTATCTCGATAGTCGTACGCGGGTGCTCGCGGCGATGTCACACGATCTCAAGACTCCGCTGACTCGCCTGCGGTTGCAGGTTGAGACGACGTTAGATGATTCTGCGATCCAGGCGCGCTTCGGGAAGGAGCTCGATGAGATGGAGAGCATGGTCCGGGGCGCGCTAGCTCTGTTTCGCGGGCTGGATGATGACGAGACGCTGGCGCCGATCGACATCAACGCGTTGGTAGCGACCCTGCGGTCCGAATTTACGGAAATGGGTGCGGACGTCACGGTTGAGGGGCAGGCCCTACAGCCCTTCATGGGTAAGCCGCAGGCGCTCAGGCGTTGCCTGACAAATCTGGTGGCCAATGCCGTGAAGTTCGGTACGCGCGCGAAACTCGTCGTGGAGGACGGCACCGCGCTTCTCATCCGGGTGAGGGATGAGGGACCCGGCATTCCTCCAGATGAGTTGGAGCGCGTTTTCGAGCCCTTTTACCGCGTCGAATCCTCGCGCAACCGCGATACCGGCGGTACTGGGCTCGGCCTGAGCATTGCGCGCGACGTTGCGCAAGCGCATGGAGGATCGTTAGTAGCCCAAAATCTACCGACCGGTGGACTCGAAGTCCTGCTCGTTCTGCCGCGCCGCATTTAAGTCATTTCTTTTCCCCGCCGCACGCGCTGTCTCAAGCGCTTCACAGTCTTTAACGATTGATTACCGCCTGACTGGACCTCGGCCACTACGGTGTCCGTTAAGTCGAAAGGTCGTTGAAAGGTGTAGGTCACGTGCTGCACCCGGCCGCAGGGGATTGAGAACACAGACGTGAGGCCGACATGAAAACAAGATTTTTTGCGCTCGTCCTGCGCCAACAGTTGCATGCTGAGACAGCGCAACAGCTAACACCTGTACTAACCCAAAGTCAGCTCAAGAAATTTGAAGTTTTGATGGAGGAGGAGCACGGTCCGCGCGGTCGTGGGCCCCACGGGCCGCCGAGCGGCGCTGCTCCTCCGACTTCCTCGAATTGATGAGGGTCGAGGGGCGTGGCACAGCGTCTGCGCAGCACACTCGTCGTTACGACCTATAACTGGCCGGCGGCGCTCGATCTGACATTGCGGAGTATCGCGCGCCAGTCGCTCGCCCCCGGCGAGGTCATCGTGGCCGACGACGGCTCCGGACCCGAGACAGCGCAGGTGGTGGACCGCTGGCGGGGGGAGATTGCAGCGCCTTTGCTGCATCTTTGGCAGCCGCACGAAGGCTTCCGCCTGGCACGTTCGCGGAATCGGGCGATCGCTGCCGCGAACGGTGATTACCTCATCATTGTCGATGGCGACATGGTGTTGCATCGGCACTTTGTGACCGATCACCTGAATGCCGCCCGCCCTGGGTCATTCATACAGGGCGTGCGACTGCTCACGCAGGCCGCCGCGGCCGAGCGCATGTTGCGCGAGGGATGCATGGATCTGGGCTTCTTTTCACCTGGAATCCGCCGCCGCCGTCACGCGGTACGTAATCTGGCTCTGAGCAGAATGTTGTTCTGGAGACGCGTGGGCCAGAGCGCGATTCGCGGCTGCAACCAGGCCTACTGGAAGAGCGACCTGTTGCATGTGAATGGCTTCAACGAGGCGTTCGTGGGGTGGGGGCGTGAGGACAACGAGATCGCCGCCCGCCTGTACAACGTTGGCGTGCGCCGGCGGAATCTCAAGTTCCAGGCGCTCGCTATTCATCTTCATCATCCGCCGCGTCATCCGCAGGGCACGAACCCGAACGACGCCATTCTCCAGCAAGCTATCGAGCGTGGCGAGACTTGGTGCCGGCTGGGGCTCGATCGGCACACCGTGCCCGATTTCCACAGCCGGCCTGTCGAGCCGGAGGTGGCCGAGCCTGTTGAAGTCGAGCCACGCGAGCGGTTGCGGAATTTCGCCTGATGCCTGCCTGGTCGGCACGTCGGTACTTGTTCGTGCTGGGGCACATGCGCAGCTACTCGTCGCTGTTGTGTCACATCCTGGGATCGCATCCGCAGATCGACGGCTATTGCGAGACGCACGTCAAATATCGGACGCGGCTCGATCTCCTGCGACTGCGCTCGCGGGTGGTGAAGCTGACTGGCGAGCCCCTGCGCGGCCGCTATGTGTTGGAAAAGATGCTGCACAACTATGCATTCGCGCCGAGCATTCTGCGCAGCCCGCGCACGTTTGCGGTCGTGCTGGTGCGACAGCCCATCCCTGCGGTACAGAGTATCGTCAACATGGGCCTGCACTATGGGGCTGTCGCGTGGCATCGTGATCTCGACACCGTAGTGCGCTATTACGAGGAGCGACTCGCGACACTCGTCCGGCTCGCCGACGAGTTGCGGGGTCGTGTCATGTTCATGGAGGCCGAGACACTGCTTTCGCGAACCAGTGATGTTCTGCACGGCATCGGCGGCCTGTTGGATCTGAACGAGCCCTTGCGATCCGACTATCGGCGCTTCGCGCACACGGGCGAGGGCGGTTTTGGCGACCCGAGCGAGACGATAACAACGGGACGAGTCAGCAACACCGCGCGCGAGCTGCGCACGCCGGTGATGATCCCCGCGGCTCTGGGCGCTCGGCTCGAAATGGCTTATGCCGCCTGCTTGGCGTCGTTACGCGACCGTTGCGAGGCTCTCGCCGCCTAGGAGCATGTCTGTGAGCAGGCTGCGGAAGTCACGCAGGTTGCGGACTCGCTGTTCGAGCGAGCTCGCGGAGCTCGTAGGTCCCGCGCTCGTACACTAAATAACTTCCCTGCTCGTACCACGCGCCGAGCACGATGCGCTGTGTCGGGGCGCCATCTATCACCGTGTCATGTATGCCGGGCCGGTGGGTATGTCCGTGGATCATCCGGCGGACTTCCGCGACGCGGAAGGCCTGCGCGACGGCGTCCGAGTTCACATCCATGATTTTCGGGATGGTCCGGGAGGTGTGCTGGCGGCTGCCCGCGCGTGCCTGATTCGCGAGCAGCTCACGATCCGACAGCGGAAGAGCCAGGAAACGCCGCTGCCAGGGCGCGGTTCTCACGACACTGCGCAACTCCTGATAGGAGTGGTCGTCGACACAAAGCGCATCACCATGAGTGAGCAGGACGCGCTCGCCATCGAATTCCGCCACCACCGGGTCTGGCAGTAACCGGCATCCCGTCTCGTCACAGAATCCACGGCCGAGGAGAAAGTCTCTGTTGCCGTGGAGTATGAAGCATGCGACGCCGCGCGTGGTGAGCGCTCGCAGCGCCGCAGCGACCACTTTCTTGTCGGCGTCCGAATCGTCATCTCCGACCCATACTTCGAAGAGATCGCCGAGGATGTAAAGCGCCTCGGCGTTCTTTGCGTGCGTGTCGAGAAAACCTAGAAACTGCTCGATCGCGCCCGGCGCGCTGGCGTCCAGGTGCACGTCCGAAACGAACAGCCGACTCATTACTTCGGCGAAAGTATCGCGTCGGCGGGCGACGGTGCCCTCGGCGTCGCGACCGGTGGGGCGTTGGGTGCCGCGGCGGCCGCGTCGATCACCTCGACCTTCTGGATGACCACAGGCTTGAGTGGCGCGTCAGATTTAAAGGGTCCGAAGCTACCGGTGGCGGTGACGCCGATACGCTCGACGACATCCATTCCCTGCACAACGCGGCCGAACACCGCGTAGCCCCACCGCGTCGGCAGCGGATCGAGATCGGGGTTGTCGACGAGGTTGATGTAAATCTGAGCATTACCCGAGTGAGGCGCGTCGCCGCGCGCCAGTCCCACCATGGTGCGCTTGTTCTGCAGGCCATTGCCCGACTCGTTGAAGATCGCCTCGTGCACAGGCTTGAGCTGGTAGGTGGTGGAGTCGTGGCCGCCGCCCTGGATCACGAAATTCGAGACGACGCGATGGATGAGCGTCCCGGTGTAATAGCCCTCTTTCACGTAGCGCAGGAAATTCGTGCAGGTGAGCGGCGCACGGTCGGGCAGCAGCTCGATCACGAAATCGCCCATGCTGGTCGTGACTTTCACCAGCTGCGACGGCTCGACCGCGCGGGCGGCCGGCTGCGCCAGCAGGACCACGGCGGCCGCGGCGGCCAGCAGCGTCCGGGTCAGTAGGCCAAAGGGCGTGAGTCGGGCCGTAGTCCGATTCCGGGGCTGGGTATGCATCAATCCTCCGTCGTGGTGCCGGTCGTCGGGTTCTTCGCCGGCCGCGAATTCTAATGGTCGCACGCCGCCGAGCAATACGGGGAGCGCCCCGCTGCCGTATTTACGGATAACATTGCGCTCATGAGCGGAATGGACAGTTCAGGCGGCGGAGCGTTCGGTGGGCGCGGGGCAACCCGGTTCGCGCCGAGCCCTTCGGGAGAGGTGCATCTCGGTAACGCGCGGACAGCGTTATTTAACTTTTTGCTGGCGCGGCATTTGGGTGAGCGCTTTCTCCTGCGCATCGAGGACACGGACAGCGAGCGTAGCCGCGAGGAGCACACCACGGCGGTTCTCGAGGATCTGCGCTGGTTGGGACTCGATTGGGACGCGGGTCCGGATAAAGAGGACGAGCGTGGCCCGTATCGCCAGTCGCAGCGTACGGCGCTGTATGCGCGCTATTTCGAGGTATTGGAGCGAAACGGGAGCGTCTATCCCTGCTACTGCTCACCGCTCGAGCTGGAGATATCGCGTAAAGCGCAGCTCGCCGCGGGCAAGCCGCCCAGGTACGCCGGCACGTGCAGGAATCTTTCGCCTGCACAGCGGGAGCAGAAACGAGCGCAGGGGATCACGCCGTCGATGCGATTCCACGTGCCGCTCGGCCGTCGCATTGAATTCGCGGACTTCGTGCACGGTCCGCAGAGCTTTCTGTCGGATGACATCGGCGACTTCGTGATCCTGCGGGCCGACGGGTCCGCGGCATTCTTCTTCAGTAACGCGGTGGACGATGCGTCCATGGGCGTGACGCAGGTTTTGCGTGGCGAAGACCACCTCACGAACACACCGCGGCAGCTTCTCATTCTCGAAGCGCTCGGCTTGAAGGCGCCGAGCTATGGACACATCTCTCTCATCGTCGGGATGGACGGTGGGCCGCTCTCCAAGAGGCTGGGAGCGACCAGCGTCCGTGAGTTTCGCGAGCAGGGCTATCTGCCGGAGGCACTGACGAATCACCTGTTCCGGCTGGGGCATTCGAGTCCGGAACATGGCTTTCTGACACTGGATGAGATGGCGCGCGCCTTCGATGCCACCCATCTCGGTCGTTCGCCGGCGCGCTTCGATGTGCAACAGTTGAATGTCTGGCAGAAGGAGGCCGCGCACCGGTTACCCACCGAGGTTGCGCGCCGTTGGCTGGGCTCCATTATTCCGGGCAGCCTCGACGAGAGCGCTGTAACTGCGTTCCTTGCCGCGGTGTTGCCGAATGTTGTGCTTCCGGAGGATGCGCGGCCGTGGGTCGACGTCGTTTTCGGAGGACCGCTCGTTCTGGCGCCTCCGGAGGAGCAGGTCATTCGCAATGCCGGCTCAGACTATTTCGCCGCCGCTGCCGGCGCTGCCGCGGAGAGCGGCAATGACCTCAAGGCCATCACGGGAGCCGTGAAGGCTGCTACGGGAAGGAAAGGCGCAGAATTATATATGCCGTTACGTGTGGCCCTGACCGGGCGCGCGCACGGACCGGAACTTGCGCCGCTGTTGAAAGCCATGCCGCCGGGCAAGGCGCGCGAGAGATTGGCACGTTTCACCTGATCGTTATTTTATGATTCGTATTCACAACTCGCTCACGGGCGAAAAACAGGAACTCCAACCGATCAGGCCGGGCCACGTCGGGATGTATGTGTGCGGCATGACGGTCTATGACTCGTTGCACATCGGTCATGCCCGCATGATGACCGTGTTCGATATCGTGAGTCGTTATCTGCGCTACCGCGGCTATGTGGTGACGTATGTTCGTAATATCACCGACATCGACGACAAGATCATCAGGCGCGCGGCCGAGAACGGCGAGCCAATCGGAGCGCTGACTGAGCGGGTTATCGCGGCGATCAACGAGGACTGCGCGAAACTCGCGATTGCGCGTCCGGATCATGAGCCACGGGCGACGCAGCATGTGCCTGGCATGATCGCCTTGATCTCGACGTTGATCGAGAAAGACTATGCGTATGTCGCCGCGAACGGCGACGTGATGTATGCCGTCGCGAAGTTCGAGGGATACGGCAAGCTCTCGGGCAAACACCTCGCGGATCTGCGCGCCGGAGCGCGGATCGAAGTCGACGAGTTCAAGCGCGATCCGCTCGATTTTGTGCTCTGGAAACATGCCAAGCCCGGCGAGCCCTCCTGGGAGTCGCCCTGGGGTCTCGGGCGTCCCGGCTGGCACATCGAGTGCTCGGCAATGTCCGCGGCCCTGTTAGGAACGCATTTCGACATCCACGGTGGCGGGATGGATCTCAAGTTTCCCCACCACGAGAACGAGATCGCGCAGTCGTGCGCCGCTACCGGCGACCGCTTCGCGAACCTGTGGATCCACAACGGGTTCGTCAATGTCGACAACGAGAAGATGTCGAAATCCCTGGGCAACTTCTTCACCGTCAGCGAAGTGCTGAAGGCGCTACGGCATCCGGAAGTGTTGCGGTTCTTTTTTCTGATGAGCCACTACCGGGGTCCGATCAACTATTCACTGGATCAACTCGAGCAGGCGGACGCGGCTCTCCGTGGTATTTACACGGCGTTGCGCGACGTACCGCAGGTCCCAGCCGTCGAGACCGAGTTCACGGAGCGCTTCCGCGAAGTCATGGACGATGATCTCAACACTCCGGAAGCTATCGCGGTGTTGCAGAGGATGACTCGCGAGATCAATCTGGCGAAGGACACCGGGAAGGAGCGCAAGGCGGCCGCGTTGAGCGCGGAGCTGCGGTCGCTGGGGGGTGTGCTGGGGATTATCACGCTCGAGCCGGAGCAGTGGTTCCGGTTGGCGAAGCCGGCAATGCCGGGCGCGGATTACGTGCTTGATGCGGAGGCGGGCCTATACAAAGTGACCGGTGGCCCGGCGAGCCTGGCGACCGGTGGGCTCCTTGACGCGGACGTCGAGGCTCTCATCGAAGCCCGTATTGCAGCGCGTAAGGCGAAGGACTTCGGGGAGTCCGATCGAATTCGCGATCAATTGGCTGCCGCCGGTGTGATCGTCGAGGACAAGCCTGGCGGTAAGTCGACCTGGCGTCGATCCTAGCCACAGGTGCCCAAAGGGCGCCCGGCCTACCCAATGCAATTGACAATCATTCTTATTCGCAATAGTATATGCCTCATTAGAAGCCGCTGCGGCGGCTGGGATTGACGAGGGGCTGAGATGTACGTCTGCATCTGCAACGCAGTAAGTGACCGTCAAATTCGCGATGCCGTTGACCACGGCGCGCGCTCCCTGTTCGAAGTGCAGTGCCAGCTTCCCGTTGGCGCTTGCTGTGGTCGCTGCGAAGATACCGCCAGCAAGGTTGTCTCCGAGCACCTCCTGACGCGCACACAGCGCTCCGCCGCGTAACGTCCACCGCCGCTCCGTCGCACAACGCGCGGCACGGCGCCGCACGCAGAGAACCGCGGCCCTTTGCTAATCGTTCGCATTCCTGTTCGCGTCTAACGCCGCATATTCCGCGGAGATTCTTCCGTTGTGGCGCACGCGTGTTGCGCGCTCCGCGACCTTCCCCCAAGATCGCTGCCAACAATAACCCTACCGGAGCGGTGCGCATGAAGGGCGATCCCAAAATACTGCAGCATCTGAACGTCGTGCTGAAAAACGAGCTCACGGCGATCAATCAGTATTTCCTGCACGCGCGCATGTTCGGGCACTGGGGCCTGGACCGGCTGGAGGAGCATGAGAAGGACGAGTCCATCGACGAGATGAAGCACGCGGACCGTCTCATCCAGCGCATCCTGTTTCTGGACGGCCTGCCCAATCTGCAGGACCTCGGCAAGCTGCTCATCGGTGAGAACGTCAAGGAATGTATCGAGTGCGATCTGAAGCTGGAGATGACCGCACACGTCGAGCTCAAGGCCGCCATTGTCGACAGCGAGTCACAGGGCGATTTCGTGTCGCGTGAGCTGTTCGAGTCCATTCTCGAATCAGAGGAAGAGCACATCGATTTCCTCGAGACCCAACTCGACCTCATCCAGCGCATTGGCATCGAGAACTATTGTCAGTCGCAGATGGGCTCTGACAAAGAGTAGCGTCGCGATCCATGCGGCGGCGCGACGCTGCGCCTGCTGCTCTGCGTCATAAAATATTCTTCATCGGGAAATCCTCCGCAGGCGGGATACAGGTTGTGTCGTTGAGAACCGACGCACAGTTCCCGTCCGGCTACTTTGCATAACATGACACGGAGAGCCCTCTCTCCATTGTGTTCTAACAGGTAGTTGGCGTTCTAACTTGAACAACAAGGCACGCCGCCCGGGATTCCGGTCCACCCCGGTCACGGATCGAAGCTGAAAAGGACCGGTGGTGACCCTACACCTTGCGCGTCTCTCCCTGGTGTTCGCAGTTCTCTATGCGTCAACCGTAGCGGGCGTCGCCCACGCCGACGCTCCGTCGACCGGCGATCTGAAACAGCTGTCCGTGGAAGAGCTGATGAACATCGAGGTCACCTCGGTGACGCGGCATCCCGAGAAGCTGCTCCAGGCGGCAGCGGCGATCCAGGTCATCACCCAGGAGCAGATCCGCCGCTCGGGCGCGACCAGTCTCCCGGAAGCGCTGCGGCTCGCCGACAACCTGGAGGTCGCGCAGAAGAATTCTCACGATTGGGCGATTTCCGCGCGCGGATTCAATACGGCACTCGGTAACAAGCTGCTCGTCATGATCGACGGGCGGACGGTATACACACCGCTTTATTCGGGCGTCTTCTGGGATGCGCAGGACTACCTTCTGGAGGATATCGATCGCATCGAGGTGATCAGCGGTCCCGGCGGCACGCTGTGGGGTGCGAACGCTGTAAACGGTGTGATCAACATCATCACGAAGAGCGCCGCCGATACCAAGGGGCTCTATGCCGAGGCCGGCGGCGGGAACCAACTCGAGGAATTCGGTGGAGCGCGGTACGGCGGTACGCTCGGTTCCAACGTTGATTTTCGCGTTTACGGAAAGTACTTTGACCGCGCTGACGAACTGTTCACGGACGGCAGTCGTGCGCCAGACTCGTGGCACCAGGAGCGGGGCGGCTTCCGCCTGGATTCCCAGGTCTCGGCGCAGGATGCAGTCAGTCTCCACGGTGACTTCTATGACGGTCACGAAAACGTGGACACGGGGGGAGTGGGAGCGGGGGAAGCCGGCGGCGGCAACATCGTCGGCCACTGGACGCACGTGTTTTCGGATGAGTCGGACCTGAGTCTGCAGTCATACTACGACCGCACCCACCTGGTCGATCCGATTGCCCCCGTCTACTTGGGGGGCATCCTGGAGCTCGCACCTGCCGGATACCTGAGGGACGACCTCACGACCCTCGATACCGACTTTCAACACCGCTTCGCGCTCGGCATGCGCAATCACATTGTGTGGGGTGTCGGCTATCGTTACACGCACGACGTGGTCCGCAACGCTCCCGGGATAGGTTTCTTTCCCGCCGTTTTCAACCAGAGTCTCTATAGCGCATTCGTGCAGGACGAATTCCTGCTGGGCCACGACTGGTCCGCGACCGTCGGTTCCAAGCTCGAGCATAACGATTACACGGGGTTTGAATACGAGCCCAACGTTCGCCTCGAGTGGAACCTCGCGACCGGGCAGGCGCTCTGGTCAGCGATCTCACGTGCCGCGCGTACGCCGTCGCGGATCGACCGCAATTTCGCTCAGCCCGTGCCGCCAGCGCCGGTCCTTCTCGAAGGCAGCAACAGTTTCCAGTCCGAGTATGTGACGGCGTACGAGCTCGGTTATCACGGGGGACTCGGCTCGCGGGTCACCGGCTCAGTTTCTACTTTTTACAACGTCTACAGCGACGTGCGCAGCGTCAGCTTCACTCCTGCCACCATCCTGCCGCTCTACTTCCAGAATAACCTGGAAGGCCACACCTGGGGCGCGGAGCTCAGCGCCAATTACCAGGTGCTCGAAAATTGGTCATTGCACGCCGGGTACAATTTTCTCGAAGAAAACATCCGCGTGAAGCCGGGCCAGTTCGATCTCACCAATGGGCTGAACGAGACCGCCGATCCCAAGCATCAGTTCGCCATCCGCTCGGCGCTGAATCTGCCTTGGCGAGTGAATCTCGATGCTGCGTTGCGCTGGGTCGATGCACTGCGTACCAACAACGGTGCGTCGCCAGGTACCGTCCCCTCCTATTTCGAAGCCGATACCCGCTTGGCCTGGCAAGCCACCCGGGGCCTCGAACTCTCGGTCGTGGGGCAGAACCTGCTACACGCGCACCACGTGGAATACGGCTTCCCGAGCCCGACGACTGTTCAGATCCAGCGCAGCGTCTATGGGAAGATCGCGTGGCGGTATTGAGGCCGCGGGTCTGGCTAACCTGGCTATGCCTGTGGCTGGTGCTGGCCGTGTTGGCGACCGGATCTGCCCGCGCACACGCTGCGCCCTCGGAGTACCAGGTCAAGGCGGTCTTTCTCTTCAACTTCGCGCAGTTCGTCGACTGGCCTGCCGAAGCCTTCCCGCGCCCGGACGCCCCGTTCGTCATCGGCATTCTCGGCGAGGATCCGTTCGGCTCCCAACTGGACGACGTCGTACGCGGCGAGACGGTCAACAAGCGGCCCCTGGTCATTGAGCGCTATCGAAGCGTGGCGGAGATCCGCGATTGCAACATCCTGTTCATCGGGGGCAACGAGGGCGGACACCTGGACGAAATCCTGATGGC
Source organism: Gammaproteobacteria bacterium (assembly GCA_028293725.1). The sequence goes on along the minus strand of JAQGOE010000190.1, from coordinate 80,842 downwards.
GCTCAAGGGTCGCAGCATCCTGACGGTCGGCGATGCCGTTCCTGCCGGACAGCGCGGTGTCATGATTCAGCTCGTCAATGAGAACAACAGGATCCGCCTGCGGATCAACCTCGCCGCGGCGAAGGCCGGCAACCTGACCATCAGCTCGAAGCTGTTGCGGCCCGCCGAGATCGTCGGCCCGGGGGAGGGCTAACCGAATGCCGCACCGCTCACGACCCATTCGACGGACTCTGATCACAGCACTCCTGTTGACCAGCGGCGCCGCGATGCTGACGACCGCCCTGGCCTTCTTCGCTTACGATTTCCTGACATATCGTCAGTCCACGCTGCGTAACCTCGGAACACTTGGGGCCGCGATCGCGGCAAACAGCACAGCGGCGCTCGCGTTCGATAACCCGGACGACGCGCGCGAAGTGCTTTCGGCTTTTAGAGCGGAGAGCCACGTAGTCGCCGCAGGCCTGTATACGCGCTCGGGCAAGTTATTCGCGTCCTATCCTGCCGCGGACGCGGCTCTGCCAGCTGCCCTGGCTATTCAGGACGGCTATCGCTTCGAGCAAGGCCAGCTGATCGGTGTGCAACCGGTCGTACAGGGGGACCGCCGCATGGGCAGCCTGTACCTGAAGTCGGACATGGGCGCCATCTACGAGCGATTTCGCAGCTTCAGCCTGATTGCGGGGCTGGTGCTGGCGCTCGCCTGCCTGGTCGCGTACCTGCTGTCGACGTGGCTGCAAAGACAGATCTCGGGGCCTATTCTTGCGCTTGCGGAAACCGTGAGTTCGATATCGAAGCACGACGACTACGCTGCGCGGGCACCGCAGCCCGATGGTCACGAGCTCGGTTTGCTGACGGACGCGTTCAATCGCATGTTGACGCGGATCGGGGAGACGCAGGGAAAACTGCAAAGGCAGCTGGGCCGCCTCGATCTTCTGCAGAGAATTACTCGCGCTATCGGCGAGCGGCAGGACTTGTCGAGTATCTTTCAAGTCGTGTTGCGGAGCCTGGAGGACGAGTTGGCCATCGACTTCGGCTGCCTATGCCTGTATGACGCTGATGCCGGCTCCCTTTCGATCGCCACGATCGGAGCACGCAGCCGCGGGCGTTCCGGCGATCTTGCGCTCGCAGAGCAGGAAAGCCTGCCGATTGACGCGAACGGCCTCGCGCGCTGCGTGGGCGGCCAGCTCGTCTACGAGCCGGATGTCAGGGGAATCTCATTTCCATTTCCGCAGCGTTTCGCGCGCGCGGGCTTGCACTCGCTCGTGCTCGCGCCGCTGCTCGTCGAGAACAGGGTATTTGGCGTATTGGTCGTTGCGCGCGTGGCCGCCGAGGCTTTCAGCAGCGCCGAATGCGAGTTTCTACGGCACTTGAGCGAACACGTGGCGCTGGCAGCCCACCAGGCGCAACTGTACGAGGCTCTGCAACGGGCCTACGATGACTTGCACCAGTCGCAGCAGGCCGTCATGCAACAGGAGCGGCTCCGGGCGCTCGGCCAGATGGCCAGTGGCATCGCGCACGATATCAACAATGCCATTTCACCCATCGCGCTTTACACCGAGTCCCTCCTCGAGCGGGAGCCCGGTCTGAGCGACCGGGCTCGCAACTACCTCTCCACCATTCAACGCGCCATCGAGGATGTGGCGGAAACCGTGGCGCGTATGCGAGAGTTTTACCGCCAGCGCGAGCCCGAATTGAGCTTGGCCCGTGTCGATCTCAACCGCATGGTCGGACACGTCATCGAGCTGACCCGGGCGCGGTGGAGCGACGTACCTCTGCAGCAGGGAATCGTCATCCGTCTGCAAACCGAGTTGGCCGCTGAGCTGCCGGATATCATGGGCTCGGAAGTGGAGATTCGAGATGCCCTCACCAATCTCGTCTTCAACGCCGCCGATGCGATGCCCGAGGGCGGGACGCTGACGCTGCGCACCCGCTGCGCGTCGTCGCAAAGTCCCCCGGAAGGTGAATCGAATTCATACGTGCACGTCGAAGTGTCCGATACCGGAGTGGGTATGGATGATGAGACGCGCCGCCGCTGCCTGGAGCCGTTCTATACGACAAAGGGTGAGCGGGGCACCGGGCTGGGCCTCGCCATGGTTTACGGAATGATTCAACGTCACAGCGCCGAGCTGGAAATTGACAGCGTCGTTGGCAAGGGAACAACTGTGCGTGTGCTGTTTGGTACTGCGCAGACCCAGCTGTTGGACCCCGAGCAGACTGCCGCGCGGTTGCAGCCAGTGCGGCGCTTGCGGATTCTCCTCGTGGACGATGATCCGCTGTTGGTGAAATCCCTGCGGGACATTCTCGAGGGAGATGGCCATGTCATCGCTGTGGCCGACGGCGGTCAGCACGGAATCGACACCTTCCTTGCTTCGCAACAACGTGGGAGTCCGTTCTCACTCGTTATTACCGATCTCGGCATGCCCTATGTGGACGGCCGCAAAGTGGCCGCCGCGGTGAAGGCGGCAGCGCCGTCCGCAGGGGTCATCATGCTCACCGGTTGGGGTCGGCGGCTGCTGGCGGAGAACGACGTTCCACCCTTTGTCGACCGGGTGTTGAGCAAGCCACCTAAGCTCGCCGAGCTGCGCGTAGCCCTTGCCGAGTTGGCTGACAAGGCAGTGCCCGATATCCAGCAGGAGGTTTCGTGATTAACTCGCCCATTGCGCGCCTGCTCATCGTGGACGATGAAACGGCGTTGATGACCGCTCTGTGCAACACGCTGCAGACGGAAGGGTATGCAACCACCGGGTTCACCTCCGCCCGCGAGGCTCTCGCGAAGTTGCGCGAGCGGCAGTTCGATCTCCTGCTCACCGATCTGATGATGCCGGAGATGGACGGTATCGCGTTGCTGCGCTCGGCCCATGAGATCGACCGCAACCTGGCCGGAATCGTGATGACGGGACACGGCACTATCGACACGGCCGTGAAGGCATTGCGCGATGGTGCACAGGATTATGTTCTCAAGCCGTTCCGGCTCGACAACCTCTTGCCGGTGCTCACGCGCGCCCTGGAGACGCGCCGTCTGCAGACGGAAAACATCCAATTGCGTGAGGCCGTCTCTATCTACGAGCTGTCGCGGGCGATCACACTGGGTCTGTCTCATGACGAGATCGTGCAGCGGACGGCCGCGGCTGCGGCCCGGCAGAGCGATGCCGGCGCGGTTAGTATACTGGTGCCGACCGAGGAGGGTCGTGAACTGCGGGTGACTGGAATGGACGGAGTTGGCACTCACTGGCCGGTGGGAGAGCGCCTTCCGATCGACGCGTCGATCGTGCGCTGGATTGCGGCCGCGCGAGAGGAGTTGTCGGCGTGGAGCGCGGGCGATGCTCCCGGGACGGTCTTCTCGCCGCCCTTCCCGGGTGAGCAGGCAGGAGTGGCACTGCCGATCGTGGCCGGCGGTAACTTCTACGGCATTCTCAGGTTCAGCTCCCAGGCGACACAACGACGCCTGACCCCGGGACAGATAAAGGCGCTGGACATTCTGGCCAGCACAGCGGCTGCGGCCTTCGAGGCAGCGTCTCTCCTGACCCAACTGCGTACGCTGAATCATGAGCTCGAACAGCGCGTGCATGACAGAACCCAGGAGCTCCAGGCGGCCAACGCCGATCTCGAAGCCTTCTCGTATTCGGTTTCGCACGATCTACGCGCGCCGTTGCGCGCCGTCGATGGGTTTTGTCAGATGTACTTCGATGAGTTCGGTGCCGGCATACCCCCGGAAGGCCGTCGCATTCTGGACAAGGTCCGGGCCGGCGCCGCCCACATGAACCAGCTCATCGAGGGCCTGCTGCGATTTGCGCGCTTCAGTCGCCAGCCGCTGCAGACACGCTCTGTCCAGATGAGCGCAGTCGTGCGCCGCGTCGTGGCCAACTTCCAGGATCAGTTGCAGGGCCGCAGCGTGCAACTGCAGATCGGCGAGCTGCCCGATTGCGTGGCCGACGGCCCGTTACTCGAGCAGGTCTTTACTAACCTGATCTCGAATGCGCTCAAGTTCACGGCGCGTCGGGCCCACGCCCATATCGAGATCGGCGCTTTGCGCGAGCCTGCCGAGCAAGTGTACTTTGTAAGGGACAATGGAGTGGGATTCGACATGCAGTACGCGGATCGTCTGTTTGGGGTGTTTCAACGCCTCCATTCGCAGAACGACTTCGAGGGGACGGGGATTGGCTTGTCCATCGTGCATCGGATTGTGCGTCGCCACGGGGGAAGGACCTGGGCCGAGAGCATGCCGCAGCAGGGTGCAACGTTTTACTTCAGCCTGCCGCTGACCGCGGCCACAGCCGCGGGGGCGTGAGCGGGACGGTTGGCGATGAATGCGAACGCACTAGCACCCAGGGACTCGGAGCACTTCGATCTCGATGTTCTGATGATCGAGGACTCGATGCCCGACGCTGAGCTCGCCATCTGGCGCCTCACGCAAGGCGGATTTCGCTGCCGCTACCGAATCGTGACGGGCGAGGACGAACTCCGGAGCGCGTTGCAGGAGCGCACTCCGAATTTCATTCTGTCGGATTTCAGTCTGCCGGGCTTCGACGGCATGGCCGCGTTGGCCACCGCGGCCCAGGTGGCTCCGGACGTACCCTTCATTTTCTTATCGGGCACGATTGGAGAAGAGCGCGCCATCGAGGCTCTGCGCCGCGGGGCGGTCGACTACGTGTTGAAGTCGAATCCGATGCGGCTCGTGCCCGCCGTGAAGCGCGCGCTCGCTGAGGCGGAGTTGCGCCGGGCGAGCCGGATAGCAGAGCGTCGCGCGCAACGTGTGACCGGCGCTCTGCAGATGCTGTCGGCAATCAACGCGGCCGTGCTGAGGACTGCGGATCGGAACACATTTCTGAATGAGGCGTGTCGGCTTGCGAACGAGCTCGGTGGCTACTCCGTCGCCATGATCGCGACGATCGATCCGGTGACGCGGACGGCGCGGTCCGTCGCGGCCGGTGGTGTGCCTCTCGACGCCATCCCGAACGAGATTTTCAGGGTGGCCTCTTCGGAAGGGGCGGACACGAGTCTCACGGGTCGGGTCATACGCAGTGGTGAAGCGGTCGTGTGCGACGATCTCTTGACGACGACGCTCCCTGTTGCCGGCAGGGAGGAGATGCTTGCGTGCGGGATCCGCTCGCTGGCCTGTCTGCCGTTGCGTGTTGATCAGACAACGATCGGTGCCTTCATGGTCGGCGGGGCCGAGTCCAGCCTCATGGGTCCTGACGAGTTGCAGCTGCTCAACGAAGTCGCGGGCAGCCTGTCGTTCGCCATGCAGTATCTCGAGAAGAAGGACGCGGTCCACTTCCTGAATTTTTTCGATCCGCTGACGGGCCTCGCCAACCGCGCGTTGTTCTGTGAGCGGCTGGGCAGGCGGCTGGTGCGGGGGACCGAGCGGCCGCCCCGGCTCGCCGTGGTGGTGTTCGATATCGATCATCTGAGTGTGACCAACGATTCCTTCGGGCGTCCCGCGGGCGACCGGCTGTTGCAGTCCGTTGCCGGCCGGTTGAAGACTCAATATCCGGACACGGAGAGTTTGGCCCACCTGGGAGGCGGCACGTTCGTGTACGTCTTCCCGTTGGAACGTGACACCGATCGTGATATGCACGAGATCCACCGGGACGTCATTCGGGTGTTCGAGCAGCCGTTCGTGGTCGACAACCGTGAGATTGCAGTGACGGTGAAGTGCGGCTTCGCTTTTTATCCGGACAACGGGCGCGAGCCGAACCAACTCGTACAGAACGCGGAAGCCGCGCTGAAAGAGGCGAAAACTTCCGGCGAGCCGTATCTGCATCATCGCCTCGAGATGAATTCGGCGTTGGCCGCGCGAGTGAGAATGGAGCATCGGTTGCGCGCGGCGTTAGGCACCGACCAGTTCGAGTTGCACTACCAACCCAAGATCCGGCTGCGCGATGGCAGGATCGAAAGCGCCGAGGCGCTGCTGCGCTGGCGGGATCCGGAGCGCGGCCTGATGGCGCCCGCGGGATTTCTGCCCATTCTGGAGTCGGCGGGTTTGATGCCGGCCATCGGCGCGTGGGCCCTGAACAGGGCGGCGTCGGATTGCCGGGACTGGCGCCGGGCGGGGCTGCCTCCTGTCAGGGTGGCCGTAAATATTTCACCGAGCGAATTGCGGCGGCGTGGCTTCGAGCACGAGGTCGTGCTAGCCGTGGGCGCGCTGACTGATGGTGCCGGCTGGGGCATCGATATAGAAGTGACCGAGGGCGCGCTGATGGGCGATTCTTCGTCGTGCGTGCGGGCATTGCGCGCGATGCGCAATGCCGGCATCCGGATCGCCATTGACGATTTCGGTACCGGCTATTCTTCGCTGGCGCGCCTCTCCGAGTTGCCCATCGACACACTCAAGATCGACCGGGTCTTTACCCGCCGTCTGCCCGATGACCGCAGAAGCGGTACGCTGGTGGCGACAATCATCGATCTCGCGCATGCGTTCGACATGACGACGGTGGCCGAGGGTGTCGAGACTCAAGGCCAGCTCGACTACCTCGCACGCGCCGGCTGCGATGAGTCGCAGGGATTCCTGCACAGCCGGGCCATTCCACGGCCGGAGTTCGAGCAACTGCTGGTGCGGGTGAACGCCAACCCGATACCGGTCGATGGCTTCAACGCCGTGGGTCCCACCTGACATCGGCTGGTCGGGCTTATAGCGTATACTGCGCGTCCGCTAGACGGGGCGTAGCTCAGACTGGTAGAGCGCTACGTTTGGGACGTAGATGTCGCAGGTTCAAATCCTGTCGCCCCGACCATTGAAATCATTGACGTTTTCGGCCTCTCCGCCGGTCCTCGCTAAGCTATCTTCTTAGCTTCCAAGTCCGCAGCAAGGGCAGTTGCCGGCGCTGGCCAATGCTCTTTGGGCTTCGAGGTCACGTCGAGAAACTTCATGGTTTCTTCCACTGTTCCGGTGTCCGACAGATCACGGCCCAATGAATCCCCGTCCCGGCCGTAAAGTTTGCCGACGAGCTTCAGGGCAGCATGTACCGCCTTATCCGACTGTGTCGCAGCAAGATGGTCGGATCGGGTTCCGGTGCGAGCGTAGTGATCCCACAGGTATTTCCTTTTGTCCCAAGCCCACTTCAACTTCTGGACCGCGTCTCGTCTGGGATCGGTGGGCATCGGAACTCCATCTCGGCGTTGTAAGGGCGCCGATTATACGGACTAGGCGGGAATGCCGCGACCATGCGCACCGGGAAGTAACGGGACTCTGCGTGGGCCGCCGGGCGCGGGGCCTCGACCGCCGCCGCGTCCGCTGAGTGTGCGTCGGTTCACGGATCACGCAACTGGCCGTCCGGCCCCTGGCCGGCTGGTAAGGCGTCTTCTGTTCGTCACAATTCAGTAACAGATCGTTCACCACCGCTCAGTACCGTTCATGAATTCATGGCCGTGACAGACTGAACGTTGCAAAAAACATCGACATTGTCCGATCGGCTCGATGAGCGTCTATTTCGGACTCTTTACGCGAGCTCCCTCGTCTACAACACCTGCTGGGAGGATCCCGCGGTCGATAGACAGGCGTTCAACCTCACTCCGGAAGATGTGTTGCTCGTCATTACGAGCGCCGGCTGCAACGTCCTCGATTACGCGCTACTGGCGCCAAAGCGCATCCACGCCGTCGACGCGAATCCGCGCCAGACCGCGCTCCTCGAGCTCAAAGTCGCCGGCGTTCGCGCCCTCGAGTTCGATGACTTCTTCAGTGTCTTCGGTGAAGGCTGTCATCCCGCGTTTCCGACGTTGTATAGCCGTCATCTGCGTGATCAGCTCTCCGACTTCGCGCGCGGCTACTGGGATAAGCGCGTCGAATGGTTCGCCGGCAAACGGGGCAGTTTCTACTTTCACGGCCTGTCCGGTCTGGTAGCTTGCGGTTTCAAAGCCTATCTGGCCTTGCGCCCGCGGCTCGGCCGGCACGTACGCGCCCTGTTCGGCGCCAGTTCGCTCGACGAGCAGCGCGCTATTTATGATGAGCGTGTCGCCTCAGAGATGTGGGGTCCGACGATGCGATGGACGTTGTCGCGTCAATTTACGCTCAGCCTGCTCGGCGTACCCCATCCCCAGCGTCGCGAGATCGAGGCGCAACACGCCGGCGGTGTGGCGGGTTACGTGCGTGAGTCGTTGGAGTATGTACTTCGGCAACTCCCCATCTGGAACAACTATTTCTGGCGTCTGTATCTCTACGGCCGCTACACGAGAGCCTGTTGCCCCGAGTACCTGCGAGAAGATAACTTCGCTGCGCTCAAAGGCGGTCTCGTCGACAGGATCGTGCCGCACACCTCCACGGTGACCGATTTTCTGCGGGGCTCCGAAGAGCGCGTTTCAAAGTTTGTACTGTTGGATCACATGGACTGGATGGCCAGCCACTATCCGCAGGCGCTGGTCGAGGAGTGGCGCGAGATTCTCGCCCACGCCGCCCCGCGTGCTCGCGTGATCTTCCGTAGCGCCCACTCCCGCCCCAAGTACCTGGATACGATCTCCGTGGAAGGAGTGAAGCTCACCGAGCATCTCTCGTTCCATGAAGACTTGGCTCGCGAGCTGTCGCGACAGGATCGGGTGCACACTTACGCTGGATTCCATATCTGCGATGTCCCCGCGTGACCTGATAGCCGATTCCCGTGTTCTTTGGCAGATGTTGCGCGGGCAGTCCCGAGTCGGTACTGCCGCCGAACGTTTGCAGGCGTTCTATGCGCCTCAGGCCACCCGTTACGACGCGTTCCGTGCGCGGCTTCTTCACGGTCGTGCCGAGCTCATCGATAGACTGACGACTCCGCAAGGCGCTGTCGTCGTCGAATTGGGCGGGGGGACGGGTTCCAACATCGATCGATTCGGGCGGCGGATGCAGCGGCTCGAGCGCTACACGCTCGTAGATCTGTGTCCCGCATTGTTGGAACAAGCGCGCTCCCGCGCCCGGGTGCATCGGAACGTTGAACTCGTGGAAGGTGACGTGACGAGGTACCGACCCGCTGAGCCGGTCGATTGCGTGTTCTTATCGTACGCGCTCACCATGATCGACGACTGGCAGGCGGCAGTGAATAACGCGATGTCGATGCTGAAGCCCGGCGGTACGCTCGGCGTTGTGGATTTTTATGTGTCTGCGCGGAAGCCCCGTGCCGGATTCGTCCGGCATGCCGCGTGGGAGCGCTGGCTCTGGAGGCGCTGGTTTGCGCATGATGGTGTGAGGCTTTCCCCCGAGCATCTCGAGGCGCTTACGGACGCGATGCCCGACCACGTCCGGCTCGAGCGGCAGGGTGCGCTGCCTTATCTACCTGGTCTCAATGTCCCGTATTACCTCTTTATTGGGCGCAAAGCGGGAGGCTCTGCCGCCTCTCCGTAATGCTGCACTGCGTGGGCAGCTAATGCCTTGACAAATACAGCCTAGGCAAGTATCTTGCGGACCATGCTCCCGTGGTGGGAGGCGCATGGAGCGTGAGATTTGGCTGACGTCTACGACATAGAAACCTACCAACCCCGCATGGGTGTCGGGCACCTCCTGAGCCGCGTCCGCACAGAGATGCTGGCTGCCCTCGATAAGGCTCTCGAAGCCGACGCAGAGTTGTCTGCCCTGGAAATCAGCTCGGCGCAATTCATCGTGATTGCCGCGCTGGCGCTGGCGGAGACGGCCAAGTCCGCCTCGGACCTCTGCAAGGGCATTTCATACGATGCCGGCGCCATGACTCGCATGATCGACCGGCTCGAGAGCAAGGGTCTCATCCGCCGCAATCGCCGTCCCGAAGACCGTCGTGTGGTCTATCTCGAGCTCACGGAAGAGGGTACTCGCGCCTACCCGCGCATGCGTGCGGTGTCGATGGGCGTGGTGAATCGGTTTCTGCGCGGTTTCTCGGAAGCCGAGGCCCGACAGCTCGAAAGCTTTTTGAGCCGCATGCTGCAAAACGCGGCCTGATTTTTTTGGAGCGTAACGTTTGCCTAGGCATTAGCCGCCGGGGCAGATGAGTAAGGAAGTGACCATGAGTACTGAAACTTCGAACAGTTCTGCTCTTAGGAGCCGGCGCAAGTTGTGGCTGGCGATTGCTACCGGCGCGTTTGTTGTCGTCGGTGCGGCATACAGCGCGTACTGGGCGATGGTGTTGCGCAACTCGCAGTCGACCGATGACGCCTATGTGAATGGCAACGTCGTGCAGATCACGCCGCAGATCTCGGGCACCGTGGTGTCTATCGGCGCTGATGACACGCAATTCGTGAAGGCCGGCCAACAGCTGGTGCGCCTCGATCAAGCCGATGCCAAAGTCGCACTCGACCAGGCCGAGGCGCAGTTGGCTAAGACCGTGCGCGAGGTCCGCAACCTATTCGCGACCACGGCGCAATTGCAGGCGTCCGTCGAAGTTCGGCAGACGGACCTCGCTACCGCACAGAATGACCTCGCGCGCCGCGCGCAGCTTGGAAAGTCTGGAGCGGTCTCCGGAGAGGAGCTTCAGCACGCGCGTGATGCGGTCAAGGCCGCGCAGAGCGCCTTGTCGGCGGCTCAGCAGCAACTCGTCGCCAACCGAGCGCGTATCGATCACACCACGCTCGAGGATCATCCTGACGTTCGTAACGCTGCGGCTACAGTACGCAACGCCTATCTGAATTACGCGCGCACCGTGCTGCCCGCTCCTGTGTCGGGGTATGTTGCCCGGCGCAATGTCCAACTCGGACAACGTGTGGGCCCGGGCGCCATGTTGATGGCGGTTGTGCCACTTGATCAGGTCTGGGTGGATGCCAACTTCAAGGAACCGCAACTTGCCGGTATGCGTGTTGGCCAGCCCGTCACGCTGACAGCTGATCTTTATGGAAACAGCATCCGCTATCACGGCAAAGTGGCGGGCTTCGGCGCGGGAACCGGCTCGGCGTTTTCGTTGCTGCCGGCGCAGAATGCTACGGGAAACTGGATCAAGATCGTGCAACGCGTGCCCGTCCGTATCGCTCTCGATCCGCACGAGCTCGCGGCGAACCCGCTGCAGATCGGTCTTACCATGAAGGCTGAAGTAAACGTGCACAACGACAGCGGCGTGCGCCTGCCGCAATTGGCCAGCAACAATGTTGCTTATTCGACGGATGTGTTTCATTCGACGGATGAGTCGGCGGATGCGCGGGTGCAGGCCATCATTGCGGCGAACGACTCGGAGAGCTCCGGCAAAGGGGTAGAGCGCCGTGATGGGCAGCGGAAGCTGGCGTCGACCGTTGCGGCTAGCTCGGACGACCGGCTTGCGAGCGCGCGGTAAGAGAGCCGAAAGCAGGCGTCGCAAGAGCCCAGGCGAGTGAAAGGTCGGTTGAACCAACATGGCTGATACCAACACAGGCGACAACGCGGCTACGCCAGCGCCTTTCCCGGCACCGGTGCCGGCGGGACGGCCCGCGGAGCTTCTGCCGCTGACGGGCACGAAGCTCACGATCGGGACTATCGCGCTGTCGCTGGCCGTCTTCATGAACGTCCTCGATACGTCGATCGCCAACGTATCTCTGCCCGCGATCGCGGGCGATCTGGGCGTATCGCCGGATCAGGGTACCTGGGTGATTACGTCGTTCGGCGTCGCCAACGCGATCTCTCTGCCATTGACGGGCTGGCTGACACGGCGCTTTGGACAGGTGAGGCTGTTCATGTCGGCGGTGATTCTGTTCGTCATCGCATCCTTCCTCTGCGCCCTCGCACCCAACATCGGCATGCTCATTCTTTTCCGCGTCATGCAGGGTGCGGTCGCCGGGCCGATGATTCCGCTGTCGCAGTCGCTGCTGCTGTCGAGCTATCCGAAGGCGAAGTCCGGGACGGCACTCGGGATGTGGTCGATCACGACCCTGGTTGCGCCGGTAGTTGGCCCCGTCCTCGGTGGTTGGATTACTGACAACATCGCCTGGCCCTGGATTTTCTACATCAACATTCCCGTGGGCATCGCCGCGGGCATCGCGACCTGGACGATTTATCGCAACCGGGAGACGCCCACCGCAAAAATTCCAATCGACAAGGTGGGCCTGGGATTGGTGGTGATCTGGGTGGGCTCAACCCAGGTGTTGCTCGACAAGGGCAAGGACCTCGATTGGTTCAACTCGGGCGAGATCATCACGCTCGCCATTCTCGCTGTGGTTGGGTTCATTCTGTTTCTGATATGGGAACTCACTGAAGAGCATCCCATCGTCGACCTGACTCTCTTCAAGAGGCGTAACTTCACGGTCAGCACGGTCGCGATGCTGCTCGCCTATGGATTGTTTTTTGGCAATGTCGTGTTGTTGCCACTGTGGCTGCAGCAGTACATGGGTTATACGGCGACGTTGGCCGGGCTAGTGCTGGCACCGGTGGGAGTGCTGGCGGTATTCGCTACGCCCATCGTCGGCCGACTTTCGCACAAAGTCGACCCCAGGGTATTCGTGACTTTCGCGTTTATCGTGTTCGCGATTGTCTTGTTCATGCGCGCTCACTTCAACACCGATGCCACCATCGGTGTGTTGCTGGTGCCAACCTTTATTCAGGGCATCGCCATGGCGACGTTCTTCATCCCGCTGATTGCGCTAGGTTTGTCCGGTCTGACGCCGGACCGCATCCCGGCGGCGTCCGGCCTTATCAACTTCGCGCGAATCATGGCCGGTTCGTTCGGCACGTCGATCACCACGACGGTGTGGGACCGGCGGGCGACCCTTCACCATGCGCAGCTCGTGGAGCATCTGACACAGAGTGATCCGGTAGCCTCGCAGGCGTTCTCGAACCTGAATGCGAGCGGTTTTGGGACGGATCAGAGCTACGCGTTAGTGAACCGGTTGGTGGATCAGCAGGCGTTTATGCTATCGGCCGATGACATCTTCTACGTGTCGGGGCTGTTGTTTCTGGCGCTGATTGTGCTTGTCTGGTTTGCGCGGCCGCAGAAGAGCGGTGGTGGGGACGGAAGTGCGGAGGCCGCGGCCGGGGCGCATTGAGAGGCACGGGCGCAATGAGCACCTGAGCGGTGAGTACCTGACTCGACTATTTGGCGGCCCGCAGAATTCGCGGCGGCACCAGCCATTGCAAGGCGCCCGTTCCCGCGCGAGCCGTTCTGGGAAATGAAACCAGCGCGACGCCCATCTTTTTCAACTCAAACGCTTCGGGGTTCACGCCCCCTCGCACCTGTGCGGGAAGGCACGCCGCCAACAGGCGCCCCAGTCCCGGCTGATGTCCCACGACTGCGACGATCTTTTCTTTCTGTGTAGCCAGGGCGGCGAACACCTCGTCGGGGGATTCATCAGGCACCAGTGCCGCGCACTCCACCGCCTTCGGCCAACCGGCGAACTCGGCCAGAATGGTCGCGGTTTGCTTCGCCCGAATCAGCGGGCTCGTCAGCACGCATTGTGGACGTTCGGTGATCTGCTTCAACCCGGTCGCCGCCTTCCTCGCGCGCACCATACCTTCGGGTGAGAGCGGCCGATCGCCGTCATCGCGCCAGCGCCTCTGGTTGCGCTCGAAGGCGATGGCATGCCGGACGATGAGAAGATCCATGCTCGCTCTCTAGTGGAAAATCAGTGAATAATACGGCGTCGCGCGCGCCGCGCCCGTGCCCATCGCCAGCAAGGACTCACTCTCAGCATGATCACATTGTATCAGCTGCACTGGTCGCACTACGTCGAAAAGGTTCGTTGGGCTCTGGACTATAAGGGCGTTGGGTGGTCGGCGGTCGAAGTTGATCCTTTTACCAAGCACCAAATGCACCACCTGAAGTGTCGGACGACGCTTGATTCGGGGCGCAAGGCATACACGGTCCCAACGATTTACGACGACGTCACGGGTTCGATTGTCGGAGATTCGTCAAAGATTGTTGAGTACCTGGAGCAGACCTACCCGGCACCCGCGCTGTACCCGCAAGACATGAGTGAACGCAACGAAGTGGCGCGCTGGATGTTGTGGCTGGACTCGACGCTCGGCCTTGCCGCCCGGCGCTTGGCTTATACGCAAATCGCGCTGGAACACCCGGGGCTTCTTGCGGAACTCTTCGTGCCTCGCATGGTGGTCACTGGTGGCGCCGGGAAGTTTAAAGCGAGGTTCGCCGGCGCCATTATCGCGGGCGTCCTGACGCGCCGCTTCCGATTCCTGCACAACCGGACGGATCGCGTGTTCGAACAGTTGGAGCAATGTTTGTTGATCGCCGCCGAGCGATTGAGCTCACGCCGTTACCTGGTGGGCGACCGATTCACCGCGGCGGATTTGACCCTGGCGACGCTGTTGCGACCTGCGGTGTTGGTGCCGTTCTTTCACGAGAATCCTCGTCTTCAGCGGCTTTTCGAGTGGCGCGCCACGCAACTGCAGGAACATCGCCGCGAGCCGCAGGTTGGCTACGAAGCAGCGCTGCACGATACCCGTCGACGCCGGGGCTGGGCTCTCGGCGCCGTGCGTTGGTTACCTGCGGAAAATCGCGACCAGCAATGTATCTCCACGGAAATCCCGATGCTTCCTGTTGCAAGCAATGATCAGCAGTCGGTGGGGCGGTGGCCACTGGTTGCGGGTCTGCCCTCATATCTGAGATTGACGTTGACTTGTGGTCTGGGCCGTACGGTTTACCGGTGAGGTGCGCCGGACGAAATGCGCAGTACTCACGCAAGCTCTTGATCTATTGGCTACAATTACTGCCCGTGCGTCGCGCCCGTAGCTCAGGGGATAGAGCAGCGGATTTCTACTCCGCGGGTCGGGGGTTCGAATCCCTCCGGGCGCGCCAATTTATCCTTTCTGATCAGTCAGTTGCCCGCGCCCTCTTTGATCGTCAAAATTTTAGCTACCAACTTTAGCTACCAAAAACTATTTTTTGGTACGGGCCGCCTCGGGATCATCGGATACGGTCTGAACGCCGTGCAGAAATTCGGCGCGTGACGGGAGGTAGGGGTGGGGCTAGAGGAGGCGGGCTCTAAAGCAAGCGGGATGTTTGGCCGTGCCTGCGTTCCGCGTGCGTCGCGGCTCCAAGGACTGCGAATTCTGAACGACTACTTTCGGGAAGCGACGTTCAGCCAGCCCCGCCCCGAATACTTCTCTGATAGAAGTCCCGCAACGCACCGATTGTGTAGAAGTATCGGCCACCGATCTTGAGAAACGACGGACCGCGTCGAGATTCCCGCCAACGTCGCAGTGTGCGAATGTCACGCGGCTTCTGATCACTGCCACCGAGATACGGTGATGCGACAGCGCTCTTTTCGGGAATCATTTGAGTTCCCGGCCGGCTATCCCAGTCCAGGAGATCGGGTAATTGGGCGAGCCTCACAGCTTCTTCTGTCAGAATATCAACATCAGTTGATGTTGGCATACGGCTGCACCCAGCAATGGAGCGTCTAAAAAGAGTCGCTGTGTCGAATAGAGCCTATCCGTTGGGCTTAAAGGAGCCAACCAAGTCGGGCGTAGTCCAGCGTAGTGTCGGAAATGCGCTGTCGATGTTTTGTCATCGCTAGAAGAAGCGCCAGAGGTTGTCGTTGGCAGAACACGCGTGGTGAGAAATGCCTGTCAGCAAAATCCGCTGGCCGCGGAACTAGCTCCCGGCGGCCACCTCGCAGGCTGGCTGGACATAGCGGCGGATCGTCTTGCGATCCACCCCCGTCAGGCGCTCGATTTCTCGCTGGCTACGACCCTGACGCAGCAGCGTTTGTACCGCGGGTAGGGGAAGTTGGCCGGCCGCCGGCAGGTTTTCTGTCATCGAGCTCTCGCGCCCGAGGCTCGGGAGCTCGGCGCTGCCGGCAGCATTCGATTGCGAATCACTGATCATGGTATCCGGCAACCTGAGGGATTTAAGCTGAACACAGGCATCCAGTGCATTTGCCGCCGACACCCGTACAGTCGCGATAGCGGCGAGGATAGATGGCCACTGCAATTCTGGGCATGGTATCTCCCTGGTTTCTGTTCGATGAAGTTTTGGGACTGTTACCGACATCCGCGCTATAGACCTCTCCCTGGAACAGAACCTGTATGCGCCGCACTGCGGAGGACAACACTCCAGGCCCGTGAGCCGGGCTGACGGCGAGTCAATAAGATATCGCGCTTGGTGTGTCGGCCCTGAAATTTAGAAGTCCATAAGAACTTCACGGACGCCCCAGAATTTCATGAGTCAAGGTTAAGTAGCTTCGTTGGGCAATATGGCACTCAAATAGATGCTCTGCTAACAAGGGCTGATCACGGACGATTTATCTTCCTGTGAATCTCGTCAACACAAAATCGAACTCGAGCTTCTGAAAAGAGTCCACAATGAAGTCCACCCAACCAGGTTTAGGGTAGCCCGGTGCACGTAGTGGGTTCGCACACCTGATGAAGCGCAGCACGTACGTGATTTACCGGCGTGAGGACGCTTCAGTGGTGGAGCCATTGTTGGCAGCACTTACGGATCGTTACGGACACACCGTTTGGTTTGACCGTTGGGATATGGTCGCCGGCGCTAGCTGCCAGCAACAGATGGCGAAGGGAATCGAGGCGAGTTCGAGCGCCCTCGTGTTCATGAGGTCGAACTCTCCGATAGGTTGGGCGCCGCAGGAACTGGAAGTGGTCAAGTTGCGGCAGGCGAAAGAGCCTGCGTACCCCATCGTTTCGGTCCTACTTCCCGGTTCTGATCCGGAGTGGATACCCCCGTTTCTGGCCCCCCTTCATTACCTCGATCTTCGCAATTGCACCGATTTGGATCATCAGTTGCATCAGCTCGATTGCGCGATACGGGGCGTGCCATGCGGGCGCTGGCCGGTGCAAAAGCCCAATGGAGGCAGCACCAATTTCAAAACAGCTGCCGATCGGCTTCACCAATTGAAGTACTTCAGGCAGATCGGGGTGGACAGAACAGTGCTCATAGAGCTCCAACGCCGAACACTCGATGAGTGGTATGACAAGGAAGGGGGCGAAGATGACGCCTGAAGGAACCGCCTTGTTCATCTGCTATTCGCACTCCGACGATGCGGTGTCCGTGTTTGCGCGTGCCATTGCGGATAAGCTGACTGACGCGGGTCATGGTGTCTGGCTCGACGATTGGTGCCTCGTGCCTGGAGTTGAATTCGAGTCCCAGATACACAAAGCGGTCGAGCGGTCCACCATTGCTATGATCTTTGCTGGTGCCTGTATGCCGGATGACCGTCAGCGCGTCGAAATCGCCGCGATAAGACGTCACGTTCAGCAGGCTACACTGAAGCCGTTTCTAGTCGTGACAAGTGGGGCAGATCCGGATCGCTACGGCGCCGATCTGGCCGCGTTTGATCGCATTGATTTCCGTGATACTTACGATGACACGGTGCGGCTCAATCGGGTTGTCGCTGCTGTGTCTCCCGGCCCTGCGGGCGAATGGGCTGGAGCGGAAGAGGTCGGAGACCGGTTGCGCGACCTGGGAGATATGAGCGGCGCGCGTGAACAGTACATCATTGCGCTGAATGCGCTCAGCGAGCAAGAGCAAGGTGGAGCTGGCATCCTCGCGCTCGCGACGCTGCGAAGGAAACTCGCTATCGCAAGCGCTAGGACCGGGGACCTGCGGCTGGCCGAGGTTTGCCTTAGGGCTGCGTTACAGTCCTCCCTGGACCGCACTGCCACTCCTCGCTCGGAGGTGGCTGCCGACCTCAGCAGCCTGGGAGTTCTCTACGCCGAATCCGGCGATTTAGCTGGTGCACTGCAGTTGCAGCGGTATGCACTCTCTATCCTTCGGTCATCGCTTAGCGAGGAGCATGTAGACACCGCCGCCGCCATGGGGAACCTGGCCAATACCTTGGGCCGCGCGGGTGATGTTTATGGCGCGCTTCGACTGATGGAGATTTCTGCTCTAGTCTCTGAACGCATCCTTGGAAGAAATCACCCCGATACACTCCGGTACAAGGACTCGCTTGCCGTTCTCCTTATGAAGGTTGGGCTCTTGCAGCCAACGCTGGTTTTGCAGGAAGCAGTCCTTTCCACTCGCCGCGATCTGCTGGGCGCGGAGCACCCGGATACGCTGACGAGCATGTACAACCTGGCGTGCCTACTGGAGAGGCGTGGATATACCGATGAGTCCATGAAGCTCCAAGAGGAAGTTCTCGCCGTGAGGCGTCGTGTGCTGGGCCGCCATCATCCCGATACGCTCGTAAGCTTGATCAGGCTCCTAGTGGCGCGTGGCAAATCCGGCGACTTCTGGAAGGATGAAATGTTTGCTCATGAGATCGAAGGTCACTTGTCTGGGTGGAGTGGCCTCTTTTTGTCTGGCACTCGTAGAACTCTAGCCGACCTGCTCAGCACCGCGGGCGTGGCTCGAAGGGCCAGGGTTCCGGATGACGTACAGGTCGCAAAATGGGGCGATTCGCCGGAGTCTGATGATTCTGCCTATTTGCGACTGAGCACTTTCAAAGAAATCGGTGCGCAAGACAAATACAAATGGCTCAATCCCTACGCCCGAAATACTGGGCTCGTTGGACGCCAAAGGGAGCTGGATCACCTCAAGCACCTGACGCGCGGTACTCATTCGGTTCAGTGTCATGTTGTATGTGGTGATCGGGGTGTTGGAAAGACATCTATCGCGCTCAGGCTGTGCGAACATTTGCACGAGGAAGGGTGGGATGCTGGCTTTGCCGAGGATGCCGAGCTGCGCCGATTTCTCAGTCAGGAGAATGTGCACAGGTGGTCGTGCCGAAGACCGACTCTGGTCGTGGTGGATGATGCAGAAGATCAGATTCAGGTATTGGAGCGCTGGTTGAATTATCTGTCGGACTACGCACAGACAAAGATTCCGTATCCGTTGATGGTGATCTTGTTGTCGAGATCAGCGAACCTGGAGTCCGGGTGGGCAGAGTCGTTATTCGGTGACGTTAGACGCCGAAGGTTACTTGCGCTTCCGGAGTTTATTGAGTTACCGCCATTAACGGAGTTAGTGGATTGCCTCTGGCTGATCGATTCTCTGCGTCGTCAGATCGTACCTGATACTCCTTTGTTGCCCGATAAATATTGTTCGGCAATTGAGCGCAGGCTTCGGACGGACCGAACTGTGGGCAATCCCCTGTATCTTTGCATGCTCGCCTACGTCAGTACGCAGGAACCCTATGCCTGCTATTGGTCATCATTGAATCTGGCGGATATGGTCGTACTGATTGCTTCGCGCTGGCTCAAAGAGGGCATAGCACCGGCTCAATCGATATTTCCAGAGATTCTCAACGAAGCCGTGCTGCTAGTCAGCAGCTTAAGAGAGGTGGACGCCGAACGCGATTTCTGCATGAGCGACCATTTCGATGAGCCCAAAGTCCGGCGACTGATCCGCTGCGTGCAAGACTTTTCCCCTGAGCGGCTCCAACCTGCTAGGTGGTTGGAACTCGTGGAGCGAAGTCTGGGCGAAGATCTCATCAGCCGTTGGGCGTTGAGTGACTGCCTGAACAGCGAAGGCGGTATTTTGCCTGACTTTGAGCTGCTCACCACGCAGCGCCTCATCCGGCTTATGCGGCGAGCAGAATCCGTTACGCAGGAGACTCGCGCCGAGCTGCTGCGACGTCTTGCCATGTCATATGCCCGTGCGTCAAGACCTGTGGAGGGACTGCAGACTATTCAGGACGCGGTGGCGCTTTATCGGGAATTGGCGTCCATTGATTCGCAAAGATTCAGTCTCAAGCTTGTAACGTCGCTGCTCGTCTGCGCGCGGTTTCTCTGCGAGCGAGGTGAGAACGAAGAAGCGCTTGAGGCCGTTATAGAAGCTGCGGAAATCTATAAAGGACTAACAGCAGGGAGATCCTCGGACAGTTTCGGAGCTCACACTGTCTTACTGACGTCGGATATTGCGGTGCTACTTTCCAGGCTAGGGAGGTGGCAGGAAGCGCTAACAGCGGCGGCCGGAGCATTAAGTCACCTTCGAGGGCTGGGTGACAGAGCGGTGTCGTCGTGCGCAGCATCTGTAAGTCTCGCGATTGCTGAAATCAATTCCCGCTTGGCCTCGCAGGGTGATCATGCTGAAGCCATACGTAAACTTGAGGCTACCGCCGCATTTCTCTTTAGAGAGAGTACCGCAGCCGCATCCTCGCGAGTCTCTCTTCGGTATCTGTCTATTACGCGTGGATTCGGACGCTTGCCGGTGGCCGGAACCGATGTTTCGCCCGAGGCGTCACAGGAGCCCACGACCAAGATTTATCGTTTAACTTCGATCGAGGAAGTTCTGTGCGCGCTTGGAGTGTCGGAGTCTCGTGTGACTGCGTCTGAATAGTTGGCGATGCTCCGGCCTGATGCGCGTTGAGACATTCGATCGCGAACTCAAGGAGTCCCTTTATGGAAGAGGGGATATGCCTGATCCTCATTTGCACAACTCACCTCGCGTATTCGGTTTCGGAACCAATGGTTCCTCGGCGGGCCGAAACCAAACAGGCCATCGTGCGCACGCTGCGGCGATGAGCTTGTCGGGTTGCCAGGCCCAGACTCTGAGAAATCCAGGACTGATACCGTCCAGCGTCATTAGTAAATCCGGGTGTTGAGGGATCCAACCGACCCGCTGAATTGGATTTGCAAACGGAAGAACCGCGACCGCCGCCACCCGGCCAACATCGTAAATCGTGGCCGCACGGTCCATACCGCCGGCAACCAGCCAACGGCCATCGGGAGAAAAGGCGACATCACGCATTCGGCCTACGCCTGTGAGAATGCGTGGCTCAAAGTCGTCCACAGCCCGTACGAGTAACAGCGTCCCATCGTCCGTGCCGCCTCCTTCGGTTGCGATCGCCATCGCTTGCCCGTCGGGTGCAAACTGTACATGCGACGGGCGTCCAATGATCGATAACGACCTGCATTGAAAGTGACCCGCCTCGATTTGACAGGAACTCTTGGTCGCCGGCGAGCGATGAAACCACGTGATCAAACCAAGGATTCGGTGGCGCCAATCCACATCAACTGCACCTTCCTTGAAGCAGAGGCACGCGCCGCCCGCGTCGTTCGACGAATAGCCTACGAGCAGCCGGTTAGCGTCTCGCCCAAGTGCAAGCGCAGTAACACGGCCTGGTGCCCGCAGTGCTGCCAGAGTGGCGCCTTGCGTGTCGAACATGTCAACCTCACCGGTGGACGTGCCGGCTGCAGTCATCCCTCCGGAGGCAGTGATGACAACCGGTTCGGCCAGCGTGCGGACAAACAACTGCTTTGCGGTGCCAGCATCGCGTAGTCGGATTGAGCCATGCTGATCGTCATCTCGAGTGGCGATCAGTGTGCCGCCGTCGGCCGGCTGGAGTTCAAGAATCGGTGCGACCTCTCCTGGCGTGTTTGGATTCTCGATGCCGGCCCTGCTTGCGAGATGGAGCCTCTGCTGATCGACCTGCACCGAAAATGTGGGCGCCCTCGTGGATCCGCCGATGCGTACAACCAGGTAGCCGCCGTCACCTGTGACCACTGGCTCTGCCCAGGAGGGATTATCGGGTAGACGGACTTGATCGATAGGCGCTCCTTCATGAATGCTCATGAGTCGCAGTGTCCTGTCGTCGCTCCAGCCGGCAATCCAGTCGCCCTTGGGGTCCACCGCCGTGTCTTCAATGCCAGCGAGGCTCCAGAGCTCAGGCCCAGAACTGATGTCCCAGAGATGGATGTGGCCATCGTCCGAACCTGTCGCAACGCGCTTCCGATCGCTGGCGAATGCTACTGCACGCGTCATCGCCGGGTGAACCATCAACCGGATCAGGGCTCCGCCGTCCGCAGCCACGATGCGTACGGTCGCGTCATGACTGGCGATACCCAGCAGCGCCCCGTCCGGCGAGTAGGCAATACCTGTGCGGGGTCGTTCGAAGCGCGGTGCGGAGCGCAGTACGCCATTTGCGTCGCGTGCGATTGTTTCTGGGCCGCGCGTTGGCGCACTACGTGAGTCGATTGAGCATGTTGTCGGATTGAAGATGAGCCAGCCGCCGTCCGCGTCAGCCATCGCGAGACGCGGCATCGTTGGGTGCTGGGCCATGGCAAAGATTTCGGTCGTGTAAAGGGCTCTCCGGGGCGGTGCCGTCCAATCGGTCATTTTGAGGCAATAGATCGTGCCGGTAATTTCGGCGACTACCAACTGTCCGGATGCCGGTTCGAGCGCGACGCCGTTAATACCCACCTTGGCACCTATGGCGTCGTGCAGTACCTCGGTGCGGCGGGGCTGCCAGCCCTGGAGCGCTGCGGTATCGAGGTCGAGTTCCGCGAGGGTGCCGTCAAACGACCCGACAACGAGTCTCCGCCCGTCCGGAGTGAAGGCGATACCACGCACCCTACCGAGATCGGCGTGGCCGACACGTTTTAGTTCGACTCCACCGGCGCCTGTAACCCAACTGATCAGGTCAACGCCCAACTGGGTGGCGATGGCCAGAAGGCGTTGCGTGGGATGGGGCTGAAGGGCGGTTGCCCTCCCCGCCAACTTGACTTTCGCAAGCTGTGCGCCATCAGCAGCACGGGCGAATTGCAGTACGCCAGCCCATCCGGCCGAGGCGATCATGCGATCGCCATCGAGGAAGGCGACCAGGTCTACGGCGTGGACGCCATCATCGTGAATGGTAGTCCAAAGGTGCTTCGACAAGAGTCGGGAGGTACGTATGAGGGCAACGTAGCCCTGCGGTGTCGGCTCAACTGCGATCGAACTTGCGGCGTAGGCCAGCGCATTGATCGAGCGGTTGTCGGCAGCCTCGCTGGTGAGCCGTGCTACCAAGGCAAGTCCAGAGGCGCGTGCGTGCCGAGAGCTGTCACTCCAGGCGTTCACCGCGAAGACCAGTGCTGTCAACACAACTGCAGCGAAAAGCAGCCCAAAGGCGCTCCAGAGAAGAGCTCGACGACGCTGGCGTCGTGCCCCCGCTCGCCAGCTCGCAATGAGCTCGCTCGGCGCGGCCGGGGGCTCCATCAAGCTAGCGGCCAGCCTGAGCCGCTCCTCGACATAGGGGCGCACGGCAACTCCACCGGCTTCCCGATGACGCCAACCGCGCAGATCGAACCACAGTGACCGATCAAGATTGGCTTCCAACAGTCGACGCGGGAAGGTTTGTTCACGTTCCCTCATAGGATCGTGCCCGTGGGTTACCGCGATGACCAGATCTGCGGGGTTTCTATGGTCGAGCCACCAGTCGATCTCGCGTGTGACCCACGGGTGCTCGCGCGATTTGGGACCGACAAAGACTACGAACCGCCGTGCCAGCTTCATGTGTTCGATGACTAGGTGGAATACGGGGTCATCTTCAGGTGGCGCTGTGCTCAGCTCGGCCCTGCGGGGGAGCTTGAAATCACTCCCATCGACACAAAGCTCCTGCCGGCGTCGGTGTGCCTGCTCGATCAGACTGTTGCGATGCAACGATTCGAGGAATGCTTCGACGTCGCGTACGAGATCGCGGTCGGGATCGGTCGCGTAGCAGGCGAAGGCGTCATACAGAAACGTCTCGGATGGAACGCTCGTGGAACCCGCCGCACGAGCCTCGCCTTCTCCCCGACAATCACTGCCATCTGCAGATCGGCCAGTTGGTTCAGGGCGCGGTTCTAGCACTTCGTCGATTCCAGCGAATTCACATCCGGCTCCCGCAGCGCCAGCATTCATCCTGAGCTAACTATCCGGCCCCGTCACGCCTTTCTGTGGCCGCCGATCCGCCAGACACCCTGATCGCTGCGCCAGTGGGATTCGGTTAAGCTACCGCCAGATGCAGCCTTGGGCTGGAAGCCATCCGAGAACTACAGTCTTCCTGTTTCATCAGCTACAAGCGCTCCAGGCGCTGAGGAATCCACAAAACTTTGTCCTCCGGCCGACGACGAAGCATCTCCGGCTGCAATTTGCCGCGGTGTTTGAGCAGATTTTGGGCAGCTTTCTGAACGTCGATATCCCGATCTTCCGGGACACCGGCGGGTTGCCGCTGCCGCTGTCTGGGGATCCGTCACGGCCACCGCAACGCAGCCGGGTACTCCCGTCGACCGGCGGCCAGTCAATCTGCAGATTGTCATTGTCCTCCTCGACGATTAAATGGTGTCCGATTACGCTTGGCGGGACTGGCTAACTGAGCTGGCGAGCCCCGACAAGTCCGTGCTCTTGGACGGCCGGTGAGGGTCACCGGCCGTCATCAATTGTTAGGGAAATCAAGGTACTCCTCACCCGTGTCCAACCACTTTGGACCCTCAGCTATCTTAAATCGTCGGACCTTCCCGAAGAACACTGACGGGCAATCGGACTCGCGGACGGTAGACCTCAACCGAGAGGTAGCCGTGCTGGGAAAGGTACGAGCCGACGTGTTCGATTACAGCGAGAGGTTTTACAATCCAAAGCGACGACATTCGACCTTGGGTTATCTGAGTCCCGCCGACTAAGAGAAAGCGGCACACTAAGGTTGAAGGTGGTGTCGACGGCGCCGGCTGCAGCCCAGGTTTGAACCGGACACAATAAGATTTCGCCAGTCGAGCCGATAGAACCGGCTCATTACTGCAAGGTGAACAGGCCACGTATGCCCGATCCGACCCGTCCATTCCTGGTTCTCTACGTCGTCTGGCATCCGAAATACAAAGCCGGCGCCGGCATGGCCGAAGCGCTGTGCGAGCACTTCCGCCGGAAACTGTTCGAGAACGTTGCGGGAGGCGCCGGGATCAGCGTGATCTTCCGTGCAGCGGTGGCGCCTGGGTCTGACCGCCCGCTACCCATCGATCTCAACGACGCCGAAACTTCGGCTATCGTTGTGCTTGCTGAGAAGAATTTGGCGGCAGACAAACCGTGGTGCCAGTACATTCAAGAGCTCGTGAGCAGAACTGAAGCGATGGGCCTTGGTACACGCGTCTTTCCGGTGACGCTAGACAAGGCGGCTTTCGGTCTCAAATTAAGCGAACAGGCGTTTCGCTGGGACCTCTGGAAAGGTAGCGATCCGCAGCGGCGCCAGCGCCTGATCGCCGAGCTCGCTTACGAGTTGTGTCGCATGCTGCGCTTTCAACTGGAGCACCTGAAGCGGCCCCTAGAGGAGGAGGAAGCGCTGGAGCGCTACCTTAAGAAGGTGCAGATCTTCATCAGTCACTCGAAGCACGACAAGGACGGCATACGCATCGCACTTGCGATTCGGGACAAATTGCAGAAGGGTCACGGGCTCGCAAGCTTTTTCGACGTACATGACATTCCGGGCGGCCTGCGCTTTGAGAAGGTGCTGTTGTACCAGGTCAAAGCGAGCGCGGTCGTCGCCGTTCACACGGACTCGTACTCGTCGCGCGACTGGTGTCGACAGGAGATTCTTGAGGCGAAGCGTTGGGCTGTGCCGCTGGTCGTCGCCGATTGCCTTTCCGATCTCGACGAGCGCGGATTTCCTTACTTGGGCAATGTTCCGATCATCCGTATGGATCCCGGCAAGCCTGCCCGCATCGACACTCTAGTTGGTCGGTTGCTCGACGAAGTACTGAAGGATTTTTTATGGAAGTGCCGTGTGCAGCTCGCGGTCGCTGTCTCCGATCCGTCGACCTTTTTCGTGCCCCGGCAGCCGGAGCTGGTCTGTTTGGCGAGTTTGCCGGCGCTGGATCCCGGCGTCGTCTCCCGGGTGATTGTCTACCCGGATCCGCCGCTGAGTGATGGGGAGTCCCAGTTATTCGCGCGAGTCGCGCCGCACGTGCGTCTGCGAAGCATGAATGAATGGCTGGCCGCGCCATGACTCAGTCTCAACCTCTCGTCGGGCGTCGCATAGCGATTTCCATTTCCAACAGCCCGGACATGAGGATGCTCGGCCTGACGGATGGGCATTTGCGGGATGCCATGACGGAGGTAGCGCGGTATCTGCTCGTGCTCGGAGCCCACCTCGTGTATGGCGGCGACTTGCGACAGAATGGCTTCAGCGAGCTGCTGTTCGAGCTGGTGGCCCGTCACTGCCGCGACAGCAAGGGCGACACCGTAAACCGTGCCATCAACTATCTCGCGTGGCCTGTTCACATCGCCAAGACGACGAAGGAGTTGCAGGGCCTCGCGGAAGACCTCGATGGAACCTGCGTGCTGGCCTGCCTGAAGGCGGACGGACGTCCGCTCGCTTGGAGAGCGCGAGCGAAGTTGAAGCCGCGCAAGTGCACTGCCGCGGAGTGGGCGACTTCACTGACGGCCATGCGGAAAGTCATGCTGGAGGACACTCAGGCCCGCATTGTGATGGGCGGCCAGGTCGAAGGATTCCAGGGTGCGATGCCGGGTATCGCGGAGGAGGCGCTGCTCTCGCTTCGGGCCAAACAGCCGCTGTTCGTGTTGGGTGGGTTTGGCGGGTGTGCGCGGGATATCTGCGAATCGCTGCGACTCCCGGCGTCTCCAGGCACGCGACGCGAATGGCCACATCGCGCGGACTTCGAGCAGTTCTCGGCCGTTGGGCTCCACAACGGTCTGGACGAAAACGACAATGCCACGCTCGCTCGTACGCCTCACGTCGACCAAGCGGTCATCCTCATCATGCGCGGGCTGATGCGTTCGTTGGCCTAGTAGTTGGCGGGACTTTCATAAAGAGTCCCAATGAAGCGCGACCCGGGCCGCGAGCAAGCTGCGGTTTGCGTCAGCGCGGCATCTCGCGATCGATCAGTTTGATGACTTCACCCTCCAGCTCCAAGCGGGACTTTACGGGCAGGACATTGCGGTCTCGCATGCGCTTGGGGACGAAGCGGGTGCCGTCGAGCGAGAAAACCCACAGCTCCATTTTCCCCGCCTCCTTTCGGTCCAGCGCGAGTTCGATCTCGTCAAAACACCATGGGCTGCAGGCGTATTCCACGCACCAGAGCGCGATGAACACGTCTGCTGCATAAATAGCCTCGCGAATAGCGTCGGGTAGGGAATGTCCCGCGCCGAAGTCGTGCTCATCACGAAATACCCTCAGATTGCGACGCCGGAGTACCGTCTCGACATGATCTGCCTCTTGTTGCCGGGCGCGCGAATAGCTGATGAAGAACAGCGGCGACTCCACACGGAGCTGCGTCCCTGCCTTCCTCTGCCGAAGCAGCGCGGCTGCCAGTTTTAGAGCATTGCCTGCGGAGCACGCCTCCTGGAGGGACGAGCACAGGTCCTTTCCTAGGCGGTCCTCCAGCTCGTACCGACGGCGCTCGAACGCCTGTTTCGCGGCTCCCCCCAGGAATGGGAAAGGGAGCAGGGGCTTCCTCCGCCCCTCCGCAACCAGCATGAGCATGTTGGCACTGCCGTCCCCGTCGCCGCCCAAAGCGAACGTCACACTGGCCTCATCAAGCGCGCTCAACTGGCAGACCAGCCAGGCGAAGCGCCTGGCCTCAGCGGAATCGCTCTTTGGTGGCGGGTGCGGGAACGGCTTGACCTTTCGTAGGCCAAGTGTAGTCACTAACCGATCCATGGCGGCACGCACAGGAGGTGAATCAACGAAATGAAATTCGATCGTTGGTTGCTGTTCCACCGGAATGTTCGCGACACCTCTCAGCACGGCCGCGTCTGCAGAGTCCTCGAAGGGACTGCAAGCCAGCACCGTATTCTCGGGGGATGCAACACTACGCCCCAGAAGTGCGCACGCCTCAGTCAGTCTTGATTGCTCGCCGGCCCGGTCGACCTCGTCTCCCGTGCGAGTGAGACCACCAATGATGAACAGCTTCATGGTGTTCCTTCAATTTGCAGAGTGCAGGTGAGTATGGATGCCGCCGGGTCATCGGCTTGTAAGATGTCCGAAGGTTAATTGGTAGTACCGATATTGCCAATCCTGTGAACGACGCGGCGGGTAGGTGATAGAGTAAATGCATGGCCGGTTACCAGTACAACCCGGGCGGGCTTCTTGGCTCGTTTCAGATAAAGCGGAAGGTCTTTGTGAGCTTTCATCACGATGGCGACCAAGCGTACCGTGATGCTTTCGCAAGAGCTTACTCGGAAACGTATGAAATCTTCACTGATCGTTCGGTCGCGGAGGCGTACGACAGCGAGGACCACGAGTACTTGCGATGGCGAATTCGTCAAAACGACATCAAGGGAAGTTCGTGCACCGTGGTGTTCTGTGGGGCCCAGACTCCTTTGCGAAAGCACGTGGATTGGGAGATTAAGGCGACGCTGGACTTCAAGCATGGATTGCTAGCAGTCATCCTTCCTACATGCGCGCAAGATGCTCAGGGTGGTTGGCTTGTTCCAGTTCGTCTGGCAGACACCTTGAACAATGGGTTCGGCAAATGGATCCTTTGGTCTCAGCTTTCTCCGCAGGCTCTCAAGGCCGCAATCGAAGAATCCATCGCGTGTCCTATGGATAGGATTCTGAATACCCGGCAGATGAGAAAGCGAAATGGTTGACCCAAGCCACGGGGAATGAGTGTCGGCGCCGAGCACAAACACTATTTTTCGTTGTTCGTTTAAGCTCGCGCTCTCGGGGCAGCTCCGCAGCGTCGCGCACGACCAGTGCCGTCACGTTCCTGAACTGTCTCCAGCCCTTTCAGACACGCGGCCACCTTGAAGCGTCGTACCTTGCCGACGAACACTGACGGGCAGTCGGACTCGCGGGCGGCGGATTCCCACCACGAGGTAGCCGTGTTGGTGAGCCGTCCCATCTCGGCGGCGTCAACGAATGGCGGCGCGGCTGTGCCTGACGGAGAGGGGGTGGGAGCGACGGTCAGTTCCGCTCCCGCGGCGAGCGCGGCGCGGTACGACTCACCGTCCTGCGCCAGCGTCCCGATGCCAGGCAGTGGGATGAGAATGCGGTCAGGCATCGTAGTCGGTTCAAGAAATGGCTCTCAATAGGATAGCTCTGGTGAGAATCTCTACAACCCAGCCCAGCGTTCTCCGGCGTAGCTCGAATGAAGCTTCAGGTTTTAATCATGGATGAGCTGATCTCTCCGACGCTCGATGACTCAAGACAAACTCGGGTGCGACGTGGAGGTGGAAGCCGGTGATCGCGGTACCTGTTCCGACGCCGGGGTTATCGAGCCTAAGGGTAGCCTAAGGGCGGATTTCTAATCCGCGGGTCGGGGGTCCAGGCGTCCACGGCAAGTGCCAGTCCGCCTAGATTGGCCCCGCAAATCGCCTCAGAGCCTGAATCCGCTGACCCGCCCCCGCCGCTCAGTTATGAGCGCAGAGCGCCCATCAGCCGACAGGACGCAACCGATCGGTGGTGAGTCGAGCCCGACACGGTTCCAGGTCTTCTGTCTCGACGGATGGAGGAAATGGAGATTGTTGTCTTCATCAACGACCACGATGGGTCCGCGTGGGGCGCTGGCGAGAACGCGTGGGTTGACTGCAAACGGAGTGAGAGGCGTCTCGCAAATCGACCGTAGAGTGTGCGTGTCGTATTGTCTGAGGAAGGAGCCCTCTACCGTCGTGAGTAGTCCGGCATCCAGATCGACCGTAGCATCGTCGACTCGCTCTGCGGGTCGCTCGCAAACCGAAGTTTGTGTTTCGAGATCCCAAAGCGCGAGACGGAATTGCGAGACCTCTAGATAGCGATTGCTCGCAGGAACCAACGTCGACAGGATCGCGCGCCGCGCGTAGGGAAGCTGCTGTAACAGAAAAGCCGCTGTGATTCTCCGTTCATTGCCGGCATCGGCTGCCAATTCAAGCACGCCCTCTAAACTATTCTGATACAGCAGGTATCGGTCGTTGTCGTAGTCGACCGAGCACATCGAGTAATACTGACTCTGAATGCTCGGCGCACTCAGCTCATGGCCCAGAAACACCTGCAGTTCGCGCGGGCGGCTCACCATTCCTTCCCATCGCATCGCGCCGGTTGTGAGATCGTGAATCTTCCCCAAGGACCACGAGTCCTTTAGCCAGCCGAAGACCTGATGGCGACTCAGCTGTTCGGCGACATCTTGCTCAAAAGCTGGCAGGCTCTCACGGCGAACCTCGTTGATCCTGACATTCTGACCCTCGCCAGAACCTCTCGCACTGCAGACCCACCATCTGCATTCCGAGTGAGTGCGGGTTGCCAATCCCTCGGGCGTATTGTGCGTGGAAAAAACCCGGGCGGGATGCTCCACCTGCGCCAGTCGGCGGGCGTCGTGCACGGAGTACGCTGCTATTTGGCCGCTCTTTCCAGCAACGAGCGCAACATCCTGCAATGTCGAGGAACACATGCCGACGGCACCTAGCGCGACCGTATCCTCTGGCCAAGATTGGGTTCGCTCTGCGAGGTCATATGAGAATGTGTGGTTGCCGTCGCTCAGAACAGCGAATCGCCGTCGAGAAAGTGAGCGATTGAAACCGCTTGTTCGACAACGGTAACGACCTCGACGGCCCTTTCCATCGCCATCACATCCAGAACCCGGCCGTCCTGTGTCGCCAGACGCACTCGTTCCTTCGACAGTATGTGCATCCCGGTGATCTGCGAATCCTCGAATGCCGTCTGGAATTGGGGCGTCCCGCTTCCCGCATCCAGAATCATGAATACGCTCGTGTCTGAAAAACATGCGACACGATTGCCTGAGGGGAACGCTCGCAGTTTTGCCACTGGGCCGCTCTTGAGATCCTGCATGCGAACGAGCGCCCCCGAATCACGTCGCCATACGCCGATCGATCCATCTGTGGAACCGGTAACAATGAAGTCCTGGCAAGCTGTCGCCGTATTCAGGCCCTGCGGATGACCCTGCAGTGTATATACGGGCCGCCACGTAGTGACGTCCCAAACGCGCGCGGTCCTGTCCCAGCCGGCCGAAATGAGTTGCTTCTCGTCCGGAGAAAACTGCAGATCGCCGATAGGCTGGCTATGCGAGTTTGCATCCCTCGCCTCTCCAGACGTGCACGCAGACAGTGTCACCACGTGATCGCCCGTCTTGAGGTTCCACACCTAGATCGAACAGTCGCGGTGAACGTCCAGCCACTCACCCGAACCTGTCGCGACTAACGACGCACTTGGGGAGATCGTCAGCGCACGCAGTTCGTCCTGATGCGCATTGATTCGGTAGAGCACTTGGGCTGCGTACCATCCCAGCACCGCCCGCAACACTGTCAGCGTTCCTTGCCACGCCCAGAATCCGGCTGGCGGTTTGCCCAGTGGGTCCTTTTCAGTCAAGGCTTGGAGATGTGCTTGGTTCAACCGGAGAATTTCTTCGCTGACGAGCAATGAAGCGGGCTGATCCATTTGAGGACCGAAACCTCGCTTGAGAGATTTCCGATAGTCCCTGATCGTCCTCTCGGTAAGCTCGGGGTGCGCGGTGATGTATTCGGCAAGAGCGTGCCCAAGAGTTTGCGCATCCGTTTCATGGAACTGCCTGAGTGGCGACCGTGGCAGCCGTTCGCGTTTGAGCTCGCCGATCCGCTTTATGGCGAGTTCGCGAAGGTACTCATACGATTTGTCCGGAGAGACTCTGCCGATAGTCTCAAACTTTTTCCGGGCACCGAGGCGAACAGAAATGACGCAGGACTTCGTGCCTCCCGAAATGCGGACGCCGCAGCCTTGCACGACGAGATCCCAGACGGTGTACTGCTTACGCTTAATCGCGAGACGTCCGACGACGTAGTCGTCAAGACGAAATCCGCGACGCCTCTTTTTCCGAACCATTGTGCAGATTCCTTAGCTACCAACCTAGCTACCATTCACAAGCTACGGAGGGTGTTTTATGCCCTTTTTTGCCTCGCCTCAAACCGCTCGAGAGGCGAATTGTAGTGTTAGAAATCCGTCGATAAGGCTTTGTTTTATCCGGGAAAGTCCACTCTTGCCCGCTTCTGCCTCAATAGGAACAAGAGGCTTTCTACTCCGCGGGTCGGGGGTTCGAATCCCTCCGGGCGCGCCAATTTCTAAAGCAAATCAATCGGATAGAGTCTGCCGTATTGCGGTACGGCAATTCTTAGCTAAGGACTTTAGCTAAGAAAAAATATTTTTGGTACGGTCGCTCTGAAACCGATCGTTGCGCGGTCCTCTGAAGGCTTTGCAGTAATTTGCCGCTTATGACGGAGGTAGGGGACTGGAGGAAGGTCGAGCTTTGAGGCAAGAGGGCTGTTTGGTCGTGCCCGCGCGTCCGGGGATTTTCCCATTCCACGAGATCGGGTAACTGGGCAAACCTCGCCGCCTCATCCTTCAGAAAATCAACGTCGGTTGATGTTGGCGTGGGACCAATGGGTCCTTCCGGCCGTTCTGGCCAGAAAATAGGCCGGAGGCCTCGCGGTGCTAGGAACGGCCTCATAGACGAAAACTGCGACCGGGTCGGTAGGTCGACGATCGTCCGCCGATGATGCTTGGCGTATGTCACTCGGCCCAATCTCCAATGCGATTGGAAGTACCAATCTCCCAGGCCCTGACGCCGGCTCGCGCGCGAGCATCGCTGCGGCGAATGACCAGATTCGCCGGGACAAGCAGCAACTCGACGATTGGACGACCTGTGTGTCTGCCAAAACGACCAAAGGACAAGCGGAAATCCAGAGGCTGTCGGGTGAGCTCAACGCTGCTGAAGCTCGCACGCACCGCCTCGCGGCCCAGCAGCCTCAGGCGTCCCCTGCAGCCCCGTCGCATTCAATCGACGTCTGGGCATGACGGGCAGAAATTAGCCTGGCACTGACCTGCTAGCAGCTAGCACGTTTTGTTGAGTTGACGCAATTCGGCGACCGGCGTTGCAGCCGCTCCCAAATGGCTGCTATCGGGGCGCGCCTCGCGTCATGCGATGAGCGCTAGCCGGTGCGGAGCGACGCCCGATAAGTCTCAATCTGGGGCAATATCAAGAGATGGCGAGCGAGACTCTCTCGGGGCCACATTCCTGACGCTCATACTTGCGATGCGGGCCTTGGATGAATTCCGACTTCGCAGTGTACCGAAGGGTTGTGCTTGATGGAAATCCGTGTAGGCCAGCTACAGTGATGCACCTTGGTACGCGTTTGGGGTTCGAAGGGGACTTCAGCGACGCACGCCTGGCAGCGATCGTTCGAGCGGAGTTGGACCGTGGCCTACCGCAGCGCTGCGCAATGCGCAAAACGCCGTGAGCTCGAGCTCGGTAAGATTTCGAGTAGCATTGGGCGCGGTACCGCGCCCAATGCCGGTGGCGCTGATCAGTACGCGGTGCGCTCAGCGAAACCAACGATGGCAATCCCGTTTGTTGCCGCATTGTTGATTGTGGCAAGGCCCTGCAACCCAAGATCGCCGTCCTCATTCACGTGGAAGATCGAAACGTGCGAGACGGTCGCGTTGGCGTCGACGACTGCCGCAAGTCCGGCTCTATAGGCGATGTCAGTTGGATTACCGGTGAAGGTGGCCGCAACTGCCGCGTCTTGCACGATGACTCGGCCGTAAACGGCATAGCGGGACACACTTTCACTTGGCGAATTGGCTGAGAACAGAAAAGGCCCGTCCAGCGCCAGCCAGCACGGGGCGCTTTGCGTGCCCGAGCCGGTCACGGTCAATACTTCGTTGTTCCGGACCAGGCTGATCTCGTTTGCGTGGGCGATGGTCACGAAGGCGTCATTCCCGCGGGTCACGAGGCCGAAGGGCGCGTTGACGTTTGTAGGAATATTCCCAACCAGCGTCGCTTTTCCTGCGACCGCGCCGAAGCGATTGAGCGGTACGCTTTCAATTGCGTTACTCTTCTCGCTGACAATCAACTCGCCGTCGACCGCTCCCACCTGTGCTGCGGAGCCGTCGGCAATCAACAAGGCGGCGGCGCCGTCTGCATTCGGGCTCACTCCGCGGCGATCTATCGTGTGTGATTCCACGTGAGTTGTCGTCAGGATGTATAAGTGGTCGTCACCGAACGCGACGCTCACGGGACTCGCAACTGAGCGGATCACCGATTCCAGTCGCAGCGTCGCTCGCTCGAAGTCCTTGACGAACACGGAGACGTTACCGGATCCGAAGTTGACGACCGCAAGCCGATCGTAGTTCTGTGCGATACCGCCGGCGTTGCCGCTCACGCCGCCCTGGCCCTGCGTCGAAATCCTATTCTCCAGAGCACCCGTAGGGCTATAAATTAGCAGCTCGTTTGCGGCGGTGTTGGATGCCGTAACGATCACCGTGTGGCGCTCTCCGTCGTGCGCGCTTGCGACTGCTGCAATGGAGAGCATCAATGCTCCAATGCCGAGAAATCGATTCTTCATTTGCCTTCCCTCAAAGTGTGACCGAAAAATGACAACGGGGGCGTCATCATTGCGTGCGGGGTCGCCACTGCCAGTTCTTGATCGACCCTTCCGATGATTCGTTTGCGAGGGGCGAGCGGTTACAACGACAAGCCGGTTTTCTTGCCGTCACTACCAGCGCAGCAATCGTGGCCCTACCCACGCGCCGAGGGTTGCGCAGAGTGTTATGCCGAGGAGGTACCAGATGCCGATGAATGGCGCCGCAAGCTCGGGGCAATGTAGGGAATAAGCCAGCGCGCTGATGGACCCCGCCGCGAACCCGGCTGTCCCGCCGGTCACGCGCAGTCGTGTGGGCGCGAGACCCCTGAGGGCCCAGATAAACGCGAAGAACGGTGGAGCTCCGATCATGGCGATGAGGAAGGGGCAAACGCGTGCGGTTCGGCCGAAGATGAGGTGCACGCGAGTGGACGACGGTGCGGTGAGTAAGATGATGGCGGCGAGCCCCCACATGGCAATCACGGGGAGCGCAATGCCCACAGGTATCAAGCCCAGCGGCCGCCCCGGACGTGCCAAACGGGCGGTGCCTAGGATTCCGACAACGCCCAGGGATGCACAGAATGCTTCCCGGGCCCAGAACATAGGTTCTGACAACTCCTGCGGCAGTGCGGGGTTCAATTTCAGGGTCGTTGCCATCAGTGCGAGCGCGGCCAACCCTCCGCCGCCGACAGCAAGCAGATGGCGTCGGGCGATCCGCTTGGGATCGATCGGCTCGACGCCGGTCGACAGCATTGAAATCAGATCCTGGGTCTTCACCCGATGTTCCCAATCTTTGCTGCGAGGGCCTTCAACCCACGATGGATCCCCACTTTGACTGCCGACTCCGACATGCCCGTGCGTTTCGCCGCATCGGCGACCGATGCGCCCTCGATCTTGACGTAGAAGATCGGCAGTCGTTGTCGATCCGGCAGCTCGTCAAGGAGTTTCGTCAAGTCATAGCGCGCCTCTGCGGCATCGCCGTCCACGGCAACGAATAGCTGATCTTCGTCATCGAGCGGATCGTTGAGCATCTCATTGCGAGACCGTCGGCGCAGCAGGTCGATGATCTTGTAGCGCGCGATGGCGTGCACCCAGGGTTTCAGAGGTTGCCTCGGGTCGTAGGTGTGGCGCTGGTTGTGAACGGCCAACAGTAATTCCTGCAGAAGATCCTCGACCTCGTGCGGCAATCGCGCGAGCCGTGCGCGCAGCCAGGGCCGCAAATGCGTTGCCAGTTCGCTCAAAAATCCCCGATAGGCTGCTTCGTCGCCGACGAGGCCGCGGGCCAGCAAGCCACTGAGATGCTCCTCAGCCGAGGCGGTCTGGCTCCATTTCAGTAATTCACCGGGGGTGGGCAATCGGTTACTCACTTACCCCGACTTAGCCGCCTCAGGGATCTTCTATACCGACGGGGGCTGCACCCGCAACTCGAGGGAACATGCGCGTTCTTCCCCCACTGACCGGAGAACGCGCAGATTTATTGCAGCCACTATGACTTCGTCGAGATCTTTCGTGCCGAGGCGGGCGAAGCCATCGGCGCCGCGTTTCGCTATCGGACCATTCACGCTGTTAGTGCCGGTTGGAAATCTCTTTGCCGACGGTCAGCCGCATGTTGGGCGGGCTGGAGCAAGAGTTGGGTGTGAGGCTCATTGCACGCAATACCCACGGCCTCAGTCTCACCGATGGGGGCCGCTGTTGCAAAACAGGGAAACGAGAACCAGTTCCTTCTACGGATCATGCGGTCTTTTGAATTATGGAAGAGCATTGGCCACGAATTGAAAGATGCTATGGACAGGGAGAGGTTGTGTGGCAAGCTGCCCCCGGGACGTGGCGGGCGCGAATATTGCTCAAACAAACTCGACAAATCGGCCTGCAGGCACTCAAGGCCGTCGAGAGCCTGGCGGACTTCCGGCGCTGATGCGCGCGGCCTGCTTGCGCATCGGCTGCATGTTGAATCAGACTGAGTTCGGGCGCGATGTCAGCATCAATCAACCCCAGGTGCATCGCTTCATAAACCTGATGGAAACCAGCTTCCAGGCGATTCGTCTGCCCGCCTATTCAGTCAATCGAACCAAGCGCCTCATCACGCGGTGATGGTTGCGCTACAGATGTCGGACGAAACCAGGCGCCTCGCGCTCGGCCGGCTTCGGCCAGTGAGCGAAAGAGATTGGCACTGACGTCAGCGAACGCTCGATCTTGTGCTGTGCCTGAGCGGGTTTATCCGCCCTGTCAAGGCTCCAGGAGTTGCAATGTTGACACGCCGACCAGCAGTGGACGTCATCTTTCCGAGTGTTCCCTCCGGCGTGTTTTCAGAACCGGAAGACTGTGCGCAGATACACACCAACACGCGGAGAGTTCTCGTCACCTGCACTTTGGGAAACGGCGCTGCGTTAGAGACGCAGACCGAAGATCTTCAAACTCCTCGGCGTCGCGACTTCTCTGCGCAAGTCCTCGTGAATCGAAGAAACGTTCCCATCGTCCTCAATTCCCTTTGGGAGGTATCTATGAATGCTCGTGTACTAGCGTCTGCCACAGTGGGCATTGCGATCGGTTATCTCAGCATCGCCAACGCGGAGCAACCGTCACCGCCCTGTCATCCAAATCCGAACGCCGCCGCAGACCGTCAAACTGTTTCCACCCGCGGAGACGTCACGCAGCTGCCGCAGCCGCTGCAAAATCAACTGGTCCGACTCGCGGATCGACCGCATACGTATTTGCCGCTGCAGGTATTTGCCGAAGCGGATAAGCCGAGTCAATTGTTTCAATACTATTTACTCTCCACGGACGGCTTCGAGCCCAATGTCTTCACCAAATTGTTCCCGGGTATCAACGACGCGGTGCAATTGACCGCGACCGGCGGCGATTGTGGGTTGCCCACCGTCGGTTCGGTTCGAGTCGCGTTGGAGCCCAAGCCTGGCCTGCCGACAGACCCCACCGACCCGCATGCCTTTATTGACGTC
This sequence comes from Gammaproteobacteria bacterium, assembly GCA_028293725.1. Next base: position 44,076 of record JAQGOE010000190.1, on the reverse strand, counting down.
TTTACGGATATTTCGCCCCTTTTCGTCATCAACAACGAGAGTGGATGGTACGAAGGCTGGATGATTCACGATCTCCTGGTGCCGGCGACGGCGCCACGGCGCCGCAACGGTCACGCGCAGTTCGGAATGATTACAGAGGAGGACGCGGAGAAGCTCGCAAAGATGGGGCGCTACAATAACGTCGCGGGCGCAATCTTTACGACCGACGGGAACGCGCCTCATTTCCCCAGCGAGTCCGATCATTTCCCGGATGTGCAAACCAATGTCGTGTCGCTTTATGAAAGCATGGGCGCCTACAACGCGCTGCAGCAAAGCGACGTCCATTCTTATTGGGAGTTCAATTATCAGGGAACAAACTGGATCCATCCCCTCTACGAACTGCCCTTTACCGGCGGCTTCCCTGATGACTTTGGCAGGGCGCCTGACACCTTTAAAGACGGGGAGATCGGGAAGCTGCAGTCCATTGTTCCCGGCTCAGGGCCGCGAGGGATCAACAACGATCCGACTGTCGTGGGCGACAATCCCGCTTTGCCTCGCGATCCCGACAAGTTTGACGGAACCGTGAATGCACAGCGGGAATTTCGTCAGCGGGGTGTTCCGAGCGGTCTCGCTCATGAAGTCTATCTGGACGTCTACGAAAGGCCGGCCTCCTTTGAGCCCGGTGTGAAGAATCTCCAGCGGCGGTTGTTCGACGCCTATGCCGCCGAAGTCGCGCGGGTGGACACCAATCATGACGGCATCATCTCGGCAGTCGAGGGCGACGTCGATACGCCGTCGGACGGTTTCCCGGACAACACGCGGCTCTATCTCTCACCGACTACGTTCAACCGCTTTGCGGTCACGCGCGAGATTAACGACGGATTGCTCGCACCGCGCTTTGCCCCGAGTCAGCGGGCCTGGGTCCTGACGGGCTTTCGCGTAGCGGTCACGCCCGCGGTGTCCGCTTCCGCGGGTCGTGATTCCGACGATCGATGAGTCAGATTCCGTTACGCCTATTGAAGTGACCGGAGCCATGATCGCAAGATCGTGGCCTCCGGAAGGGGGCAGGGGTGTTGGCACTCTCGTTAAACTCGGCCCGACTGGGGACACCGTTCATCGGTCGATTGAATGGCCGCAGCGCCGTTCCAACCAGTCCGCCACCGCTCTCAACACTTCTTCAGGCTTATTCCGGTGCGGCGAATGCCGGCAGCTCGCCAGCGAAATCGATTCTACATCACGCGCCCCTCGCTCGATTCGCCGGATCTGTTCCATCGAGCCGTACTCGTCCGATTCGCCTTGTATGGCCAACACGGGGCAGGTGACGCGCGGCAGGTATTCCTCGATATTCCATGACCGGAATTCAGGGTCGAGCCAGATGTCGTTCCAGCCCCGGAAGACTGCATCCACGTCGTCGTGATAACGCCCGAGGCGCTCGCGGAGATTCGTGGTCTCAAAGGCGATTTTCGCCGCCGCGATACTGCTAACCGACACCTCTTCGACAAAGACGTGGGGTGCGAGGACGACGGCACCGCGTATTTTTCGGCCACTGCCGCCGGCGTGGAGAAGGGCGATCGAGCCGCCATCGCTGTGACCGAAAAGAATCGGATTGTCTATTCCGAGCGCATCCAGAAACTGCGGCAACACCTGCAGTGCTTCTTCGTGCATGTAGCGAACTGCACGTGGGCCTCGCAAAGGAGCCGAGCGTCCGTAACCGTGCCGTGAATAGACGATGACATTGCTCCGAGTCGCAGATCCTAGCCGTCCGGGAAAATCCCGCCACATCGAAAGCGATCCCAACCCTTCGTGCAACATCACGATACACGGTACATCGGGGTCTCTCACATCGATCCGTTCGTATTCGATACGTCCGGGACCTATAGTCTTGAAAGGCATATGACGACTGTCAGGAACTCATGCTGCGTGTGGCCTCGATCTGTTGCGCATCCAGCGCACGCAACTTGAAGCGCTGAATTTTCCCCGTGGCCGTCTTCGGCAGCTCGGGCAGGAATTCGATCCAACGCGGATACTTATACGGGGCCAGGAGCGACTTTACATGTTGTTTCAGCAGCTCGGCCAGGGCCGGATCCGCCGCCGACTGCTGTTTGAGCACGACACAGGCGAGCGGTTTGACGAGGCCATCGCCGTCCGGCCGGCCGATAACCGCTGCTTCCAGGACTGACGGATGCGTCACGAGTGCCGCCTCGACTTCCGCAGGCGACACGTAAATGCCGCTGACTTTCAACATATCGTCGCTGCGACCTGCATAGACGTAATGGTTGTTGGCATCGACAAAATATTTATCACCGCTGCGCGCCCAGGCGCCCTGGAATGTCTCACGGGTCTTGTCGCGATTGTTCCAGTAGGCTTGTGCGCAGGTCGGGCCCTTGATCTGCAGCTCACCGATCTGCCCCGGGGCCACCGGCCGGCCTGTGTCGTCGACCAGCCGCAGCTCGTAACCCGGCACCGCGGATCCCGTCGTGCCATAGCAGACGTCGCCGGGACGATTGGACAGAAAAATGTGCAGCATCTCCGTGGAGCCGATGCCATCGAGTATGTCTACGCCGAAATGTCGGGTCCAGCGCTCGCCGATCTCTCGTGGCAACGCCTCCCCCGCGGAAATGCAGGCCCGCAATGCGGTCTCAGCGCGTGAGGGTAGGGTGGCGGCCAACATCGAGGCATACAATGTCGGAACCCCGCAAAAAATGGTCGGCCGATGACGGCGTAATCTGGAAAACACCGCTTCGGGAGTCGGTCGCTCCGCCATCAACACGGTCGTCGCACCGACTGCTAATGGAAAGGTGAGGGCATTGCCGAGACCGTAAGCGAAGAACAACTTCGCGGCTGAAAGTACCCGATCTTCCTCGCGGATGCCGAGGATCGGCCGCGCATACAATTCCGCGGTTTGGATGAGGCTCGCATGTACATGAATCGTGCCTTTCGGCGCGCCGGTCGAGCCGGAGGAATAGAGCCAGAAGCAGACATCATCGCAGGAGGTCGCAGCGGGCTCGGCCGTGCGCCGCGCGTCGGCCAAAAGCTCCGGGAGCGAGTGGTATCCATTGCTCTCGCCTTGCGAGACGATGACATGCTTCAGATGGGGCATCCGTCCCAACACGGGTGCGAGAACGGGTAGCAGTGGCGCTGAGACGAGTAGTGCTCGCGCCCGGCTGTCCTGCAGCATGTATTCGTAGTCGGCGGTCTTTAGCAGCGTGTTGACGGCGACTGGAACGATGCCGGCCTTGATGCTCCCGAGGAAGGCGGTTGGAAAATCGATCGTATCCTGGAGGCAGAGTAGAACCCGCTGCTCGGGCTCTATTCCCAGATCCCTCAGAGCATTGGCGCAGCGATCCACACGTTCCGCCAACTCTCCATAGGTATAACTGCCGTGGTCGTCTATGTAGGCGAGTTTGGCGCCGCGGCCGGCCTGCAGATTGCGCTCGATGAGGTCGTACGCGGCGTTGTATTCACGCGGAATATCGATAGCCGGCGGACTGACGCGGTGGTCCGCTGAGCTCAAGCGAAGTATGGCAGTCATCCCCCTCGTGCCTCCCGCTTTTAGGTCCTAGTGATATGCACTATATCGCATATAGAATCGAAGTCACGGTCAATATGGGCCTCATAGAGCGCCAAATTATGCGGTATAGTGCTTGAGCGGTCCCAGATAGTGCGCTATAACGCACGCCATGAAGACCATTTCCCCGCATTTGGGCCCAGATGCGCAACCCTCAACCGACTCCAGGACCGGCTCGCAGAAGCCTATTGCCCTCAATGAGTCCGACCCGGACTTTCTCGCCAATCTCGGCCGCCGGGTGCGCGAAGCCCGAGAGCAGCGGGGCATGGCGCGCAAAGTGCTCTCACGTGCTGCGAATGTCTCGGAGCGTTATCTAGCGCAGTTGGAAGCCGGCGAGGGCAACGCCTCCGTCGTACTGTTGCGTAGAGTAGCCGCGGCTCTTGGTGTGCGGCTCCCCGATCTGCTGGATTCGGGTGAGACGAAGACCGAGCAACGTCTGATTCGCCGTTTCCTGGACAGCCTGCCGCCGCAGCGGCTCGAAGAGGTCCTCCGCCGCCTGACTCATGACTTCGGGCAGGAAGAGGCGGTGCGTCGGAAGCGCATTACGTTGGTCGGCCTGCGTGGCGCGGGCAAAACGACGCTCGGGAATGCGCTCGCGAAGTCACTGCGGCGGCCGTTGGTCGAGCTCGACAAGGAAATCGAGCGAGAAGCCGGGATCAGTCTGTCGGAGGTCTTCCTGCTCTATGGGCAGGCCGGCTATCGCCGGATCGAGCGGCGCTGTCTCGAGCGGGTGATCAACAGTCAGGAAGACATGGTGCTCACCGTGGGCGGCGGTATCGTCTCGGAGCCGGAAACTTACAACCTGCTGCTACTGAACTGTTACACGGTTTGGATCAAGGCGGCACCCGAGGAGCACATGGCGCGGGTGGTTGCCCAGGGTGACACGCGGCCCATGGCAGGCCATGCGGAAGCGATGGAGGATCTGCGCAACATCCTGGCGGCCCGCGAAGCGCTCTACAGCAAGGCGGACGCGGTGGTGGACACCGCTGGACGCTCGATCGAGACGAGTCTCGTGGCACTACGGCAGGCGGTCGCCGCAGGCTGAAACCGGCCCGCCAACTAAAGAAACCATTTCACGAGGAAGGCATCCATGACGCACGCCGCCGCTTCACTACCAACGCAAGACCGGCAGCTCGTCACGTTCGATACCCATCCGGACCAATACCGCCACTGGAAGCTGTCGTGCGCAGGGCCGGTCGCTACTCTCGGGATGGATGTCGACGAAAACGCAGGTCTGCGGCCCGGCTACAAACTGAAGCTCAACTCCTACGACCTCGGAGTTGACATCGAGCTCCACGATGCGCTGCAGCGCATCCGCTTCGAGCACCCGGAAGTGCGCACCGTCGTAGTGACGAGTGCCAAGGAGCGCATCTTCTGCTCGGGCGCTAACATCTTCATGCTCGGGCTGTCCTCGCATGCCTGGAAAGTGAACTTCTGTAAATTCACCAACGAGACGCGCAACGGCATGGAGGATTCGAGCCGGCACTCCGGTCTGAAGTTTCTCGCCGCCTGTAACGGTACGACCGCGGGTGGCGGTTATGAGCTGGCCCTCGCGTGCGATGAGATTTATCTGGTCGACGACCGTACCGCCGCGGTCAGCTTGCCCGAGATCCCCTTGTTGGGCGTTCTCCCTGGCACAGGAGGCCTGACGCGCATCACCGACAAGCGCAAAGTGCGGCGTGATCAGGCCGATATGTTTTGCACCGTTACCGAGGGAGTTCGCGCGCCACGCGCTAAGGAGTGGAAGCTGATCGACGATTACGCCAAACCCCAGCAGTTCGCGGGCGCCATTCAGCGCCGCGCCCAGGAGCTGGCCGAGTTGAGCGATCGTCCGACCAACACGCCGGGAGTGACTTTTAAGCCGCTACAGCGGCAGATCGACGCGCACGGCTATCGATATCAGAACGTCGATGTGCAAATTGACGCCACCGCCCGGACGGCGACTTTGACTGTGCAGGCTCCCGCGGCAGGCCAACCCGACGACCTCGCCGGCATCCTGGCGGCAGGCGCCGACTGGTGGCCGCTCGCGATGGCCCGCGAGCTCGACGACGCGATCCTGATGCTCAGAGCCAATAACCTGGAGATCGGAACCTGGATTTTAAAAACCCGCGGTGATACCAACCGCGTTCTCGCCGTCGACGCTGCGCTCGAAAAGCACGCCGGTAACTGGTTCGTCCGCGAGACCATCGGCATGCTTCGCCGCACGCTCTCGCGGTTGGATGTCAGCTCACGTACGTTGTTCGCTGTGATCGATTGCAGTTCCTGTTTCGCAGGTACCTTGTTCGAGCTCGCCCTCGCTGCCGACCGAAGCTATATGTTGTCGGAGTCCGAGCGCGCGGACGCGCCCCGAGTTGCATTGTCCGCGATGAATTTCGGCGCCTACGAGACCGTGGCGCGCAGCAGCCGGATCGCATCTCGTTTTTATGCGGATGAGCCGCCCATCGCGCAGGCGCGGGCCAGCATCGGCCGTGTCCTGGCGACCGAGGACGCAATGGCGTTGGGGCTCATCACCGCCGCCCCGGACGCGCTCGACTGGGACGATGAGATACGGATCGCCATCGAGGAGCGTAGCAGCTTGTCTCCAGATGCTTTGACGGGAATGGAAGCCAATCTGCGCTTCGGCCCCGGCGAGACCCTGGAAACGCGGGTCTTCGGGCGACTGTCGGCCTGGCAGAACTGGATCTTCATACGGCCTAACGCTGTAGGCGAAGCGGGGGCGTTGAAAGTGTTCGGCACCGGTAACAAGGCTCGATTCAACTGGGAGCGCGTTTGAGCGCGTCAGGGTTCCATCATGAACATCGACTATGACCAGAAGATTCCCAACAACGTGGCCCTGGCGAGCGACAAGACGTTGCAGCGGGCACTCGAGCATTGGCAGCCGGAATTCCTGAAATGGTGGGGTGAGATGGGGCCCGAAGGCTCCCACAAGCTCGACGTCTACCTGCGCACGGCCACCAGTGTCGACCAGGCCGGTTGGGCGCAATTCGGTTATGTGAAGATGCCCGACTATCGGTGGGGCATTTTTCTCAATCCCGCCATTGCGGACAGGAAGATTGGTTTCGGCGCGCATAAGGGCGAGGCGGTCTGGCAGGAAGTGCCGGGCGAGTACCGTAGCAATCTGCGTCGCCTCATCGTGACGCAGGGTGATACGGAACCTGCGTCCGTCGAGCAGCAGCGACATCTCGGGCTAACATGCCCGTCGATGTATGACCTGCGCAATCTCTTCCAGGTGAACGTGGAGGAGGGTCGACACCTGTGGGCGATGGTGTATCTCCTGCATCGTTACTTCGGGCGTGACGGGCGCGAAGAAGCTGAGGCACTGCTCGGCCGCCGCTCCGGCGATGCCGATAATCCGCGCATTCTCGGTGCTTTCAACGAGCGCACGCCCGACTGGCTGTCGTTCTTCATGTTCACGTTCTTCACGGATCGGGATGGCAAGTTCCAGCTCTCCGCGCTGGCCGAATCGGCGTTCGATCCGCTGGCACGGACCACGAGGTTTATGCTCACGGAAGAGGGGCACCACATGTTCGTGGGCCGCAACGGGATTCGCCGAATCATTGAGCGGACCGCCGACGTGATGGTGCAGGAGCGTACCGACGATCCAACCCGCCTGAGGGAACTGGGCGTGATCGATCTGCCGACGATCCAACGCTATCTGAATTTTCATTCGAGTGTGACGGTAGATCTGTTCGGTGCGGATCTCTCCTCGAACGCCGCCACCTTCTACACCACCGGTATAAAGGGCCGCTTCCGTGAAGACCGTATCGCGGACGACCACGTGCTTCGGGAGGCAACCTATCCGGTTCTCGATGTCGGCACCGGTGAGCTAGTCAGCAAAGAGGCTCCGGCGTTGAATGCGCTCAACGAGCGTCTGCGGGACGACTTCGTCCAGGACTCCATTGCGGGGGTCGATGCGTGGAACGTGGCGCTGCAAAAGCGTGGCGTGGAGTTTCGCATGACTGTTCCGCACAAGGCGTTTAACCGCCAGATCGGCCCGCTCGCCGGGGTGAAAGTATCTCCCCAGGGGCGTGTTGTAACGCCGGCGGTCTGGGAGTCCAGCGTGCGCGATTGGCTACCCGCCGACGAGGATCGTCAGTTCGTGCAATCGCTGATGGGACGGGTCGTGGAGCCCGGCAAGTTTGTGAATTGGATCTCGCCGCCTTCCGCCGGCATCAACGGTCAGCCGGTGGAGTGCGAATACGTGCGCTTCAGTTGAGAGGCGAACGGCGCGCCCGTGAGGCCGTGTGTTGCCAGTGGCAGACGTGCGGATACGGCGTCATTTGCGGACGATCGGCAGGAAACCCTATTGTCATTGGCAGATTTCATAAGAAATTCAGCAGGGAGCAAGATGCCAATGTCGCTCAAAGCGGGTGCAGCCTCAGTCGCGATGATAGCGGCTGTCGTGCTAGTGGCGGCCGCGCCTCCCTTATGGGCGCAGCAAGTTCCGCCGCACGTCCTGGTGGTCGGACCGATGGTTAAAATAGACGGTAGGTTATTCATCGGCGGACTGTTGGAAGGTCTCCGGGAAGGCGCCAACTCGGGCGACTCGGATTTGTCCCAAGTTCGGCTCGACATCAAGAGCGTAGTCTCCGCAGATGCCGCGAAGGCCGTTATTGGCCCCGCGATCGACGCAGGCGTCAAGGCGATTGTGACCATCTACGGTCAGTCGACGCAGGCGGCGAGTGCCGCGACTACCAAGATACCGATCGTCTTCTGCCCGGTGGCGGATGCGGTCGCCTCGAAGCTCGTCGCCTCGAACGAGGCTCCGGGAGGCAATCTGACGGGTGTCGCTACCGGCGATGCCGAGGCGAGTCGGCGGCGGCTCGAGGCCTTCCAACAGATGCTCCCGGGGCTCAAGCGCTTGGCCGTCTTGTTCGATCCGGGCTTTCCACCTGACAAGACCCAAATGAAGAACCTCGATCAGGTAGCTCCTTCGATCGGCATCACGCTCGTCCCGCGGCCTGTCGAGGACGCAAACGCGGCTATGGCCGCGCTGCAAGCCCTCGGACCCGACGATGCTGACGCCATCTTTATCCTGAAGGAGGCGACGCTCCGCCACGCTGGGCCTGGGCTTAAGCAGGTAGCCTGGAAACAGAAGCTTCCGATCCTGGTCACCGATCCGGAGTTGGTGGTGACCTTTCCTGCTGCGCTGGCCGCGGTCGGCACCTACCCCCGGGAACTCGGTATGGCCTGCGGTCGGATAACGGCACGGATCCTCAAGGGTGCCGCGCCAGCGGATCTCCCGATCGAGCACCCTGACTTCGAGTCGGTACTCAATCTCCAGTCTGCGCAACGCCTCGGCATCACCGTCCCGGGCGCTCCATCTGAAGGGAGTTTCGTAGTACTCCCGGCGCGGAAACCCCCATCTTCGGCAGGGGGATGAAGCGCCGCTCTTGATAGTGGCGCGCCCGACGTCTTTCCAAATCTCATGCGCTAGCATTTCGCGCGAGACCGTCGAACGCGCGTGCCGTACGAGATACTCGAGTAAGTCGAATTCCCGGGCGGTGAGCTCGATTCGCCGCGGGTCGGGGTTCGAATCCCTACGGGCGCGCGCAGCGGGCTGGGCGTGAACCTAGCCGAAGTCCGTTATGACAGTGATGCCTCTTTGCGTCGTGCGAGGGAGTTGCATCAAGGCTGCGGGTGCCTCGCTCAGGCTGATGCGATGGCTGATGAGATCGCCCGGCGAGACTCGTCCGGCCAGGATCATCCCGAGCATCGCGGCGTATCGATGGGCCTGCATCCCATGACTGCCTCTGAGCTCGAGCTCATAGGCGATGATCCTGTCGACCGGTAGCGGGGGATTGGCCTGATCGCCCAACATGAGTCCCACCTGGACGTGGCGGCCACGCCTGCGCAAGCAGGAGATCGAATTACGGCAGGTGATCCAACTCCCCAGCGCATCGATCGAGACATGAGCGCCTCCGGCGGTGACTTCAATGATCGAGCGGACCACATCGTTGCCGTTCGTTGCATCAAGGGTGACCTCGGCGCCCAACTGTCTGGCGAGCGATAGTTTGTCCTCCTGCACGTCAATCGCGATAACCCGGGCGCCCAACGCCTTGCCAATCGCTATGGCCGACAGGCCCACGCCGCCAGAACCGTGCACGGCCAGCCATTCGCCGGCTCGTGTGCGGCCTTGATCGACGACGGCTCTGAAGGACGTAGCGAAACGGCAGCCCAGACTGGCGGCGGCGTCGAACCCGACTGCCTCCGGCAAGCGCACGATGTTGGTGTCCGCAAAGTTGATCGCGACATACTGGGCGAATGAGCCCCAGGCAGTGAACCCCGGTTGGAACTGGCTGCGGCAAACCTGTTGGTTTCCGGAAGCACACTCCTCGCAAGCGCCGCAGCCGGCGACGAACGGCACGGTCACCCGATCGCCTGGGCGCCACCGCGTGACATTGCTTCCGACCTCCTCGATTGTGCCCGCCAGCTCGTGGCCCGGAACGTGAGGCAGCACGATGTCCTTATCGTGTCCCATCCAACCGTGCCAATCGCTTCGGCAGACACCGGAGGCACCCAGGCGAATAACGACGCCGTCCGCCCTCGGATGCGGGTCCGGCACACTGACGACTTGGGGCGGTTTCTCGAAGCTTTCGTAAAGCACGGCCTTCATCACTCGACTCCAATCGACAAAACCGATTTAAAATCTCACACCCGCGGCCACGCGCCAAGCGCTCTGCGCAGAGAAGTTCTGGTAGGGGTCGTAAGCCAGGCGTGCAAACCACGTGGGCCAGTCATAGTTGAGAGTTCCACCCCACGCACTGACACGCCCGGCGTCGCTCGAGCCTGACTTGTGAAGGACGTCCAGCGTTGCATGAGAGTCGCCGAGGGGAATCTGTGCGTTTGCGTGCCAATCGCGCTGGCCTGTGTGAAAGCGATTGTCCTCGATGACGAAAACGGTGAAGGCTAATCCGCTCTCCTCGGTGTGGCCTATTCCGTAGGTCATTGCGTCATTCGGATCGAAGTTCAGATTGAAGTAGGGCCGGGCATCGGTGCGGCCGATTCCCACTAACCCGTACCACGCCCCTCCAACCTGCACATTGAGGCTGCCGCCCACGAACCCGCGGGTGGCTAGCTGTACTGAGGGCTGTAGTTGCAGGTATTTTGCCACCTGCAGCGAGGTATCGGCGCCGGTGCGGAACTGCGAGCCGAATGCAGAGTCGGCGTACGCCCCGACCCAAGCGCTGGTGTCCGAGGCCCGCCAGCGCAAGTTCGCGTCCGACCCGGCGTAGTTCGAGTAAAAATACTCCCCCAGCGTCAGCTTCCAATCGTACGGGCTGTCGGCGGCTTGCGCGCAAACACCCACGACTGCAATGCGGGCAACCGCCAGCGCGGCGAACAGACGCCACCTCCAAGAGTCAATGACGGATACGTGGTCGTGCTGGCGGCCGGGCATCACTTCTTAGTTTAGCAAGGGTGTCGCACGAGCATTAGAGGGTGCGAACCTTAAACTCGTGTAATCTCGAACGCCACGCGATGCATCAATGCGCCCGGGGACGGTGATGCCCACAGCCGCAATCGCCAGCTCACTCTTGATACCGCCCAACGTCCGAGGGGTGGTAGGCCAAAGCGTGCTGGCTATCCTCGCCCTGGCCGCTGTGACCGTCGTCTGCGCCCAGCTGCAGCCCGACCAGCCGCAGCTGACGACGGCGGCTCTTCTCTACCTGGTGATTGTTGTGCTGCTTTCTTTGAGCGGAAGCTTTGCCGCAGCGGTCATCGTCTCTATTGTTGCAGTGGCGTTTCTCCAGGACCTGGCTGCGCCCCCGCTGTTTTCGCTGAGCCTCGATGAGCCGCTCGACCTGGTGGCCCTGCTGGTCTTTCTGACGACCGCGCTGGTCATCACTCGGCTGGTGTCGCGAATGCGCGGCTCACTAGAGAAACTCCGACTGTCACTCGAGGAGCTCAGGCGCGCCGAGGAAGCAACGCGACAACAGGCTGCCCTTCTGGATCTGACTCACGACACGGTGTTCGTGCGCGATACCCGTGATGTGATCACCTTCTGGAATCGGGGTGCGCAGGAGTTGTACGGCTGGACTGCCGCAGAGGCCGTAGGCCGGATCACTCACGAACTGCTGAAGGCGCAGTACCCTGCGCCGCTGGCCGATATCGTGGCGGAGTTGAGTCGCACCGGACGCTGGGAGGGCGAGCTCGTTCATACCCGGCGTGACAATTCCCGGGTCGTGGTGGCGAGCCGTTGGTCATTGCAGCGGGACATGTCAGCCCGGCCGATTGCCACCCTGGAGACGAACAATGACATTACCGCGCGCAAGCATGCGGAAGATGCGTTGCTACGGGCGCACACGGAGCTGGCGCACGTTACGCGTGTCACGACACTCGGTGAGTTGGCTGCATCGATCGCGCACGAAGTCAACCAACCGGTCACCGCGATCGTCGCCGATGCGAATGCCGCTCTCAATTGGTTGGCGGTGGACAGTCCCGATCTGGGCATCGTGCGCGACACGCTCATCGCAATCGTGAAGGACGGCGAGCGCGCGGGGGAGGTGTTTACGCGCATTCGCGGCATGTTGTCCCGTTCGTCCCAACCCCTTATGCCCTGCGACCTCTGTGGCGTCGTCCTGGAGACTTTACCCCTCGTGCGCGGTGAGTTCACGCGCCACGCCATCCGGGTAGAGGCTTCACTGGCCGCCGGGCTGCCTTTCGTGTTGGGCGATGCCATACAGCTGCAGCAGGTGCTTCTTAACCTGTTGATGAATGCAGCGGAAGCCTCGCGGGAAGTCGACTTCGAGAGGCGGCTGGTGACCGTCAGCGCCGTAACTCAAAACGACGGCCCGCGGACCCTCGCCGTGGTGGAAGTCCGTGACGCCGGTGTCGGTATCCGTGACGCCGATCTGCCCCGACTTTTCGAGGCCTTCTACAGCACGAAGGCCGGCGGCCTCGGCATGGGACTGTCGATCAGCAACACGATCATCGAGCGTCACGGTGGGCGTCTCTGGGTAACCGCAAATGTCGATTACGGCGCCACGTTTCGCTTCTCGATCCCAGCGCAGTCGTGACTGTCACGGCGACCGTCGTCCGTATCGTCGATGACGACGAGTCGATTCGCCGCTCGCTGCGTGGGTTGGTCGAATCCATCGGACTCTCCGCCGTAACCTACAGCAGCGCGCAAGAGTTCCTGGCCGTGGACCGGTTGGATACGCCGGGGTGCCTCGTGCTCGATGTCCAGCTTCCTGGGCTGAGCGGGCTCGATTTGCAGCAGCAACTTGCCGATACCGACGGAGCTCTGCCCATTATTTTTCTCACCGGTTGGGGCGACATTCCAATGTCGGTTCGCGCGATGAAGGAGGGCGCGCTAGAGTTTTTGACTAAGCCGATCAACGCGCCGGCGCTGTTGGCAGCGATACGCCACGCTATCGAGAAGGATCGCCTGGCGCGCGCCGAACGCAAGAGTTTGAATGACCTGCGGCGCCGCTATGAATCGCTAACGCCGCGGGAGCGTGCCGTGATGCATGGAATCATCGCTGGTCGCCTCAACAAACAAATAGCCGCCGAGTTCGGTACCAGCGAGGCCACTGTAAAGGAACAACGGGGGAAGGTGATGTACAAGATGCAGGCCGATTCCCTGGTCGCGCTCGTGTTCATCGCCGAACGCCTGGGGCTGCGGACGGAGCATCCCCTCCCCAGGTAGGGTAGACGCTCGCGCAGGCATCCATCTAGGCTCCGAGCCGGATCACCTGTTTTATCCCGTAGGACGGCGGTTATGGCATGGACGAGCGCGGCGAATGTGTGGTTTCGGTCGTCGACGACGACGCGTCGATTCGGCGTTCCGTCAGAAACCTGTTGTTGTCGCTCGGCTTCCGGGTCGAGGCATTCGATTCCGCGGCAGCCTTCCTGCAATCCGCTCAACGGGAAAACACCGGGTGCCTGGTGCTCGACCTGCGGATGCCCGGGATGGATGGCCTCGATTTACTAGGTCATCTCGCGGAGGCGGGCCAACGCATACCGACGGTGATCCTGACTGCGCACGGTGACGACGATGCGCGCGGCAGGGCTATGCAGGCCGGAGCTGTTGCGTTTCTCGACAAGCCGTTTCGAAGCGCCGCATTGATCGAGGCTGTCAGGGCCGCGCTGGGGCGTGGCTAAGGGGACGTTTCGTGTCGACAACAAGTAAAGGCGCGGCGGTCGCTCGAATTTGCGAGTCGGTGCTGCACGAATACGAGTTTCACGGCGCGATCGCGCTGCGCTCCGCTCTCGATCGCAAGTACACGCAACTGGGTGAGGCACCCCGGGCGGTACTGCGCCGTGTAGCCATATTCCCTGGTGAATTCACCCTCGAGGCGGCGAGCGAGGTCGCGATCTACGGTGAGCTTCGCAAAGCGGAAATTCCCGGCAGCGTCGTCGAGTTGCAAGCGAATTCGCTCGTGGAGAGCCGGGGTGAAGCAGGGTCCATCCGCTATCGGCTACCCTTGAAGACACGCGCCTTTGCGCTCACGAAACTGGCTTCCAACAGCGAGCTCGATTCGGCGGCCCGTAGCCATGCTGAGTATCTCCAGCATCTGTTCGAGGACGCAGAGGTGCAGCTGGATCGGGAGGTGGCGACCCATTGGATCGCGAATTATGGTCGACTGATCGATGACGTGCGCGCGGCACTCGACTGGGCTTTCTCTCCCACGGGAGACCCTTCCATCGGTGTGGGGCTGACCGTTGCTGCCATTCCCCTGTGGATCCTCTCGTCGCGGCCGGACGAGTTGTGTTGCAGGATCGAGCGTGCGCTGGAAAGCAAGGCGGCTGCGACTCACTCGGCGCGCGAAATGCAGCTTCGCGCGGCGGCGCGTCTCGCAGGCATGACTGTTCCGGCGAAGACGAGGCTCATGTGAAGCTCGCGATTTGACTCGATGTGCCGGGCTCGCGCTGCCGCGTTGGCGAACGGCGGAGCGCTTCAGGCCGCCCTGGGCAACACGAATATGAATGTTGCGCCCCTGCCCGCATGGGTTTCGGTCCAGATTCTGCCGCCGTGGGCCTCGACAATGCCCTTGGCGATGAACAGCCCCAGGCCGGATCCTTCCTGGTCGCTCCGGCGTGCTTGCCAATAGCGGTCAAATATGTTGGCGAGCTGATCGGAGGGGATGCCCGGGCCCGTATCCGCGACCGTCACGCGAACCTCCATATCGTCTGTCTCAGCTCGTACGCTGATGCTGCCTCGCTCGGGAGTGAACTTGATGGCATTTCCAACGAGATTCGATAACACCTGAAATATACGATCACGGTCGGCATGGACGGCGTCCGCGCGCAAATCTGAAGTCAACGTGATTCGCTTGGCCTCCGCCAGGGGACGCAGGATGAGTAACGACTCCTCGGCGAGGTCATTCATCTGGCACAGCGAGCATTGCAACGTGAAACGCCCGGCTTCCAATTTGGCAAGATCGAGGAGGTCGCGAATCAGCGTATTCATCCGCCGCACCGCTCTTTGGATGTGCTCCGTGCTGGTTTGAATACGCCGCGAGAAGTCCTCGCTTCCGGAGCCGACGGTTTGCACGAGAATAGCGGCCTGCATCTGAATGACACCCAACGGATTCCTAAGGTCGTGTGATACCACCGCAACCAGGTCGTCGCGAGCACGGACGGCGTGCTGTTCGCGCACAACCTGCCGTTCGAGGTCGATTTCCACGGCGTCGCGGCGGAGATGTTCTGCGGCCTCCAGGTCGGCAGCAGTCCACGACGCTGAGTGAAACCGCACCTCTTCCTTCCATAACTCAAACGAGCGTCGCGGATGGACGCGCATGCTGTGGTCTGTCTCTACGGTCTTACGAGGATCGCCACCCCAATTGACCTTTTTCAGGATCTCCGGCCTGAACCATATGATCCGTCGCCTGGGCATACCGGGAAGTGCGAACGTCAGGATGCCGCTCGCTACATCGACAATATCGCCACCCCGGGGGTAGAGGGATGATAAGGAGGATGTCGAGAACGGATCGGTGTCGTCTCGCCCATCCAACCAGTCCGTCAGCGCGCCGATTTCCGCTACCGACGGTGTGATTCCACACGTCTGTACGTCTGATCCGCGCAGGACGGCCGCACCCTCGGCATTGACGATTTTCAGGCATTCGTTCGGACTTTCGAGTACTCCCTCGAGCACCTGGCCGACACGCAAGGCCCTGGCGAGTTCAGCTCGTGTATCGCGGCGGGATACCCGGGCGAGTTCTGCTTCATGCTCTTCTACCGCCGCGATCTGCAACGACACCAATCGTCCCAACACCTCACATGCTGATCTGAGCTCAAAGGCTACCGGGCGCGGTGCCGTGTGATTCGCGCAACTGATCAATCCCCAAAGACGGTCGCGTACAATGAGCGAAATGCTCATGGACGCACGCACTCCCATGTTCGCCAAGTATTCCAGGTGGACGGGAGAAACACTACGCAGGACCGAAAGGCTGAGATCCAGAGGAGTCCTGGTGTCTGGCCGTAGCGTCGGAACGATCGGCACGGGGACGTACCGCGCGTCTGGAATGATACGTAGCCAGTTCTTCAGATAAAGCTCGCGCGCCTGTTGCGGAATGTCAGATGCGGGGTAGTGAAGATGGAGGTAGGGTGCGAGGAACGATTCTTTCGATTCCGAATCGACGGACCCATTACCGGTTGAGTGAAATCGATACAGCACGACGCGCTCGAATCCGGTCAGTTGACGGACCTCACGGACGACCGTGTCACAGAGAGCTTGCAGTGTTCGTGCGAACTGCAATGATATGAGCGCGGGCCGCAGAGAATGCTGTGTTGACTCGGATCGGGCGGCGGCTGATGTGGATTCGAGTTCCAGAATCAGCGCGCCAGCATGGCGATGAATGATGCCATCCAGGAGTTTGCCGCCGACTTCCAGGCGCAGCGGATTAACCTTTTCCCATTGACCGTTCGTGACCGCGTCCCGAATCTTCTCGAACTCGGGGGCGCTGAGTAGCGACGCCAGCGGCTGTTCGAGTACCCGCTCGACGGATCGATCCAGGTACTCGCCGACGTTCTCGCTGATCTGGGTTATTGTGAGATCGGGCTCTCGCAATACCATCAACAGGCCGTGAGGTTGAATGGATGCGGGGATATGGATGGGTTCGAGATCGCAATTCGAGAGATCGGCTCTGTCGAGCCGGCGCTCAGTATTCATGAGTGAGTCCCTGGACACGAGTCCAGTTGATGAGCGAATTGAAGGTTTCGCACGCCGATGTGACGATCTGTTCCACGCGCAAACCTGAATGGCTGACCCGTTCCAGCCACTCCAGCACGCACTTCCAGCGCGCGGCCGTAGCAGCGCCATCTCCGGCGAAGAATGCCGTGCCACCGCGATCGGTCAATTCCAACCTCTCCCGCAGGAACGAGGTGATGACCTGGCCGCCTAAACTGGCGCCCTCCACAACATACAGGCAGCCGGCGAAATGCTCCGGTTCGCATAAACTGGGTAAATCGCGGCATGTTGGCAGCTCTGTGATCGCTTGCATCTCTAATCCCAGGGCGAGCAGGTCGCGCTCCAGTAGTTCGGTTCGGGCCCGCAACGGAAATCCCCGCGCGGGCGCGCCAGCGTTGAGTCGATCCAGACCTGCTTCCAGCGGCCGGTAGAACCCGTAGAACAACGCAATAATTCGCGTGTAGCGGACCATAGAGACATTCGGGCCCAAGAGCGCAAGGTGGCGCTCGAGTTCGAGATGGACCGCCCCGGTGGCAGAGCGCAGTCGCGCATGAATTGTCGAAACCATAGGTCTCCGGATAACCCGGTTGCGAGCTGACGCTCAGCGGAAATGGGAGGTTAAGTTAGGTGCGCCCGAGCAATGGCGGGAGAACCCGGCGTGGCGCAGAGGTCGCCGTCTTCCATGTGTGCTCATTTCGATCAAGAACGCAAGCGTCAGCGCTATTCAGCCTGCAGTTGTATAACTTACACGGCCGCGGATGCGTCGACAGGCCGTCGCTGGAGGAGATCAAAGTCGAAAGGCACGGAACTTGCGCGACCACCGTGAGTTGATGTCGTTAAGGCCGCGCTGGGCACGGAGGCCGAAGACGGTCCGTCTCAATAAGTCATAGTGCTTTGAACCGCGTTGAGCCGTACGGCCGCTGGCTACGGTGGCAAGGATAAACAATGAACGATAACGCGGCAGCGACGGTCCTTTCCGGAATTGAGGGCCTGGATGACATCCTCAGGGGTGGGTTTCCTCAAGGCTGCCTGTTTCTGGTGACGGGCCCGCCGGGGGCAGGAAAAACAACACTGGCAATGCAGTTCCTGCTGGAGGGGATCGCGCACGGCGAGCGCTGCTTGTACGTGACCCTCTCGGAGACCCAACGTGAAATCGAAAAGGTGGCGCGTAGCCACGGATGGGATGTTTCACGAATCGACATGACGGAATTAGTCCCCTCGGAGCGGAGCCTTTCGGCGGACGCCCAATTGACCGTTTTCAACCCCTCCGAGATGGAGCTTGGCGAAACTACTGAGGCGATGATTGCGGCGGTAAAGGCGCACCGGCCGCAACGCCTGGTCATCGATTCCCTGTCCGAGCTACGGCTCATCGCACAAAACCCGTTGCGCTATCGTCGGCAGGTGTTGGCCCTGAAGCAATTTTTCGGGGGCCACGATTGTACGGTTCTGATGCTCGATGATCGAACGGGGGGTCCTGAGGACGACCATCTTCAGAGTATTGCGCACGGCGTGGTCATTCTGGAGCAATTGGTCAATCAATACGGCGCAGAGCGCCGGCGCCTGCGGGTGAGCAAGATGCGCGGGGTCGCCTTCCGGGGCGGCTTCCATGATTTTGCGATTCGACGCGGCGGCCTGGACGTCTACCCCCGGCTCATCGCCGCAGAGCATGTGGGCGAGTTCGTGGATCGCGATCTGCCTAGCGGAAATACGCAACTCGATGGCCTCCTGGGCGGGGGTCTTCCAACAGGCACCAGTACACTGTTGTTGGGTCCCGCGGGCACGGGGAAATCCACGGTGGCGACTCAATTCGCCACCGCGGCGGCGGCCCGCGGGGAGAGGGCGGCACTGTTCGTATTCGATGAGAACATCGGGACGTTTCGGTCCCGATCACGCAAGCTGGGTTTGCCCGTAGAGGCGTCGCTCAAGAGCGGACTCATCACCGTGCAACAGGTCGACCCCGCCGAACTCTCGTCGGGGGAATTCGCAGCGATCGTGCGTCGGGCAGCCGAAGGAAGCGACGCATCGGGCAAGCCCGCCAAGATGATCATTGTCGACAGCCTCAACGGCTATCTCAACGCCATGCCGGAAGAGAAGTTTCTGACGGCGCAATTGCATGAGCTGCTGTCCTATCTGGGTCAACAGGGGGTGGTCACGATATTGACGGTGACCCAAACCGGTATGGTCGGGCACATGGCCTCGCCCGTGGATACCACCTACCTTGCGGATAACGTCATTCTGTTCCGCTATTTCGAGGCCGGCGGGAGTGTTCGCCGCGCAATCTCGATCGTCAAGAAAAGAAACGGCAAACACGAGCGCACGATTCGTGAGCTGGATATGAATGAAACCGGCATCGTCATTGGCGATCCTCTCACTGACTTCCACGGAATTTTGACGGGCGTCCCGACATATGTCGGGAAGTCCGGTCCCTTGGGCGGAACATCCCCGAATGCCCAGTGAGGACGTTCCCGGCTCGAGAGCCAATGCGATGGAGACTCGCGTCCTCATTCTACCGCCCACCTCCGCCGATGGGCTGGCGATGGGAAAGTTGTTCAGCGCCTGCCACATCGCGTTCGCGACATGCAAAACCAGCCTCGAGCTATGTGCGACACAGCGCGCCGGCGCTGGAACGCTCATCGTGTCGGAGGAGGCCCTGCTAGCCGACTCGTCCGAGTTGCTTGCCTGTATTGGCCACCAACCGGTTTGGTCCGATCTCCCCGTCATCGTGCTGTCGAGATCCGGCCGCGAGTCGCCGGCGCTGGCCCAGGTCATCCCACGGTTGGGGAATGTCAGTGTTGTAGAGCGGCCGGTACGCACCTCAACCCTGATAGCGCTCGTGCGCTCAACGTTGCGCGCGCGCGACCGGCAGTACCAGGTGAGGGAATATCTGGCTGAACAGGAGCAGGCGCAAAAAGTAATCCGCGACGCCGAGCGCCGCTATCGCTCCCTGCTCGACAATATCACCGACTACGCGATTTTCATGACGGACCCGGAAGGGCGGGTGAGCAGTTGGAATGGCGGTGCCGGCGCGATTCTCGGCTATTCGGGGCGGGAGATCCTGGGGCAATCGGTCGACCTGCTTGCCACGCAAGAGGATCTCGAGTCCGATACTCCCAAGCGGGAGATGCGCGAGGCAGCAAGTGCAGGCCGCGTAACGAACGCTCGTTGGAGGTTGCGCAAGGATGGTCGACGGCTCTTCGTTGAAGGGGTGGTGGCCGCCGTTCGCGATGACACGGACCGGCTGCTGGGCTTTGCTCACTTCCTGAGGGATGTCACCGAGAAGCATCGTATCGAAATCGAGCGCGAGCAGTTGCTCGACTCCGAACGCGCCGCACGAAGTCAGGCTGAGTATGCCAGTCGCACTAAAGATGAGTTCCTTGCGACGCTCAGTCATGAGCTTCGGACACCGCTCAATGCCATCCTCGGCTGGACGCAGGTGCTGCGCAAATCGCGTGATCTGCCCCAGGACGCGGTCAACGCTCTGAGCGTCATCGAGCGCAATGCGCGCTCGCAAGCCCAGATCATCGAAGACCTGCTCGATATGAGCAGCATCATTTCAGGCAAGGTGCGCCTGGACGTGCAGCGGTTGGATCTGGCCTCGGTCGTCAAGGCGACGGTTGAAACCGTAAAGCCCGCCGCGCTGGCCAAGGGCATCCGGCTGCACGTGGTGTTGGACCCGCTGGCGGGTCCCGTGCGGGGCGACCCGAATCGGCTGCAACAGGTTTTCTGGAACCTGTTGACGAACGCGATGAAGTTTACCCACAAGGACGGGCGGGTGACGCTCACCCTTGCGCGGGTCAACTCTCATCTCGAGGTTGAGGTTTCCGATAATGGCGAGGGAATCGATCCTGCATTTCTGCCGCACGTGTTCGATCGGTTTCGACAGGCCGACGCATCGAGCGCCCGACGCCATGGTGGCCTGGGTTTAGGACTTTCGATCGTCAAGCAGCTCGTGGAGCTTCATGGGGGTGCCATCAGCGCGAAGAGCGCGGGGCGCGATTTAGGGTCGACCTTTCGCGTGAGCCTCCCTCTCATGGCCACAATCGAGGATGCCCTGGAGCCGGATGTCTCGCGCCAGCATCCCAAGCGCTCGGCGAGCCTGTCGGCCATTGAGGAAATTGCGCCGGGTGATCTGACCGGGTTGAAGGTGTTGGTTGTTGACGATGAGCCCGATGCGCGCTCCTTGATACAGCGTCTCCTCCAGGATTGCCATGCCAGCGTCGTTACCGCCGGATCAGCGGATGAAGCGCTGCAAATACTGTGTCGGGACACGCCTCATGTGCTGGTCAGTGACATCGGTATGCCGGGCGAAGATGGATATACGCTCATACGCCGCATACGCTCGATGACGGGCGCGAGTGCACTCGTTCCGGCTATCGCCTTGACCGCCTATGCACGCATCGAAGATCGCATGAAGGCGATCCATGCGGGGTTCCAATTGCATCTCTCCAAACCCGTTGAGCCCATAGAGCTCGTCGCGATGGTTCATAGTCTGGCGAGACGACCTACAGTGACAGGGCAATGAAGGCGATGGCAGAGACGGCCATAATGCCTGTCGCGAGCCAGCCGATCACGGTCCACGTGCCCGAGATTCTGAACTGGCCGAGAATTTCCGGGCGCGTAGCCATCATCATCAGGAGGACCATCACGGGGACGGCGACGATACCGTTGATAACCGCGGCCCAGACAAGAGCTTGGACGGGGTTGAGCGCGGCAACATTGGCGCTGGCGCCCAGTAGCGTGGCGAAGACGATGGCCGAATAAAATGCCTTCGCCTGTAATGGCCGTCTGGCCAGACCGACCGGCCATCGGCGCGCCTCGCCCAGAGCATAGGCGGCCGAGCCTGCGAGGACCGGAACCGACAGCAAGCCGGTTCCAATGATACCCAGGGCAAACAACGCGAACGCCGCGTCGCCTGCGAGCGGTCGCAGGGCTTCAGCGGCTTGTGCAGCGCTTGTAAGACTGTGCACACCACTTTTGTGAAGCGTGGCCGCCGCGGTGACCATGATGGCGAGCGCGACGAGGTTGGATATACCCATGCCCACCACGGTATCGAGTTGAATGCGCGCCAACGCCCCGGCACCTTGGCTGGGCTTCTGCAGCAGGGGCTCGCGTGTGGGCTGGGCCTTCGTGTCTTCGACCTCCTGAGCGGCCTGCCAGAAGAACAGGTAGGGGCTTATCGTGGTCCCCAGGATAGCCACTACGGTCAGCCAGAAATCCCGGTCCAGGGTGATGCGCGGCCACACGAGCCCCTGTAAGAATTCGAGCCAGGGCACATGGACTACGCAGACGGTCCCGAAGTAAGCAAACAGCGACAAGGTCAGCCATTTCAGAACCGCGACGTAGCGTGTGTGCTGTAGGAGCACCTGTCCGGCGGTCGAGATGATGCCGAAAGCGACCACGTAGACCCAGGTCGCCGGCGTGGGCAGGAGGAGGCGACTGGCTTCGGCCATGGCACCCAGGTCCGCTCCGATATTCAGCGTGTTGGCGACAAACAGCAGCGCTACGACACCCTGCAGTAGCCAGTTAGGGTAGTACGCGCGCAAATTGCCCGCGATTCCGTGACCGGTGGTGCGGCCGATGCGCGCACTGATAGCTTGGATGACCACCATCAGCGGGTAAGTGAGCAACAAGGTCCAGCCCAAGCGGAAGCCGAATTGGGCCCCCGCCTGCGCGTAGGTGGCAATCCCGCTGGGATCGTCGTCCGCGGCCCCGGTGATCAGTCCGGGGCCGAGCACTTGCCAGAGTCGGGGCTTGCTCGTTCCTACAACAGGCGAGACCGGTGTCGCAGGCAATGGGCCTCTCCCCACTGTGTGTGGCAACCGAAACGATTCAGGCGCGGATATGTTCCGGCGTGAGCTTCACCAGGTCGTGTGGTGATAGGCGGGCGATGTGGTTGGTTGCGGTTAGTCCGTCGGCGGTATTGGTGTCAGCTCATTGACAATGGAGCACGGCTTCGCGGCCTTGTGCTTCATTCAGGGGTCTCCTACAACATCGGCGATGTCGTAGTGGGGGCCGATGGCGTAGTGGTGAGGGAATCACCTGACGCGGACATCGTCGCCAACGCATCCACTATGTCGGGCATTTGTTCGCACCATTCCAGGCCCAAGCCTTCCGCCGTTCTGCGCACCACCTGGGCCGCGACCGTTCGGAAAACGCGCGAGCGGCGGTTTTCACCAAGGAAGGCCATTTGTACGATCGATAGAACACTGGCGGGGAGCGGGGTCTTGACGAACGAGCCGCTGATGCTGACGTTTACGAGATAGCCGTGGGCGACAATTCCGCCCACGGTGAGGAGACGCACTGGTTGATGCGCGGGTTTTCTTTGGCCCCATCGGTGTTCCATTGCGCCCCCCTGATTGCCGCTACCGCCAAGCTCGTTAACGCATGAAAAGGAAGAAAGTTTCTCTCGTACAATGCGCTAATTCGCGACAGACACTGCATTCTTTGTCCGCGGCGCTTGCCGAGCTCTGGCTGTGCCGCATCGAAATCACCTTTCCGGAGACGATCGCGAAATCATGACTACACCGCTCGAAAAGACACTCAAGCGCGCGTTGACCGTCAAGGGACGCGAGTACGTATTGGCGATATCGCCCGAGGGGCTCAAACTCACCGCAAAGGGCAAACGCAATGGCGTCGAGTTAGGGTGGGAGAGTCTGATTAGCGGTGAAGCGGCTCTCGCGGTGGCCTTGCAGGCGTCGCTGGGAACCTTTGCCGCCCCGCCCGATGGCTCTTCGGGCAAAATCCGGCCCAAGGGCGGTGGGCAACGACCCAAGACAGGCAAGGGTCGAACTGCCAGGGAAGGAGCGGCCAAGGACGTTCCAAAGTAGGTCGACTCGCTGGATGCCTATGTTCGGCCACGGTTACCTGCCGTAGCCGACAATGCCCTTGGTCTCCAGAAACTCCAGGATGCCCCAATCGGCATATTCTCGACCGTTACCGGACTGCTTGTAACCGCCAAAGGGCGCGTGCGTGTCCCAATCGGGATAGTTGATGTTGACATTTCCGGCGCGCAACTCTCCGGCGACTTTGCGAGCATGCTCAATGTCTGTTGAGCAGACATAGGCTGCAAGTCCGTAAACCGAGTCGTTGGCTTTGTCGATGGCTTCCTGTTCGGTCTCATAAGGCAGGATCGAGAGCACTGGCCCGAAGATTTCCTCCCGCGAGAGGGTCATGTCGTGCTGCACGTCGCCGAATACTGTCGGCCTGACGTAATAGCCGGTATCGAGGCCCGCCGGACGCCCGGTGCCGCCAGTGACGAGCGTCGCGCCCTCGTCGATGCCGGCCTGGATGAGGCGCTGAATTTTGTCGAATTGCACCTGGCTCACGACCGGACCCAACACGGTCTCGGGCGCGCGCGGAGCTCCGACCCGATGTGCGATGGCGACGCTCTTTGCGATCTCCAACGCTTCGGCGTGCCGATTCACGGGCACGAACATTCGCGTCGGCGCATCGCAAGACTGACCGCTGTTGCTGAAACATGCGGCGGTGCCTCGAGATACCGCGTCCTTCAAATCCGCATCCGGCAAAACGATGTTGGCTGACTTCCCACCCAATTCCTGCGCCACGCGCTTCACGGTGTCGGCAGCCGCTTTGGCGACCAAGATGCCCGCCCGTGTCGACCCGGTGAAAGACATCATGGCAATGTCCGGGTGCCGGGACATGGGTTCGCCGACCGAGGGCCCGTCGCCGCTGACCAGGTTGAATACACCCCTTGGAACGCCGGCATCGTGCATGATCTCCGCAAAGATGATGCCGCTGATCGGTGCAATTTCGCTCGGCTTCAAAACCATGGTGCACCCGGCCGCAAGGGCGGGCGCTACCTTGCAGACGATCTGATTGAGCGGCCAGTTCCAGGGTGTGATCAGACCCACGACGCCAATGGCCTCGCGGACAACGCGGGTGCTGCCGCGCTGAAAGGAGAACTCGATTTCCTCGAGAGCCTTGATGGTGGCTTCGAGATGAACTTGTCCCGCCCAGGCCTGTGCTTCTCGTGCGAATTTGAGCGGTGCGCCCATTTCATCGCTCACGGCCTCCGCAATATCCTCGTAGCGTGCGTTGTACCGTTCGAGCACCTTGCGAAGCAGGGCGAGGCGCTCCTCACGGGTCGTTCGAGAGTAGGCGGAAAACGCCTTTTTGGCGGCGGCCACGGCGCGATCGACGTCCGCGGAGCCGCCGATGGAGATCTTCGTGTACGCGTGCTCAGTCGCGGGATTGATGACGTCGCGCGTCTTGGGCGCCACCGGATCTACCCACGCGCCGTCGATGTAAAACTGTTCGTAGTGTTTCATTTGACCTGTCTCCGGGCTATGGGTCGATTATGAGCTGGCACGGTAACTGCTGCTCGCTTCGTTGAGCTATGCCGGGCTCGGCAAATAAGGAGTTCCCTATGATCGCGCACACCTCGCTTCCGGTCGGCGACTACCCAAAATCGAAGGCCTTCTATATCAAGGCACTCCAACCGCTCGGCTATAAGAACAACATGGAATACGGCGAAGCTGCCGGATTCAACGATGGCAAGAACACCGACTTCTGGATCAGCAAGGAGAAGGTGGTCGTGCCCATGCACCTTGCGTTCGAAGCCCGCAGCAGGAGCGATGTCGAGGCGTTCTATGAGGCCGCCCTTGCGGCGGGGGGCAAGGACAACGGTGAGCCCGGTTATCGCGACTATTCACCCGGTTACTACGCAGCATTCATACACGATCCCGATGGCAACAATATCGAGGCCGTCTGGTACGACCCCAGCAAGGAGAAGTGAGGCCGGCGCCGTGCTGCGACCCGCCGGGGTCAGCCGCTTTAACATAATCGCCAGCTCCCGAGAGGCGCCGCGGCAAGTTGCGACGTTCGGCAACGTCTTTTTTGCCCGACACCACAACAATGGTCTCTTGGGCTGCCCTGGTTCAGGAAGGGTCCGTCTACTTCGGCTTTGCGCCGACCTGCTGGCGAGCGAGCCGGAGAGAGTTTATGAGTGCATTCAGGATCGGTCTGCGTACCAAGCTGCTGTTGGCATTTGCCGTTGTCATGGCGCTGGTATCGATCGCCCTCGTCACGGCGATGCAGCGCCTTGCGCATTTCCGCCAGGAGGTGACTGCGGTCACGAACACCCGCCTGCCCAAACTCGAAGCAACTCAGGCGTGGATCGTGCAGCTGTTGGAAACGGCGCGCCACACACGCAATATGTTGATCCTCGACGACAAGGCGAAAGTGAAAGCCGAGGTCGACGCGACCGTCGAGAACAAGCGACTGCGCAAGGTCTACCAGGACCAGTTGACCGCGGCAGTGTCGAACAACGAGGAACGTACATTACTGCAGGTGGTTGTCGACGCCCGCGCGACGTATATCCCCCTGGAAGATGAATTTCTGCGGCAGGTCGAAGCGGGACAAATGGCAGAAGCGAAGACGACGCTGCTGGATCGCGCACGACCGGCTCAGTTGACTTACCTCGATAAACTCAAGGCTTTCGGCGACTATCAAACAGCTCAGATCCGGGCCTCCGCGGACTCACTGGAGTCGGTGTACGACGCTACAGTCAGATATGTGACATTGATCGCCGCGTTCGCTGCGGCCGTGGCCTGTGCGGTTGCCCTGCTGATGACGCGCGCCATTACGAAACCCATAGGATCCGCTATCAGTGTTCTCGCGGAAATCGAGCGCGGCAATTACGACACGCCGGTTCACTCCACTTCCGGCGACGAGACGGGGCAGTTGCTCCGAGCGCTCGATTCCATGAGGCGCACGCTCAAGGATCTCACAGAGCGCGAGAGACGCGCGGCGGCCGAGAATCAAAGCCAGTTGGCGGCCATCCATCGTGCGCAAGCGGTGGTGGAGTACGAGCTCGATGGTCGGATTATCACGGCAAACGAGAACTTCCTGAGAGCGATGGGCTGCACCTTGGAGGCTGTCCAGGGGCAGCACCACAGCGCGTTCGTGGATCCCGTTTACAAGAGCACCGCGGAATACCGACAGTCCTGGGACAAGCTGGCGCGCGGCGAATTCGTAGCCGGCCAGTTCAAGCGCTCCGGCCGCGATGGCCGTGACGTCTGGTTCGAGGGGAGCTACAACCCCGTGCTCGACGTGAACGGCAAGCCGTACAAGATCGTCGAGTACGCGACTGACGCCACCGCGCAGGTGGCGGTGACCCAACAGATGAAGGACACGGTGCGCGAAACCAAGGAAGTCGTAAAAGCCGCCGGCGCGGGCGACCTGACCCAGCGCTTGAACTCGAACGGCCGTACAGGCGATCTGCAGATGATGGTCCAAGGCATCAACTCGCTACTGAATAGCATGTCGGATCTCGTCGGCGAGATCAAAGCCGCGACCGGCGAAGTCGGCCGGGGCGCGGAGGAAATCTCGGCCGGCAATGCCGATCTCTCCCAGCGTACCGAGGAGCAGAGTTCGTCGCTCGAGGAGACGGCGGCCTCGATGGAGGAGATGACTACCGCGGTAAGACAAAGCGCCGATAACGCCGCGCAGGCAAACCAGCTCGCGACAGCGGCACGCACACAGGCTGAAAAGGGCGGAACGGTGGTCGCCACGGCCGTGCGTGCCATGGCGGGCATCAATGAGTCTTCGCGGAGAATCGCGGACATCATCAGTGTCATTGACGAGATCGCTTTTCAGACGAATCTGCTCGCGTTGAACGCCGCAGTCGAGGCGGCCCGCGCCGGCGAACAGGGGCGGGGGTTCGCGGTCGTCGCGTCCGAGGTGAGAAGCCTCGCTGGCCGTTCAGCGACGGCCGCCAAGGAGATCAAGGAACTGATTACCGATTCGGTGAGGAAGGTCGAGGAGGGCTCGGTCCTCGTGAGCGAGTCGGGTGAAACTCTCGATCAAATCAACACGTCGGTGAAAAAGGTCGCGGACATCATCGCGGAGATCGCCGCTTCGTCACGCGAGCAGTCCAACGGAATCGATCAGGTCAACAAAGCTGTCACCCAGATGGACGAGATGACCCAACAGAATGCCGCTCTGGTGGAGCAGGCAAGTGCCGCATCCCAATCGGTAGCCCGCAAGGCTGCCGAACTCAACGCGCTTGTCGACCGTTATCGTACTCACGAAGAGGGACGAGCTTTCGCGGTGAGGTCCGCCGCCTGAGCGCGAAGTCTCGAGCGAGAGCCTCGGCTTCCTATGCTCGCTTGACCTCTGGATAATATTGCGCGGCTTCGCGACGCTCGAACATCCCATAGTCACGAATGTTACGCAGACGGCGGTGGCGAAGCTGGGACACACCGGCAAACAATGAGGGCGTCCAGGAGTAGGCGGCGTCCGCCGTTTTCCACGAGGTGAGCAGCAACATCTTTCCAGGGTTGTAGATGCTTGCAAAGATGTCGTAATCGAGCAGGCCCGCCGCATCCGGCTCCAGGCCGACGTGTGCGGGAATGAAATCGGGATGCGTCGAAATTGTGGTGCCGTCGTCGGGCGTCAATTCGGTAATTGCGAGGGCCTTCGCCGGAGCGATCGCGGTCTGATCCAACCGTTGTTCGACTACCTTCATTCCTTGCGGAGGTTGACTGTCCGATGTCACCTCGCAAACACTCAGATGATAGTCGGAGAACACCTGGTCCCGGCCCACACCTTGTATACGATGGTGTTCACCCTGGCTGCGCCACCTCACGACCGCCTTCTCGTCGCGCCACGTTGACAGTGACAGCACCCATCCCTGCCGCCGCTTGCTCTCGAAGCGCTCGTTGTCGATAAAGCCATCGATGCTCTCGAGAATCGGCTTCAGATGCTTGGCGAGCTCCAGATACTCCTCTTTCTTGCCTTCGGCCGGATGAACCTGAAAAACCACTGCAAACATAACGTGCTCCTACGGGAAGAACGTTCAGCCGGGTCTCCAGATCCTCAAGCCGCCGCGTTACTCGCGCGCTTCATCGGACTTCGTAATCGGCGGCGTCAGCCGCAGGCTTCGGATCGATCGGACCGGGTGTGTGACTCAATGCCACGCCATGCTTGTATTCGCGCTCGGCGCCGCTTCGCTCTGGCGCGCAGCGCCCAAACAATGGCTCCTATATATCCCGCGACGAACACGCAGTAGATGTAAAGGATGATCGGTGGTGTTTCCTGGCTGTCCACTATTGCTCCCCGCCCTGGTTCCCTGGACAGGTCTAGCAAGCAGCGTGCCGTTCATCCGGCCCTCGTCCGGGCGAGACCATTGGCCCGGGCTCGCTGCTTCCCGCTGCTACAGTCGGGCCGCGTGACTTCGCGTCACGCGGCCCTAGCCGTTGACTTCAGAAGGTCAGGCGCGCTCCCACACGAAACATACGCCCGAGCGTATCGAAGAAGATCGGGTTCGTCCCGCCATTGGTATTGCTGACGCCGAAGGGGCCCGCGCCGCCGGCAAACGGAGGTTGCTTGTCGAACAGATTGTCGATCACGCCGTAGACCTGCACGCTCGCCCGGTCGCCAATCTTGCCGAAGGTGTATTGCCCCGAGAGCGTGAACACCTGGTACGAGGGTACCTTGGTCGCGTCATAGAGATGCCTCCCCGCCGCATTGAAGCCGTCCGGCGCGTTGTAGTCCATGATTCCGGCGCTGATGAAGCGCATCTGTGAGGTCACGCTCCAGGGACCCTGCGCGTACGTGCCGGTGAGGCTGCCAGTCCATTTGGCGGTCGGCTGGTTGTCCGACAGGAAGGAGTTGGCCGTGCCTGTCTGCCCGACAATGTTGATAGGCGCGCTGGTGGCGCTCGACTGGAAGATCTGGTCCATCATGTGCTCGGCCAGCAGCCGCACGTCCAGGGTGCCACCTGTCGGCAGCACCGTCGTCCAGCTACCCGTGAAGTCGAGTCCTTTGAAACTGTAGGCGGCTCCGTTGAAGGACTGCGCCCGCACGTTGACGATGTCTCTGAACGTCTGGCCGTTCTCGACATAGGTTCCGGGCCCAAACTGGATCAGCGCGCAATCGGCCGCGATGTTCTGCAACTGACAGCCGCCGTAGACGCCTTGTATCTGCGCCTGCTCGATGGCGTGGCTGATCTTGATGTGGAAGTAGTCGACGGCAAACTGCACGCCACTCAAGGCCCCTTTTGGACTCAAGACGAAACCCACGGTTGTGGTGTCGGACGTCTCGGGCTTCAGGGCGGTGTTGCCTTCCAGGCTCCAGTTGCAAGGATCGGCCCTGCTGCCCGTTCCGAGCGGATCGCAATAGCCGAAGAGGCCACCGGCTCCGATCTTCTGCCCGTAATACAGCTCACGGAAGTTCGGCGCGCGTGCGTCACGTGATTGGCTGCCCCGCAGGCGCAGCCAATCGAGGGGCTCGTAGTTACCGCCGACCTTCCATGTCGTGAGGTTATTCGTGGCGCTCGGATAAAGCTGCCCACTGAACGATTGCGTGCCTTGCAGTCCTTGATTGTGGTAGCGAGACTGCCGGCCCGAGATGTCCAGGTCCAACCTTTTGACACCCGGCAGGTCCTTCAGCAGCGGCACGCTGACCTCGGCGTAGGCTTCGTCGACTTTCACGTTGCCCGAGAACGGTTCGCCGTATTGGATGAGATAATCGGTGCGCACATAGGCGGGAATGTCAGGTCCGACACCCGCACCATTCTCGAGATTGTGTCCCAACTCAGTACGATGCTCGTAGCCGACCGCGCCCTGTATCGGGCCTGCGCCGAAGCCGTCGAACAAATCTCCGGAGGCATTGATCGCGGCGACCTGCTGTGTGTAGTCCAGCACTTCATCCAGGTTGCCGAAGAGATAGTTGTGCTGTGCCTGAGTCAGCGGCGCGTTGCCGAAGATGCTCACCGGAACGCAAGCCGCGGCGAGTGCCGGATCGATGCCAACCGGTAACACAGCGCCCGGGGCGTTGACCGCGCAAATCGGTGCGCCGCCGGGACCCGCGACCGCGTTGAGGGCCAGCGTAGCGGCATTATTGTGGAGGTTATCGTTCACGAGTTGCGAGCGGTTCGTGCGGCCGACCTGGTAGTAAGCGTCCCAGGTCCAGCTCGATTCGCCGAACTTGCCGTCGAGTCCGATCGAGGCGCGCTTCACCTTGGTGAAAAAGGTCGTGAAGGAGCTCGACTGGTCGTTCCATTCCTTGCCCACGAGTGCGAACGGCAAATCACCCGCGGCCTTGAGCACGGGAGCTGCGAAGGGATTGGCGGGCGTGACCGCGATGAAGTTGCTGTTGACCCCGGCTGTGCGGTTCGTCGTCGCTACCTGTCCCCAGGAGCCGTCCACGCTCAGGCGAAGTGTGTCCGTGAATGCGAAGGTGAATGTGCCGGTAACCGTCTTGCGATCCACGGGCGCGCGCAGGTTGGTGAACTGGTAAACCGGCTCCCCATCGCCTCCTGGCGTCACGTCTAACCCGTTGCCCGCGAAGCCGCTCTTACCCAGGTTGAAGTTCGTCGCACCAGTGCCGGCGGCATTCGACTGGTACACCGAATTCGCGCCCGACGCGGCGCCTAACAGCACTCCAGTCTCGCTGATCTGGTGGCCGCGCAGATTGGAGCCCTTCAGATACGCGGGACCCGTGCCACTCAGGTTCTGATAGAACCCCTGGTCCTGCGTGCAGAAGTCACGGGAATTCTGACAGCCGACCGCTTCGCTGTTCTCGTATTCCCCGCCTAACACGAAGTGACCACGATCCTCGAGAAAGCCGTGGCCAAAAGCCGCCGCGACGTGCCGATCGTCGGCATCGCCGTGTCCGGATTCCTGGTAGTCGACGTTGACCTTGCCGCCCTCGAGCTTGGTGGCGAGAAAGATATTCTGCACGCCGGAGATGGCGCCGGAGCCGTAGGCCGCGGAGGCACCGCCGGTGACGACGTCGACACGGTCGATCATGACCGAGGGAATGAAGTTCAGATCGACGCCGTCTCCCTGGTTGGTCGGGACGAAGCGGCGGCTGTTGACCAGCGTCAGCGTTCGGCTGCCGAAGTAGGGGTTCAAGCCACGTAGGTTGGCGATGGTCGACCCGGTGAAGAAGTTCGCATTGCCGGTGGTGGTCGGCGTGTTGTTAGACACGTTGGAGGGCAGCTGCGCGATCGCCTGGCCGATGTTCACGATTCCCAGGTTGTTGAGGTAGTTCGAATCGACGACCGTAGTGGGATTGGGCGTATCGAAGTCGGTATTGCGGCGGATGCGGGAGCCCGTGACGGTGATCTCCTCCAGCGACGCCGACGGTAAATTTGCTGCCTTTTCGTTGGCTGTCGGGCCCTCGTCGGCGGCGTAAACGGTCCCCACCAGCGCGAGCCAGGCTAGGGTGGAATTGGTCGTGAGCTTCATCAGGAAACCGCGAGCAGCGCGGCGTCCGGCGGCCGGCCGAGCGCCAGCCTTGGACGTACATTTCTTCTCGATCATCGGGACCCCCTCCCAGCGAGCGAACGTGTGTTTTGTTGTTGTCGGTTTCTAAGTTTTTCGTTAGAAAGCTAGAGAAATCCAAAGTTCTGGCAAATTAGGTCTCCTGTTTGTTACAGTTTTTGCGTATTCATCGATTTTTGTCAGCCACCCCATTGACAATGGTCTTGTGGCAGAACGGAAAGTCTGGGGGGTTTACGACGCCGGAGTCGGGTACAGGGAATACCGTTCAGGGCTCGGAAGCGGCGCTAGCGGCGTCGAATTCCCGACGCGGGTGGCTCATTTTTCTGGGAACGCGAATCGATCCGACAGGTCATTCCGGTTGCGCAGCCCTTTCGGCAATTCGTTAGCGGCCTCGACCCACCGCTCGGACATGGGCACCCAACGTCCCCAATCCATCACCTCGGTGCGATGGCTGATCTTCCAGGCGGACGCGCGTCGCTCGAAACGGTCCAGGTAGCGCCCTCCGACCATCAGTTGCACGAGATTTCCCCCATCCACGAGGACGTGCTGCGCGTGTATGTACGATTCCGCGCGGGCGTTATCGCCGGTCACATCGATCGTGACATTCCCGACCACGTGTTGGGTGTCGCGCATGGCTCCCTGAAAACGCATCGCGTTTGCAAAGAAGCGGGCCACCGGTCCCTGGTAGAAAACACCGTAATCGACGCGCGCATTGGGCCAGAACTGCTCCTCGAGCAGCTCGCGATCGAGACGATCGACCGCGCGTGCATAGGCATAAATGCGGCCGCGTATTTCCTCGTGAGCCCGCAGCCGCGAGACTTCCGTGCGCAGCTCATCAAGTTCCGACGTCAGAACATTCAAGGCTTTATCCCCCTGATTACAGCGATCTATTACATAACGCTCTTGCCGGCGTTCTCGGGTGATGGGATACGAGAATCAGCATCGGGGCTGACATGCTGCGCCGGTGTTTAGCACGAACTGCCGCTCGCCGGTTAGTCATTCCGCGCTTCGGCAGCGTTGCTCGAGGCTCCCAATGTTGGAATCCAGTGAGCCTTTGTACTGTGTGAGAGCGGCCGTACCGGGCGCTTCGCGGCGGCCCTGTAAGTTGACTTCGCCGCGCACAAACGACAGTATTCCCAGGCCCGCCGACGCGGGATAGCCCTTGAAGGGGACGAGTCTCTTGAGCTGGATGAGCCGTAAGCGAATGCGGTTGTGGGTGGCGTTGCTGCTGCCTGCACTCTTGCTGCGCTCGTTGATTCCGCTCGGATTTATGCCCACGTTCGGCCCGGGCTACGAAGTACGATTCGTCGTTTGCGAGGGCTATGCGCCGACGCCGGGAACGGCATCCTCCATGTCGATGGATATGTCCACGGACATGCCGATGGATGCGGCGACCGGCAACGCGCCCCATCAAGATCACGGCAGCTGCACTTACGGATCTGCTCCTGCCCTGGGAGGTCTTCCAACACTGACGATAGTGCTGGTGGCCGTCCAACATGTCGCCGAACGTGCGGTCACCGCCGCGCAAGTCGACTATTTCGAAGTCTCTCCCCGCGCGCAGTCGCCGCGCGGTCCGCCCGCTTAATTCCGACTCATCAGCACTGTTGAACTGAGGTTTGCGCGTAATGCGTGCGACGGCCATTGGCCGTTGTCGTGTTGGCGTTTCGAGTCTGGATTCGTCGGGAGATTCATATGTGGAGTACCTGCCAAAGAAGGGGTAGGGCCGTTGCCTGGCCCATTGGGGTTTTGTTTCTGGTGACGCTCGTGTCGCCGGTAGCATTGCATGCCGCGGACGTCGGCAGCGTAAGGGGCGTTGTTGACGATCCCCATGGCCACCCGGTCGCACAGGCCGGAGTGAAGCTAAAATCCGCGACATCGGCGTGGGTACAAACGACTAGTACCGACGAGCGCGGCGAATTCGCTTTCATGACAGTGCCGCTCGGGGATTACGTTTTGAGCGTTACCCACGCGGATTTTTCCAGCGTTGCACAGGCTGTAGCAGTCAGTTCGGGCTCGTCGCCCACTGCCCGCATTCAGCTCGCGGCGGGGGCTGCGCTCCCTACGGTGACGGTGTCGGCTACCGCGGATACCGCGGTCCTCAATGCCGCGACGCCTACGACAGTCGTGAGCCGCAAGGATATCGAACGCACTCCCGGGGCGGATCGGACCAACAGTCTCGCGATGATCACGGACTACGTTCCCGGGGCTTACGTGGTGCACGACCAATTGCACGTTCGCGGCGGCCACCAGACGACGTGGGCCATCGACGGGGTGGAGATCCCCAATACGAACATCGCGAGCAACCTCGGTCCGCAGATCGATCCGAAAGACATCGACTATCTCGAGGTGCAACGGGGCAGCTACGAGGCGGACCAGGGCGATCGCACCTATGGTGTATTCAACGTGGTGCCGCGCACCGGCTTTGAGCGCGATAACCAGGGCGAGTTAGTTGCAAGCGCGGGCAGCTTTGGTCAAACCAACGACTATTTGAGTATGGGCAGCCACACGGATCGTTTCGCCTACTATGCGAGCGTCAACGGCAACCGCAGCGGTCTCGGCATTCAGACGCCTGTGGCGCAAATCATTCACGATGAGGAGAGCGGTTACGGTGGCTTCAGCACGCTGGTGTTCGATGCATCTCCTGACGACCAGGTCCGATTCGTCGTCTCCGCGCGCCACGACAGCTACGACATCCCGAACAGCCCCGGGGATCTGCTGGACGACGTGCAGCGCGAGACCGATTCATTCGGAATTCTCTCCTGGGTGCGCAAGCTCAGCGCCGACGCCGCGCTCACAACTTCGGTGTTTTATCATTTCAACCAGGCGGATCTCGACGCGGCGCCGGGTGACTTTCCCATCAGTACCACCGACCAACGCTCTTCGACGTATTTCGGCGGCCAGGAGACGTTGCGCTTCCACATGTCTCGACATGACGTGCAGATCGGTGTCCTGGGATTCGGCCAACACGACAGCGAGCACTTCAATGTGCTGTTCAATGATGGCAGTGGGGCGCCGGTTAACCAGACCTCGGCTCCCCGGGGCTCCTTGCTGGCGGCGTATGTCGAAGACACCTTCAAGGCGACGAGTTGGCTGAGTTTGATCGGCGGTGTCCGGGAGACGCATTTTTCGGGCGGTGTGACGGAAAATGCCACCAGCCCCCGCTTGGGCGCGACCGTCCTGCTGCCTCGGATCGGCTGGATCCTGCGCGGATTCTGGGGCAAGTACTACCAGGCGCCGCCCCTCACGACCTTCTCGGGTCCGCTGCTCGAGTTCGCAACGAACAGCGATTCAGGCTTTCTGCCGCTGCACGGCGAGCGCGACCAGGAATATCAATTCGGGGTAACGATTCCCCTGTATGGCTGGACGGTCGACGTCGATCATTTCCGTACCCAGGCCCGCAACTTTTTCGACCACAATGCCATCGGCAACTCAAACCTGTTCCTGCCTTTGACGATCGACGGGGCGGTGATTCGCGGCAACGAGCTCGCCATCCGCTCGCCACGATTCTGGAGCTTTGGCCAGGTGCACGTCGCTTATTCGAACCAGACGGCGGACGGGTTTGGCACCATCAACGGCGGCCTCACCGACTTCAGTCCTCCGGCCGGCTATTTCGCCCTCGACCACGACCAGAGGAATACGGCCAATGCCGGAGTCGATGTGAGCCTTCCCTGGGCGGCGTATGCGTCCCTGAACGTCTCCTACGGCTCGGGATTCGCCAATGGCGAGGCGCCCCCGAGCCATCTCCCGGGTCACGCGGAGGTGAATCTGAGCGCGGGAAAGTCATTTGGTCAGAGCTTTTCCGCGTCCCTGACGGTGCTGAACCTGACGAATCGCCATCTGCTGGTGGACAACAGCCTGACTTTCGGGGGCTTTCATTACAACGACCCCCGGCAGATCTACGCCCAGATTCACTATCGTTTCGGCTATTGAGTGACCTTATGCAAGGTTGTCGGACATTCGGCGCCCAGGAGGCGCACACTGGCGCATAAAGGGCCCACATTTCGTGGCCTCCACCTGCGCAGGTATTTTTATGACTTCGCCTTCCTGGGTCTTCAGTTCACACGCCACCACTTCGGGGGCTGCCGGTGAGCTCATATCAGATTACCGGTCCCGCCTGGCGCTCAAGCAATCGCAGGACGCCGAGCTGCGGCAGCAGGGTCTGGCGGAGCAGACATCCGAGTTCAACGCACCCGAGGCGCGTATCCGCGCTTGGGAGAAGTCTTACGGGTTGCGACTGCCGCGCGAGTCGGAGCATTCGGTACTGCGCCTCGTCGCGACTGTCACGCATCTGACTCTGGAGCAGGTACACGAAGAGCAGCGTCGACGTTCCGCCGCGACTAAGGCAGTTGTTTCAGAAACTCTCTGACAAACGCTGCGGAGTTATCGGACGCCAGTTGGAAGAAAGTGCCCATCTCGTTTTCACCGGGGCCGCCGCCGGCGAGGTCCGAGAGGCTTCTGAATGCGATGAAGGGCACCCCGTTCGCATAGGCGACGTGGGCTACCGCGGCGCTTTCCATATCTAGAACTCTTGCGTCGAAGGTTTTGCGCGCGTACTCCCGGAAGGCGGCGTTGTCGACAAACGCCTGGCCGGAGACGCCATGACCGCCAATCACAATTTTCGGCTTGTGGAGCAGGCATTTGTGCTCCGGGGTGCAGTCTTGCAGCGCGACCGCGCCCATGGCCCGTCGCGCCACCGCAAGGAGTTGCGGATCCACCGGAAACCAGAAGCGTTTCTCCGGCTGACGCCCGCCCGTCGCGATCT
Source organism: Gammaproteobacteria bacterium (assembly GCA_028293725.1). Next base: position 7,384 of record JAQGOE010000190.1, on the reverse strand, counting down.
GAACCGGTTGCGGAAACATCATGCCGAAGTTGGGGAACCGCTTTTCCTCGAACTCAGGCACCGTGTAGGCCCCGTCTTTTTCGCGGGCGAAGACGGTCTCGAGATACTCACCCCAGGCGTCGGGGACGACGACGTCACCGATCTCGAGATCGGTGTCCACACCGCCGGCGATGCCCGAAAACGCAATCTTCCGGATCGTGAAGCGATCGATAGCTAATTGGGTTTTCATGGCGGCATTCACCATGCTGACGCCGCTCTGAAACAGGAGCACCGGCTTGTGTTCGATAGTGCCGGTGAGAAAGACCGTTCCATGGACGGCATAGTCCTTACGGCCGGCCAGCATCGACTGTAGCGCGATCCACTCCGGCTCAAAGGCCGACATGATGGCAGTACGGGGTGTTCTGTCGAGGGTCTCCGCGGCGGCGGCAGGGGTGCCGTCGGCTGCCATGCACAGAATGATCAGGAGCGATGCTAGATATAGGTGTCTCATCGCCCGAGAATATATTGAAAATGCGCACGCACAGTAAGGGGCACGCCGGGGTGTACGACGAAGTCGGGCGTGGGGGAGGTCTCGTTCTTGAGGCGCGAGACGTAGTAGTACTCGATGTCATTCCATTTGACGTCGGCGAGGTTGAAGACATCGATCGCGGCCAGCCATCGCCCCGGGCGCTGGAATCCCAACTGCAGGTCCATCGTCGTGTAGGCCGGCGATTTCACGCTGTTGTCCTCGACCAGCGGGGATTCTCCGAAATGTCGCGCCTTGATGGCACCGAACCAGCCCGACGGATGCTGCGCGGTCAAACCCGCGTCGATGACATTGGTAGGGCTGTTAGGGACGTAACGGCCGGTAATCCCAATCGGTTGCCTGCAGGGGTAGCCTGGCGCAGCGTCGCCACAACCCAGGTCGTCCGGGGGAGCGTTCCGATCGAATCGCGCCCTGGAGAACGCAGCGTTCAGATCCGCATGTAGCCAAGTGTTGATCTGGTATGTATTGCCTAATTCGATGCCGGTCCGCGTCGTCGCGCCACTGGGTGAGGTCACGCCCGCGTCGCCGTCGAAGACCAGCTCACTCTTGAGTTTGAGCAGAAATATATCGAGTGTAGTGCGCCAGCGGGGTAGCGGCTCACTGGCCAATCCGATCTCGGCACTGGTCGCGCGAGTGAGTGGGGTGACCGGCGACGCGTCCGGGCTTTCCCCGCTGCGTGTTATGCCGCGGGCATCATTGCTGTGGTACCCGTCAGCCACGGTGATGAAGTATGAAGTGCTCGCCCATGGCCCCAGGGTGAGCCCGAGCTTGGGGCTGAAGATATGGGCCCGCACATCGCCGGTATTACAGCCGAGCGGGTCGCTGTTGATGTTGCAGCTCCCGTCGCTGTTCAGCATCTTGTCCTTGACGTCGAAGTCGAACTCATCCTCACGCAGGCCCAGCACGGTGCGAAAGTAGGGCAGCCACTGAGTGCTGTTCTCCGCGTACAGGGCGCCATTGGATTCCAACACGCTGGCGTTCTGTTTCGTATAAAGGTATTGCCTCTGGACCGTGGCATTGATGCCGACGTCGCGGATATCGTCCACCCGTGCCTGCACGCCGATGACGGTCGAACTAGGCATGCCCCACAGATTGGTGAACCACGTTTTGGATCCCTTCGCGCCATAGACGACCCGGTCGTCATGTTGCAGCATCTGGTCGCCATTCACAGGGTCTGACAGGTAGTAGGTGAATGTCGACCACAGATCCAACTTGTATCGGATCACGTACGCGGAGAATTGCACCTGATCGGTGTCCGAGCGCTTCACGCGGTTGAAAGAGAGGCTCGAGCGGCTGGAGGTTCCGCCGTCCGATGGGTTGAAGCTGCCGTACCGGCCGATGATCCCGTCCGTGATGGCATGCGCAGGCACCTGGTCGGTGGAATTCCACTTTCCGGAATAGGTCATGCCGGTGACCGTGAAGAAGTCCTGTGCCGTGCCGTGATAGTACCGGAGTAAGCCGTTGAGACGGTTGTAGTCATCCGGGTTATTGAACGGCCCGTCGTTGTGATAGACGTCTCCGGCACCGAGTAGCGTTCCACCACCCAGAGCGGTAGATCCCAGCAGCAACGCTCTGCGGTAGCCATCCTCTCCGAACCCCAGCGTGGCAGAGTCGGGGATCTCATCGACCAGGTCCATGCGAACAGCGCCGGCCGTCGCGAAGTCGCCTTCGTCAGCGTAGTACGGGCCCTTTTTGAAGTGCAGATCACTGACCAACTCCGGAATCAGAAAGTTGAGATCGGAGTAACCCTGGCCATGGGCGTGCGTCGGCATGTTGACCGGCATGTCATCGACCTCGGTCGCGAGGTCGGTGCCGTGATCGAGGTTGAAGGCTCTGAGGAAGTACTGATTGGCTTTTCCTTCCCCCGAGTGTTGGGTGACGATCAAGCCGGGTACATTTTCGAGCACCGCACCCGGCCTCAGGAGCGGTTGGCTGGCCAGTTGATCCTGGCTCACATCACCGGCCGATGCGGCCTGCATGTTGCTCACGCCCGTCGCCACGACCGTGACGGTATCGAGATTCGTCGAGGCCGAGTCCGAGTCAGCGTCGTTCGCACCGTGAGCCACAGCGGTCCCGCCCAGCAGAAGGGTCGCGGCGGCCCAGATCAACCGTTTCGTCATGGCCCGCTGCCGCATCCGGTATGATATTTTATAGAAAGATCATACAGAGCGAGGGCATCCGTATGAAGAATTTTGAAAACTTGCTACGATCTTCATACGCGTCGACCGGTAAGCCGGATGCACTATCAGGTATGACACCATGACGCCTTTGTCGATGGCTTGGCTCCCGCTTTGTGTCACCGTCTTTTCCCTGGGGCTGCGGCATGGTCTCGACGCCGACCACTTGGCCACGATCGACGGTCTGACACGCTTCAATTCCTCTGCTCGACCGAAACTGGCCCGCTGGTGTGGCGCGCTGTTTTCGGCAGGACATGGCTGCATCGTCATTGCGGTCGCTGTCGCGACTGTCGCTACCACCACCCGCTACACGATCCCCGACTGGGCCCGGGACTTTGGTGCCTGGGTCTCGATCGGCTGTCTTGTGGTTTTGGGTGTTATCAACCTGACTATGGTCGTCCGGACACCCGCCGATGAGATGGTGAAAGCAGCGGGCTTACGCAGCCGCCTGCTATCCCGACTGACACGTACGACTCAACCGCTGGCCATCGCAGCTGTCGGCGCGCTGTTCGCTCTCTCGTTCGATACTCTGAGTCAGGCGTTGCTTTTTTCTGCGACGGCTACGCAGTTCGGCGGATGGCAGAGCGCGCTCTGGTTGGGTGTACTGTTCGCCCTGGGGATGTTATTCGTCGACGGGCTCAATGGCGCCTGGGTCGCCGCCCTGCTGAGGCGGGCCGATCGCCGCGCCCGAGTCGTATCCAGAGCAATCGGGCTGTTTGTTGCCTTACTGAGCTTCGCGGTCGCCGGGTTGGGTGCGATCCGTTACTTCAACCCGCGCATGGATGCGGGTCTCGAGTCATGGGGACTGTCCATCGGGGTGTTGATTCTGATCGCGGTCGCCTTCGGCTCCTATCTCCTCAATTCGACGGCCGTGCGTGCACGTGCCGATGACGCTTCGCATCAGGCGTCTCGACTTCGATGGGAATAGGATGAAATTTGCCATGGCGAACACCGCTCTGCGCCATCACTGATTCAGCGAAGTGCATCACGGCTTCGGTTGGCCCCCGCAGAAGGACCGTCTCGATGCAATTCTCGTGATCGAGATGCGCATGCATCGTAGAGACGGTGACGTCGTGATGGTCGTGCTGCATCGTCGTCAGGCGGCTTGCAAGCTGCCGTTCATGATGGTTGTAAACGTAGCTCAATGCGCCGACGCAGTATTTTGCGGTGCCCTCACGAATGCTCGCGTCCTTGAGGGCGCCTCGTACGAGGTCGCGGAACGCCTCTGAGCGATTTACGTAGCCTTTTTCTTTGACTAGGCGATCGAAGGTATCGGCCAGGTCGTCGTCCACCGAGATCGTCAAACGGCGCATGGAAGGGGTCCTCTCATTTTGCGGGGAATTGTAACCCCCGCCAGGGATCTATTTATTTGCGTTGCCGCTGGAACGGCACGTAAGCGTAACCGTTGTCTCGCTTTACGAGGTGTGTCATGAAAAAGATACTGTTGGCGATAGCGGTGCTGGCTGTGAGCAGCGTGTCCCTGGCACAGGTGGGCACCACCGTGAAAGAGGGGGCCCAGGCGACCGGCGAGAAGGCGAAGCAATATGGTGACCAGGCGAAAGCCTCTGTGTCGTCGGAGCCGAATAAGTCGGTAGACAAGGCAAAGGCTAAAGTGCACAAGGCCAAGGCCCACCATCATGCAAAGGCCGCGAAGGACGCAGGCAAGGACATTCCAAAATAGGCCTCGCAGGGGCGGGCGTCAGCCCGGGTCCCCTTGCGGCTGAAGCTAAGGCGAAGCCCTGAATTTACCGTCTGGTGATCGGATGCTGTACTCCCTTGACCGTCCATCGGCGCGCGTCATTGGCAGGGTCGATGACTATGATGATGACTATGACGATGACGACACCGTTGAGTTGGAGCTCAATGAGGCCGCCATACGGGCGCTCACTGAGGCCGCTGCGCTTGCGCTGGCGGCTTTTGAGGAGCGAGCGGATCCGCGCGTAACGCCAGAAGCGCATGCGCAGGGAACCAGAGGCTTCGACCCGGAAGCCCCGGCTAACGAGCGGGGACCCGCAGCTCTGGAGCACGAAGCGGCTGCCGCCGGGCAGGCAGGCGAGGCGTCAGAGCAGGAAATGCCAGTCGCGAGTCTGGTAGCGGAGGCTCTCAAGCAGGAAACGCCGGCCGCGGGGCAGGTGGCGGAGGCTCCTAAGCAGCAGCAAACGCCAACCGCAAGGCGGGTAGCGGAGGCTCTTAAGCAGGAAACGCCAGCCGCGAGGCAGGTATCCCAGGCTCTCGAACAGGAAACTCCCCCCGCCAGGCAGGTGGCCGAGGCTGTCAAAGTGGAGACGCCAGCCGCCAGGCACGGAACGGTGTCCTTCGCCCGACCGCCGCGGAAGAGCCGGAGATTTGCCCTCGGTTTCGGCATGGCGGCTGCTACTGCAGGACTGTTGGGTGGGCTGGCCTATCTGGCCACGGCAGGGGCCCGACATCCGCTCCCGATAGTGGCGGACAACGGCTCTCGCCCGACAGTTGCCCGCGCGGTGCCAACATCGGCGCCCACATCGATGCCGGCATCAGTGCCGGCATCGGAGCTGGCGCCCGCATCGCCCGCGACGCCAGACGGCCCCGTCCGATTTAAGAACCCGTTCGACGCGTCGGAGGTATTCGAGTTTCCCGCCGGGACGAGCCGGGCCGAGATGCGCGATGCGGTTGCTGAGTTGTTGTCGCAGCGTGCGCGCGAGCGACAAAGTCTGTTTGTGAAGAGGCCGCGGCGAAATACCTAGAGTGCGGACCGGGACGCGTCCGTAACTGCCAGCAGAGTGACGCCGCGCAGTTGATGAGAGCTCGCCGACAGTCCGCTTACGAAATCCAAACATCTGAAGGGTGCGAGGGCGCCGTCGTAACCAGGTGCACACCTCAGCTGCGTCGGTACCTTTACGGCACACGAAATGCTACGCCTGCCACTAAGCCCATTGTGGCTTCCACTAAAGGCGGGTGGCACCAGTGTTCGGTTTAACTTCCAACGATCGATCGGGCGCCTTTTCCCGCTTCCGGGTTTGGGGAGTTGCGTGTTTATTAGCCCTGGAGCTCGTCGGATGCGCCACGGCGCCGCCGGGAGCCCATTATCCAAAGACCCGCTCGGTGGCGCTGACCGATTTTGAAAGTACCCGCTTCGGTCGGCAATTCGAGCGGGATTCGCACGCCAATGGCGGGCGGACGGCGTTTCGTCTCATCAACGTCGGTGTGGACGGCTTCCTGATGCGCGTCGAGATGATCAACGCCGCTGAGCGGACGCTCGATCTGCAGTACTTCATCTTCCGTGGCGACGAATCCGGCCGCCTCATCAGAGAGGCACTGCTGCGTGCCGCCGACCGCGGCGTGCGCGTTCGGGTGTTGGTCGACGACGGTGACACGGTCCCTGGAGATGAGAAGTTACTCGCGCTGAGCGGACACGGCGCCTTGGAAATCCGTGTTTTCAATCCGTTCTCCTACCGGGGACACAACAAAATCATTCGTGACACGGAATACCTGCTGCGACATTCGCGACTCGATTACCGGATGCACAACAAGATGCTCATTGCCGACGGCGCCGTCGGGCTGGTCGGTGGACGCAACGTGGGCGACCAGTACTTCCAGATCGATCCCGCGTCGCAGTTCGCCGATGATGATGTCTTTGCCGGCGGCCCGATCATGCGCGACGTTTCGGCGAAGTTCGACGAGTTCTGGAACAGTTCATTGGCCATCCCGGCGGAAGCGCTTGCGCATGGCCACTCTGCCGACAAAGAATCCTCATCCGCCGCCCGCCACCACTCCGCTCCGGCGCCGAAACTCAAAACGGCGGGATTCAATTACCAGGACAAGCTCGCTCACGGCGAGCCCCTTGCGGGAGTACTCGACGGGGAGTTGTCTCTCGTGTGGGCCGACGCGCAGTTTATCGGGGACAGTCCGGACAAAAAGAATGTGGTCGCCGGAGCCGGGCCCGGGGAGCTGATGTACGAGCCCATCGCGGATGCGGTCACTCATGTGAAGACGGAATTACTGATGGTCTCACCGTACTTCGTGCCGACAAAAGGTGAAGTTCGTCTGCTGGAGGACACCCGCGAGCGCGGAGCGCATGTTGGGGTTCTGACCAACTCCCTGGAGTCGGCGCCGGATCTGGCCGCCCATGCGGGTTACGTGCATCAACGCAGGGTCCTGTTGAAGGACGGCGTGGAATTCCACGAGGTACGTGCCCGGCTGGATAACACCCGCGGTAGCGGGGAGTCGGTCAGAATCGCCGGATATGGTAACTACTCGCTACACGGCAAGTTGATCGTATTCGATCGTCAGAAGGTCTACATTGGATCGATGAATTTCGATCAGCGCTCCAAGCACCTCAACACGGAGATCGGGCTGATTCTCAACAACGCCGATCTCTCGCAGCAGGTCGCCGCCCGGTTCGAGGCGATGACCAAGAAAGAGAGCGCCTATTTGGTAGTCCTGCGGGCGAGCGCGGACGGAAAGCGGTCCCACCTGGTGTGGCAAACCGTGGAGGACGGTCATCCCGTCGAGCTCGATACCGAGCCTTCCCGTGGCGCGTGGCAGAGATTCAAGGTCAGACTGCTGGCGCTCCTGCCGCTCGATCCGGAGTTGTAAGTCGAGCGCAAGAACTGGGTTGAAATCCCGGCCCAATTGCCCGATTTTAGGGGTAGCTCGAAACTTCCGGGAACGCCATCATGGGCCAGACAGCCGACCAGTATTT